>NZ_SDMK01000001.1:2100705-2400806 GCF_004123295.1 Silvibacterium dinghuense | reverse complement strand
GGAACTTGATGTTCGGGTTGTGCTTCGACAGCACCTTCGTGATCGCCGCTGTCAGCGTCGTCTTGCCGTGGTCAATGTGCCCAATCGTTCCCACATTCACGTGCGGCTTCGACCGGTCAAATTTCTCCTTCGCCATTTCCTTCTCCTCAAGTTCCGGTAATTCTTTTTGTTTTACCGGGTTCACCCTTAGTAAGCGGTGTACACCCTCATAAACTTTGCGCGGACGGCCGGGGCCACCTGCTCGATGCTCTTCAGATACTGCTCGCGGATGTGACCGCGGTCAGAGTCGCCGAGCGCGGCATACTTCGCCGCCGTGCCGCTGCCCAGCAGGCCGCCGGCAAGGATCGCTTCGAACTGGCGGGCACGCAGATGCGCACGCTGGATGCCGCGGAGAAAACCTTCGACCTTCGCAGCCGAGAAGGCGGACTCGAGCGCGCCATGAACCTCGGCAAAAGTCTTCTCGTCCTGAATGGGAAGCACTGCCTGTTCGTACATCCTTACCCCTTTTACAGGGCTCAGGGCTCAGAGCACAGAGCTCGGAACACCAGGCCCTAACCGCAATGCGGACCGCTTGCGCGGTCCTTTTGAATTCTGGAGCGGGAGACGGGAATCGAACCCGCGACCAACAGCTTGGAAGGCTGTGACTCTACCACTGAGTTACTCCCGCCCGACTTCAGCGAATCCGCCTGCGTACCGCAGGCGCTCCGCCTTGAAACCTGTAACAGGCCTGCACTCCCTGTCCCCTCCGGGCACAAGCGAGCCAGCGGGTATGTGGTCCAGAGCTTCTTCATGCGGAAGACCGCCATGAGGCTCGAATCACAGACCGGCTGGCTCGCGGGGTGCAGACCTGCCACTAAAAATCTGGAGCTGATGACCGGGATTGAACCGGTGACCTCTCCCTTACCAAGGGAGTGCTCTACCAACTGAGCTACATCAGCCCTGCTACAACCACAACCAAAACCTATTTGCCGGGAATGCTTTTCTCATCGTACCGCGAACGCCGGGGCGTCAGCAGGATACGGAATGCGAAAGCTCCCAACACCACCAGAACCACGGTCCGGGTACGACCAGGATCCAGCGTTTGCCACGTGAGCAGAGCCAGGATGCCGAGGACGGCCAGCGCTACCCATTTGCGCTTCTCATCCGTAAGGGCCATCGTTCGTCCTGCCTTGCCTGCCATCGCTCGGCGCCCGCTTCGCGATTCACCCTGCCGCCGGCAGCGTGTCCAACCAAACTGAGTGGTGCACAGGGGAGGATTCGAACCTCCGTAGCTCCAAGGAGCGGCAGATTTACAGTCTGCTGCCATTAACCACTCGGCCACCTGTGCATCCGGTTGCCGGACTCCAATGACACTCTGCTTCAGGACACCCACCGGCATTCCGGATCGAAATCCGGTAAAACCTCTTTGCGCTGGTGAAGGAGTCCGCTACGGGGTGTGACCGGCGATCCTGCTTGTACGCCTGCCTGGAACCGCGGAGTTGGAGCTGGCGAAGGGATTTGAACCCCCGACCGTCTGATTACAAATCAGATGCTCTACCAGCTGAGCTACGCCAGCCCAAAACAGCCTTGTATCCAGCCTGTTACGAACACACGGAGGCATCAGCAACAGGGGGGCTACAGAACAGAATATAGCACGCGATGAGGCGGGTTGCAATGCGCGGGAGGGCTCAGGCTCAGGGCTCAAATAAAAATCCCACGTCTCAACAGCGAGACGTGGGGCACCCGGGTTCTTCCCTTCTTTCAAGAGAACAAAATCTCAATCGCGACCAGAGGAAGCAGAGGCCGAAGGCGAATCGCCCTGCGCGCAACAGCGTATGATCGCTCACCATGGATGGAATCTCGCGCCGCGAACTCTGCATCGGACTGCCTGCCCTCGCCGGCATTCTCGGAAGCCTGACCACCGCTTCGGGCCTGGCGAAACCACCGGAAGGATTGCCCGATGTCTCCCGCGCCTTCGCCTTCGACGAGCTGCCGGTGCACACCTCGGCCAACGGCGGAGCCTCGCGAGCGGTGATGGCCGGACGGCTGCCTACCGGCGAGATCATCGAAGTGCACGAGACGACGCTGCCGCCGGGCGCGATGCCGCATCCGCCGCACAAGCACCGGCACTCCGAGCTGATGATGATCCGCGAAGGCTCGGTCGAGTTCGAGATGGATGAACGGCGCTCGGTAGTCGGTCCCGGAGGCGTGCTCTACGCGGCCTCGAACACCATGCACGGGCTCAAGAACGTAGGCACCACGCCGGCAAACTACTTCGTGATCGCCATCGGGGACTAGGCACTTCGTACGGTCTTCCGCCTTCAGCTGCTTCGCGCAGGGCGATTCGCCTTCGGCTGCTCCGCGCAGGGCGACACGCCTTCGGCCCCCGCTCCCTTTGGTCGCGATGGAGGTTTGCTCTTCTCGAATCGAAGAAGAACCAGGGTGCCCCATCCAAGCTCCGCCTGGGTGGGAAGGTAAGAGCCGCTGCTGCAGTGAAATCCCGGGTGCGGTTCGCGTAGCCGGAAGGACAGCCGATGGAGCAATAGAAAGCTTTGCGGCCTTTGCGTCTTTGCGATCTTTGCGCTGCAACAGCGATGCCCGCAGAGGCACGATCCCCTCTATCCCCGCCTGTGGTGAAATTCTCCAGCCCACCCAGGCAAAAAAGAACCCGGCAGGGGAGCTGGCCTGCCGGGTGGGGATAGGTAACATTGAAAGAACGCGCGTCTTACGCGTGGCCGCCGGAGGCGTGGATCAGCTCGCCGGTGAGCCAGCCGGCGTCATCGGAGGCCAGGAAGACGGCGACCGGGGTCACGTCCTTCGGCTGGCCGATGCGGCCGAGCGGAGCCTGCGCCTCGATCTGCTTCTGGAAGTCCGAGCCGATGAAGCCCGCGGTGTGCGTGCCCTCGGTCTCGATCATGCCGGGGTTGATCGAGTTCACGCGGATCTTCTTCGGTCCCAGCTCCTTCGAGAGCACGCCGGTGATGGCGTCCACCGCGCTCTTGGTGGCGCTGTAGACGGCCGAGGCCGGAGGGGTGATCTCGCTGACCACCGAGCCGATGTTGATGATGCTGCCGCCTTCGGGGCCGATCAGCTTCACCGCCTCCTGCGTGGCCAGCAGCAGGCCGAGAACATTCGTGTCGAACTGCTTGTGGAAATGCTCTTCGGTGATCTGGTCGAGCGGGCCGAACTCGTAAATGCCAGCATTGTTCACCAGGATGTCGACCTTGCCGTAGGTCTTCTTCGTCTCCTCGAAGAGGCGCTTCACCTCGTCGGCCTTGGCAACACTGCCCTGCACGGCAATGGCCTTGCCGCCCTTGGCGGTAATCTCGGCCACGACCTTGTCGGCGCCGGCCTTGCTCGAGCTGTAGTTCACCACCACCGCAGCACCCTCAGCGGCCAGTCCGCGTGCAATATCCGCACCAATTCCCTTGGAGGCACCGGTTACAACAGCGACTTTTCCTGCGAGCTTGCTCATGACGATTCTCCTGTCTTGATCCTGTGTGCCGTCGCCTCATTTCGACGATTCGACAATTATCGAATTGATGAAGCGCCTCATGATAAGGATTCAGGAGCGGATGCGGAAAATGTGGAAATCCTGTGAAATCGCAGGCTGCTGCGCGCAGGGCGAATCGCCTTCGGGGACTGGCCGTCCAGGCCTTATGCCTTCGGCCTCCCGCTCCCTCTGGTCGCGATCCAGGGCTCAGGGCTCAGATAAAAAATCCCACGTCTCAACGGCGAGACGTGGGGCACCCGCGGTTCTTTTCTCTTTCAAAAGAACAAAACCACATTCGCGACCAGAGGGAGCGGAGGCCAGAGGCCTGGACGGCCAGTCCCGCCCTGCGCGGAGCAGGCGGATCAGGCAAAATCGGAGCGCAGGCGATGATAAAAGGCATCCAGCACATCGCGACGCAGCTGATAGTTCACAAACTTGCCGTTGCGCGTGGCGGTGACCAGTCCCGCAGTTTCCAGTTCTTTCATATGGTGCGAGAGCGTGGCGGGACTGATTTCGACGCAGTCGCGCATGCTGCTGCAAGGGGTCGATCCCTCGGCGGCTCCGATGCGGCGCAGAATCTCGTAGCGGCGCGGGTCGGCAAGAGCCTTTGCGATGAGCTGGACCTGGTCCTCGGTGAGCACGACGGAAGAAGAGCTCACAGCAGGGTTGGATTGTGCTTCTGTGGCCATGGACGTTCCTTGATCCTAGCCGATTGGATGATCGCAGCCCCCGATCGGAACCATGGTGCGACTCCGGTGCAACTCCCGCCGCCGGATCGCGACGACGCAGCGAAAGCGCAACCGTCCTGAATACAGAAGTTTCCACGTGGAACACTCAGAACGTTCCACGCCGATCGCCTTCCCTGCCCCATGCGACATGCGCCTTCCGTAAGGACACTACTCCGTACGCAGAGCGCTCATCGGATCGAGCCGTGCCGCACGCCATGCCGGCGCCAGGCAGGCGGCCAGGGCCACCAGCAGCAACACGCTGGCCACGGTGGCAAAGACAGAGAGATCGAGCGGCTCTGTCTGGTAAAGGATGGACTGCAGCATCCGCGCGAGAAATGCGCTCACCGCGAGCCCCGCAGCTAATCCGACCAGCGCGGGCCGCAGCCCGTCGAGCAACACACGCCGCAATACCGAGCCGCGCTGTGCGCCGAGAGCGATGCGAATGCCGATCTCCCCCGTGCGCTGCGTGACCAGATACGCAAGCACACCGTAATGCCCCACGGCCGCAAGCACCAGCGCTATGACTGCGAAGCCGAGAATCAGCACCGAGTTGAACTGCGAGCCCAGCGAAGAGCGGGCCACAGTCTCCTCCAGTGTCTGGACGTCGGAGACGGGCAGGTCGGGATCGAGTTCGCCGATGGCCTTCTCGATCGGCAGGGCCAGGGCATTCGCATCGCGCGCAGAGCGCGCGACGAGCGTGACATTGGTGTAGCCATTGCCGAAAACAGGCATGTACATCATGGCGCGCGGCGGCTCAGAGACCGAGTAGCGCGTGTCGCCCACAACACCGACGATCTCGTATCGATCTCCGCCCATGTTGATCCTGATGTGCTTGCCGATGGGGTCTTCGCCGGGGAAGATGGTGCGCGCGGCCTCCTTGCTAATGAGCACCACATGATCGCGCTTCAGCCGCTCGTCCGAGGCGAACGTGCGGCCTTTGAGAATGGGGAGATGAACGGCGGCAAAGTAGCCAGGGTCTGCGCCACGCACCATCATGTCGATGGTTTCGCCCGGCGGCAGCGGAGGATGCTCCACCACGCCGACCAGGCGATCGCCGCCCCATCCCTGTCCGGGCGCGCTGGAGACGAGGCCGGCCGACTCCACGCCGGGAAGAGCGCGCACACGCGTGATGACGCGCTCGAGAAAGCTTACTTGATCGACCGGAGTTTTGTAGCGCGCTTCGGGCACGCCGAAGCGCATGGTCAGCGTGTTGGCAACCGGTACGCCGAGATCGGATGAGCGCAGGCGGCTGTAGCTCTTGAGCAGCAGTCCCGCACCGATGAGCAGCACTACGGTAAGACAGACTTCGAGCACCAGCAGGGTGCGGCGCAGGCCTGCGCGAATGCGGCCGCCGCTCTGCGCACGCGAGGTCTCCTGCAGGGTAGCCAGCAGGCGGCGGCTGTCCACGCTGAGCGCGGAGACCAGACCGGAAAAGACGGCGCACAGGACGACGGCAGCGAGCGCGAATACGGCCACTACCCAGTCGAGATGAATGCTGTCCACGCGGGGAATGTCGGGCCGCGCGATGGCCAGCCAGCGCACGGCACCTAAAGCCAGCAACACACCCAGACCGCCTCCGCATACCGCGAGCACCAGGCTTTCCAGAACGCGCTCACGGATGAGCCGCATGCGTCCTCCGCCCAATGCCGTGCGGATAGCGATCTCGCGGCGTCGCGCGGCGGTGCGTGCGACGAGCAGACTGGCGACATTGAGGCAGGCGATGAACAGCACGCAGGCCGTCGCGCCAAACAACACGTAAATGGGCGTCTTGTACTCTTCGACGACGTCATCGAGGATGGAGCGGCCGCTCACCACCTCGCGCACAGCAGGGTCAGGATGCTCCGCCTTGATATGCGCCTGCACGAGGGTGAGCGCGCTGAGCAGCCGCGCCCTGGTCACGCCTGGAGCCAGCCGCGCCACGCCAATGAACTCGTGATCCTGAAAGGTGGTCATGAGCCAGCGCGGGGCCTCATGCCCGACCGGCGTCCAGACCTGGATGCTGCTGGGCGCGAATGGTCCGAAGAAGACCATCGACTCCGGCAGAACGCCGATGATGGTGTAGGGCCGCGCATCGAGCCAGATCCTGCGCCCGAGCACGCCGGGATCGGCGGCGTAGCGGCGCTTCCAGAAGGAGTAGGAGAGAATCGCCGTGGCGTTGGCGTCGGGGCTGTCGTCTGCCTGCGTAAAGGAGCGGCCGAGCACGGGCTGCATGCCCAGGGTGGAAAAGAAGTTCGCCGTCACCCAGGCGGCGTTGGCCGCCTCCGGCAGCTGTCCACTTTCCGCCGACACGCTGTAGCCCTGGAAAGGCGAGATCATCGCCATCTCCGCAGACCTGGCAGCCGCCGACTTCCATGCAAAGAAGCTCCCCGCATCGATGGGCATGAAGCTTCGCTTGCCGTTGGCGTCGTTGAAGGTGCTGTAGAGAGTGACCAGCCGCTCCGGCGCGTGGTAGGGCAGCGGATTGAGCAGCACCGAACGGATGACGGCGAACAAGGCCACGTTTGCGCCGATTCCGAGAGCCATGACGACGATGGCGATGACCGTGAACCCCGGCGCCCGGCGCAAGCCGCGCAGGCAGTAGCGGAGATCGCGCTCCCAGGCTTCGATCCGGTTCCAGGACCAGACGGCGCGCGTCTGCTCGCGGATGACGGTGGGATTGCCGAAGGCGCGAAGAGCGGCATAGCGTGCTTCCTCGGCGGAAGCGCCATTCTCGCGATGCTCCTCTTCCTCCAGCTCAAGATCGGCGCGGAGCTCGCGCTCCAGATCGCGGTCGCGTTTATTCCCGGTCAGCCAGCTCATCTCACGCCTCTTCGGGCGCGGGCCACATCACGCGCGCCACGGCTTCGGTCATCTGCTTCCACCTCGACTCCTCCACCACCAGCTGGCGGCGGCCGGCGGCGGTGAGGCGGTAGTACTTGAACTCGCGGTTGCGGTCGGGCGCTGTCTCCCAGTTCGCCGTCACCCAGCCGCGCTTTTCCAGACGGTGCAGGGCCGGATACAGCGAGCCATGCTGCATCTGGAGAAAGTCGTGGGTGGTGCGCTGGATGTGCTTGCCGATCTGGTGGCCGTGGGCCGGGCATCCGAGCAGGGTGCGCAGGATCAGCATGTCCAGGGTGCCCTGGAGCAATCCGTTGCGCGATGAGGAATCCGCAGCCATGGTAGACAGTCGACCTCCAATGGCGATGATGGTAGACAGTCGACTATCGGAAGTCAATCGGAATTCTCTCCTGCCGAAGCGGGGTTTAATCCGGCATCGGGTTCCCGGAGGAGACGAGCGCGTGCATCCGCTGCACCAGCTGCTCGACGCGCGCTTTCACCTCATCGCGGATGAGGCGCACTTCCCCGGCAGGAAGTCCTTTGGGATCGCGCAGCGGCCAGTCTTCGCGGCGCAGACCCGGAACATAGGGACACTGCTCACCGCAGCCCATGGTCACCAGAAGATCGGCTTCGGCGGCCAGCTCTTCGGTGAGCTTCTGCGGCCTGGCAGCGCTGAGATCGATGCCGACCTCCCGCATGGCGGCCAGCACTTCCGGGTGAACGGATGCGCCAGGCTCCGTTCCCGCCGATAGCGCGCGCGCTTTCGAGGGATCGGCGAGCGCATGGAAGAACGCCGCGGCCATCTGTGAGCGTCCGGCGTTATGAACGCAGGCAAAAATCACGGTCACCCTGCCGTCTTTGTACTTCGGCTTCACAGCATCCAGAATTTTCGTCATTCCCCCACCTCATGCATTTGCTTAAGCGAATATATTTCTTGCATACACATTCGTCAAAGCATATATATTCTGTATGCCCCGCAAAGCAGAGTTCAACGTAGCGTTCAACATGGAACAGTTCTTCCAGGCGCTGGGAGACAGGACCCGCCTGCGCCTGCTCAACCTCATGGGAGAGCAGGAGGTCTGCGTCTGCTACTTCGTCGAAATCCTGGACGCGCCTCAACCGAAGATCTCCCGGCACCTCGCCTACCTGCGCAAGGCGGGCATCGTCTCGGCCCGGCGCGAGGGCAAGTGGATGCACTATCGCATCGTGGCGCCATCGCATCCTGGCGCAACCCGGATTCTCCGGCAGACGCTCGATTCGCTGCAAGAGGAGAAGGCCATGCAGGCCGACCGGGCGCGGCTGATCAAAGCCTGCTGCGCACCGGCGAAATATGCTCTCGCAGGCGCGCCGGTTCCGGCGGCGATTTCCGAACCGTGCTGCGAGTCCTGCTGATGGCCGCCCCTGTCGCACACGGCCAGGTCTGCACACCGGCAGCGCGGAAACAGCTCTCGTTTCTGGACCGCTTTCTCACTCTCTGGATCTTCCTCGCCATGGCGATCGGCGTCGGGACCGGTCATTTTCTCCCATCCTCCGCGGCATTCGTAAACCGTTTCCAGCGCGGAACCACCAACATTCCTATCGCTGTCGGACTCATCCTCATGATGTTTCCGCCGCTGGCAAAGGTCCGCTACGAAAAGCTTGGAGAGGTCTTCCGCAACAAGCGCGTGCTGGGGCTCTCGCTCGTTCAGAACTGGCTGATCGGGCCGGTGCTGATGTTCGGACTCGCGATCGTTTGCCTGCGAAGCGAGCCGGCTTACATGCGTGGCCTGATCCTGATCGGCATCGCACGCTGCATTGCCATGGTGCTGGTGTGGAATGAGCTGGCCGAAGGCGACACGGATTATGTCGCCGGGCTTGTCGCCATCAACAGCATCTTCCAGGTGCTCTTCTACAGCCTCTACGCGTGGCTGTTCCTGGCCGTGCTCCCGAAGTGGTTCGGTCTTGCCGCGAGCGTTGTTTCGATTGGCATAGGCGACATTGCAAAGAGCGTCGGCCTGTATCTTGGCGTGCCGTTTGTGGCCGGGTTCCTCACGCGGTTTCTGCTGATCCAGACCAAGGGAGAAGATTGGTACCGGACCCGCTTTGTTCCCCGCATCAGCCCCCTGACGCTGGTTGCCCTGCTCTTCACCATTCTCGTGATGTTCTCGCTCAAGGGCGACCTGATCGTGCGCCTGCCGCTCGATGTTGTCAGGATCGCGATCCCGCTCGTGATCTATTTCCTCGTCATGTTCCTGGTCAGCTTTGCGATGGGCAAACGGCTCGGGGCAGACTATGCGCAATCGGCTACGCTGTCCTTCACCGCGGCGGGGAACAACTTCGAGCTGGCGATCGCCGTCGCCGTGGCGGTCTTCGGCCTCAATTCCGGCGAAGCCTTTGTCGGAGTCGTCGGCCCTTTGATTGAAGTACCGGCCCTGATCGGGCTGGTGCACGTCGCATTCTGGTTGAAGCAGCGGCTCTATCAAGAGGCAGATGGCTCCAGGGAAGCCGGTTGATCGCCGTGGCGGCCGGGATGACCATCCCGAGGCGTGCGCCGGAAGCAGGGTTTAGTCTGGCATGGAGTCCCCGGAGGAAACGAAGGCGTGCGTCCGCTGGAAGAGCTGCTGGTTGGCGTGTTGCTGCTGGGCCTGTGGCTGCTGTGGCGGCGCGATGGGCATCCTCGAGGGCGAAGCTGGCTGGCTGCGGCAGGACTGCTGGTGCTGGCGCTGCATCTCGGCATCGAAGGACCACACTGGCAGATGGCTCCGGCGTATCTGGCGGCGCTGCTGCTGCCGCTTGCGCTCCTGTGCCGCAGGCGCGCGGCAGTCTGCGGACTGCTGGTGCTGCTCCTTGCGGCGACAATCGCTTCGACAATCGCTTCCTGGATGCTTCCGATGTTTCGCCTGCCGGCGCCGACCGGATCGTATGCCATCGGCACCCGTGTTCTTGAAGTGACGAATCCTCATCCCGTGGACGCACGCTTTGCTGAGCCGGATGGACAGCGGCGGCTGGTGATCCAGGTGTGGTATCCGGCCGAAGCACACGGCGGACGGCGCGCCGCCTACCGGCGACTGAAGGAGACCGAGCTCAAATCGACCTACCAGGCTGTGCTGTGGACGCACTCCCGCTGGAATGCGCCGTTTGCAGCGGGCGCGGCACCGATGCCGGTGCTGCTGCTGAACCCGGCATGGGGCGGACGGAGAACCTACTACACCTATCTGACCGAAGAGCTGGCCAGCCACGGCTACCTGGTCGTGGGCATCGACCACACCGGCAACTCGGGCCCTACGCTCTTTGCTGATGGGCACGTAGAGAAACCGGTCGACGGCGAGGTGCTGGACTTCGAGACGCATACGCTGGCGCAGCTGGATGCTGTTGCCGCGCAGCATCTGGCGATCCAGGCCGACGATGACCGCTTCGTGCTGGACGAGCTGACACGCTGGAATGCCGATCCGGCCAGCCCGTTCTACCGGCGCATCGACCTGACGCGCGTCGGCGCGCTGGGACACTCCTTCGGCGGCGCGGTGTCGGTCGAGACGGCGCGGACGGATTCCCGGGTGAAGGCCGCGCTCGATATGGATGGCTCGTTCTGGGGACCGCATGCGGCCGAAGCGCTGAACAAGCCGCTGATGATGATCGAAGAGGATATCGACAACCCCACGGCCGAGGCGCTGAAGGATCCGTTCGTGCTCAATAATCACCTGCTCGATATGCGTGACGCGACGATGCTGGCGAAGTCCCATGCGCGCTATGCGAACCTGCACGGCAGCACGCACTCGAGCTTCACCGACCGGAGCCTGTACTCTCCGCTGCGCCGGTTTTCCGATATCGGGAGCATCCCCGCGTACCGCGAATACGCCATCCTGCGTGCGCTGACGCTGGCCTTCTTCGACCAGACGCTGCGCGGCAAAGCGTCGCCGCTGCTCGACGGCAATCCGCACCCGTTTCCCGAAGTGACGATGACACAGAAATAGAGGAGCGCCGCACGCGGGAAGGCCCTGCGTAAGCGGCTGTCGGCGATTTTGTAACCAGAAGAGTGACAAAATCGCCGGATGCTCTCGAAGCAATTCCATTCCTGCAACTTTGTTGCGTTCTCTCCCGTCATCCAGTGGGGATGAGCCCTGCTGCAGCGGGCATTCCATCGTGGCTGTTGCCGGAGATCTCTGCACGCGTGCCAGATTTCATCCGGCTGCTTCGAGAGATCGGCCTGGCATCGGTAAGGCCATCGATCAGGGATCGATGAGGGGGATGGATATGCGGCTGCTTCTCTTCTTGCTTCTGCTCAGCGCTCCTCTTTATGCGGAGGATGCCAGTGTGTATCTACAGAGAGCCTGCGGACCTTCGCATGTAAGTTACGACGCGCACCAGGTGAAGAACATACCAGCGCCGTCACCTCTCGACCCGCAAATGGCGCGGGTTTACTTCATTCAGGATGTAGGCTCGTCCGACCCGCTTGGCGTGGGCAGAAAGCTAATTACCAGGGTGGGGATGGATGGCCATTGGTCGGGCGCGGTCGTCAATGAATCCTGGTTTTCTGTCGATGTCGCTGGCGGAGAGCATCATGCCTGCATCAGTTCCCAGGACCACCTTCTAAGTCCAGTGACCGAACTGATCCATTTCAACGCCGAGCCTGGGAAAACCTACTACTTCCGGATCAGAAATTTCATGTGGCAGACACGCAGGTACGAGCTTCAACCAGCCGATAGCGATCAGGCGAACCTGATGATCGGCAAATTTGCATACAGCGCATCGACGGCCAAGCCTTGACGCACAGAGAGCCCTCGCGTGCGCCCACGAGATGAACGGATTACATCAGCTTGAGATCGAGCTTTTCGAGCGTCTTGTTCATCGCGTAGCGTCCGGGCGCAAGCTGGGCGTATTGCAGATAAGCCAGCAGAGCAGATTTCAGATGGAGTATGGCTCCGCGCGCGTCCTCGCCGGAAGGCCTGTCTTTCACAAACATCATCGATTCCATAACGGACAGGTTGCGGATGGTCTTCAGATCTTCCTCCGTGATGCGCACCTTGCCTGCAGAGGTTCCGCAACGGCCGGACAGAGCATACTCTCCGGGAGCGAGCGTGCCGTGGGATAACACCGCGTCCAGTGCCGCTGTCCGCTGCATTTCCGCGATGGTCATTACGGAATCCGCATCCGGGCCGTCTGCATCTCCGAGCCAGAAGATCGGCGCATCGTCTTCCCGCGACTGCAGGCAATGCGTGCGCAGCTCGGCAAGGGCCTGCGCGGTAACGAGCATGGTGCGTGGAGGCACCTGGGGAAAGCTCTTGCGCGCGGCATCGAGCAGCTTCGCAGCCTCGGCAGCGTCGCTGTCCGAGTCCTGCATGCCGCCCACGAAATTTGCCATGGAGAATAACTGCCCGGCCGCTGCCGCGTCTCCGCGGTCTGCGGCGATCCGGGACTGGAGCAGCAGCAAGCCTATGCCGTCCCTACCCGGAGCTATCCTCTCATCCCACTCGCTGGCGTGAAGAAGCTGCGTGGCGAGCTCCGCGTGTTGTTGCTTTACGAGTATCTGGCCAAGAAACAGGAGGGAGCCGGCCGTGCTCTCCCGATCGGAGGGCGGAATGCGCTGCGCGAGGGTGAGGGCAGTCTGCATCGCAAACCCCTGCAGGTCAAAGTGGCCAAGCCCCGCCTCCTGCTCCTTTTGCAGAGTCTCGACCACGGCTTCCAGATGTTGCGCGACCGGCGGCTCCGCAGCCTTCTCCGCACCTGTTTCGTCCGCGGATTCTCTCTGCAGCTTCGCGGCGATCATGCGCTTTTCGACAGAGGACAGCATCTCCGGCGCCTCGATCGCGTTGTCCAGCTCCCCTTCCAGCAAGGCAGCCGAGAGATGGCCGGTTACACTCTCTTCTTTCCCGTGTGCCTGTCCATAGGCGAGCGCCTTTTCGATGAGCGCGATCCGCTCCGCAGCAGAGGCTGCCGTCAGAGTCGCATTCAGGATGGCCGCCTCCTGCTGCCATCCACTGACGCCTTCCACGTCCAGGGGATAGATGTTCAAAGGCAGGCTCCTGTCGAAACGGACTTCAGCCGTGTCGCCGCGCTGGTCGGAGCGCCCCAGGAAAAACCGGCCGCCGAACGAAAAGAGATAGCCATGATGCGCGAGAGACTTGCCGGAAGGCTGCACCAGCTGCATAAAGGCCTTGAATGCTCCCTGCCCGATCAGCGGCCTGGCCGAGATGTCGGCATCGGCAATCGGCACGGGAGAGCGCAGCGTCAGCGTATGGCCATCGCTGCTGGTCATGCCTTCGTAATCCGCAATAGCCTGGTTTCCTTTGTAGAGGAGAAGGCGATACGGCTTGTTAGCCCATGCGGCCTGCGTCACCGGGTCCTGCAAAAGCGGACGCACTGCGTACGCTCCATTCCCGATGACTTCATCCGGCCTGTGTTGTTCCGGGCTCTCCGCGTACATCCCGAAGCACAAAGTCATCAGCACACTCGAAAACAAGAGGGTCCGCTGCAGTTTCAATCGAGCTCACCTGTGGTTGGTTGCTATCAACCGGTAGGATGCACGCGGAAGACGGGTGCCCTGCGTCTCGATGTTGAAACGTGGGATAGAACAACCGCAGGCGCCTCCACAGCGGCCGGGATGACGGGGTCTGGGGCATTCGTCCCCACTCAAGCCAGCGGCAGGCTTGCATGGAGCACCCGGCATATTGCCGCAGGGGCTGAAGCCCTTCTTTCAAAACATTCTTATGGCACGGCTGAAGCCGTGCCCTGATACAAGCATTGGCAGCCTTGCTCCCGGCGAAGAGAAACCGCAGGTCTCTCCCCACCTCTTACAACGGCTCGTCGTAAATGCCGAGGTCGGAGATATGCGGTTCGGCGGCAGAGGCTTCGATGGAGAGGCGCACGCGGCTGGCGGTGGCAACGTTCGGCAGGCGCAGGATGGTCGCGGGTACGGGCGCATCGCCGGAGAGGAGCGGTGTCCAGCCGGAGCCGGTGAAGGCTTCAAACCTGTAGCTCCGGATGCGGCTCTGCGGGTAGTCGTCCCAGGCGCCGACCGGCTCGACCAGACTGAGGGTGTTGAAGCGGGTAGGCTGCTTGAGGTCGACTTCGAGCCAGCAGCTCGTCTGATTCTCGGCGTACCAGCTGGAGTGGAAGTTGCCGTCATTGGCCTGGTCGGGGCCTACGCCGTCAGGATAGGAGCTGGCGTGGATGGGCTTGCCGGTGGCAAGGTTCGGCGTGGTGATGCCGATGTGCTCGGCAAGCGGCTCGGGTGCGGCGGGCTTCTTCCAGGCTTTGCCGATTTCTTCAAGGCGGGCGATGACATTCGGCGCCAGGCGGCCTTCGCGCGTGGGCGGGGCGTTGAGAATCAGGTTGCAGTGGCGCTGGTTGAGCGGCACCAGCCATTCGTTCACGACGGTCTCCGTCGACTTGATGCGCCCGTGGATGTCGGCCTGCTTCCAGAACCAGCCGTCGGTGAGCGTGACACAGGAGAGCGCGGGCAGATCGCTGTGCGCAGGCACCTTCTGGCCGGCGTTCTGCTCGAAGGCCTTGATATCGGAGTAGTAGAGGCCGCCGGTGGGATATTGACTGGCGTTCAGGTCGCAGATCAGGCAGTTCGGCTGGTGCGACTTCACCAGATCGTAGATCTCGCGGAAGGGCACTTCCTGATAGGTGATGCGGCTCCAGGGCGCATCCCATCCATCGGTGATGAGGATGTCGATCTCGCCGTACTGGGTCATCAGCTCGGTGAGCTGGTCCTTGATGAGCTGGATCTTTTCGGGCGTGACGTTGAAGTGGCGGATGTCATCGCGCTTGGAAAGGATCGAGTAGTAGAGTCCGACGCGCAGCCCGGCCTTGCGGAAGGAATCGACATAGCGGCGAACGATATCGAGCCCCGGCTGCGATTGCCCTACATTCGCGCCACGCGTCTTCGTCGGCCAGAGGCAGAAGCCGTCGTGATGACGCGTGGTCAGGCAGCCCCAGGTCATCTGAGCCGATTGCGCGGCGGCGGCCCACTGGTCGGTATCGAGATTGGTCGGATTGAAGAGCGTAGCCGGAGAAGACGGGTCTCCCCATTCACGATCCTGATAGGTGGCCATGTTGAAGTGCAGAAACATGCCGAAGCGGAGATCGACAAACCGCTGCTGCAGCTCGAGCATAGGCGCCGCAGCCGGGATCATCGGATGCGAGTGACGCATGCGGCCTGACTGTTGCGGAGCCGCGAAGGTGCTTTCAGGAAGCAGGGTAAGGGCAGAGGCCGAAGAAGCCAAGCGGAGGAAGTCTCGTCTGTTTGTCATGGATATGGAAGCGCTGAACGCGACTCCATTTCATATGCGAATAGATGGTTCTGTCAATGAAAGAGAGCTACGGGGAAAGGGATAGAAACCGCAGGTCCCTCCACTTCGCTCACTGCGTGAGCTGCGGTCGGGATGACAACGATGAAAGATAGGTCTAAACGCAAAAAGCCCGCTCCGAGGAGCGGGCTTTGCTTGAGATTATTGCCGGCGATCACCTAATCTCCCACACACTTTCGCGTGCAGTACCATCGGCCCAGCGAGTCTTAACTTCCGTGTTCGGGATGGGAACGGGTGGGACCCTCGCGGTATGCTCACCGGCAAACTTAAGGCGCTATTCAACAGCAAGTACGCCTTTGAAACTTAAACCTGGTCGGCGCTTGGCGGGTTGTTTTTCCCGCAGCCGGGCTTGTCAGCGGGTTTGTTCTCCCGGGAAAGCCGCAGCAAACTGGCGCCACGTTCTGCCTAATATCTCACAACGAAATCGATTGGGTTGTTACTGAACTATCAATGTTGCTGACCATTACAAGGCTTGTTGAATGTCTTTGCGACAGCGGCTGCTGTGCAGAGTTAATTCTATGAACAAGCCGAACGGGCGATTAGTACTGGTAAGCTGAACACATTACTGTGCTTACACCTCCAGCCTATCAACCAGGTGGTCTTCCTGGGCCCTTCAGGGAGATCTCATCTTGGAGCGTGCTTCCCGCTTATATGCATTCAGCGGTTATCACAACCGAACTTCGCTACCCAGCCGTGCCATTGGCATGACAACTGGAACACAAGAGGTTCGTCCATCCCGGTCCTCTCGTACTAAGGACAGCCCTCCTCAAATCTCCTACGCCCACAGCAGATAGGGACCGAACTGTCTCGCGACGTTCTGAACCCAGCTCACGTACCGCTTTAATAGGCGAACAGCCTAACCCTTGGAACCTTCTACAGCTCCAGGATGCGATGAGCCGACATCGAGGTGCCAAACCGAAGCGTCGATATGAACTCTTGGCTTCGATCAGCCTGTTATCCCCGGCGTACCTTTTATCCGTTGAGCGATGGCCCTTCCATACAGAACCACCGGATCACTAAGGCCTGCTTTCGCATCTGCTCGACTTGTAGGTCTCACAGTTAACCACTCTTATGCCTTTGCACTCGACGACTGATTTCCAAACAGTCTGAGAGTAGCTTCGCGCGCCTCCGTTACAATTTAGGAGGCGACCGCCCCAGTCAAACTACCCGTCTAACTATGTCCCTCTCCCGGATCACGGGAGGAGGTTAGAGTCACAGCACTCGCAGGGTGGTATCTCACCGGTGGCTCCATCAAATCCGAGAATCTGATATCAAAGCCTCCCACCTATCCTGCGCAGCAAGAGCCATAAATCATAGTTAAAGTGTAGTAAAGGTGCACGGGGTCTTTCCGTCTAGCTGCGGGTAACCGGCATCTTCACCGGTACTACAAGTTCGCCGAGCAACTCGTTAAGACAGTCGTACGATCGTTACTCCATTCGTGCAGGTCGGAACTTACCCGACAAGGAATTTCGCTACCTTAGGACCGTTATAGTTACGGCCGCCGTTCACTGGGGCTTCAGTTCAAAGCTTCGGACTTGCGTCCTAACCTCTCCCTTTAACCTTCCAGCACCGGGCAGGAGTCAGCCCCTATACGTCGTTTTCGACTTAGCAGAGACCTGTGTTTTTGTTAAACAGTCGCCGTACGCGTTTCACTGCGACCCACCAGAGGTGGGTGACCCTTCTCCCGAAGTTACGGGTCTAATTTGCCGAGTTCCTTAACAAGCTTTCACTCGAGCGCCTTTGGATATTCTCCTCGTCTACCTGTGTCGGTTTGTGGTACGGTTCCCAACGCCTCTCCTTAGAGGATTTTCTCGGCAGCGTGAACTCAGCAGCTTTCAGGCATACGCCTTACTGTTTTGCGCCTCACTGTTAAGCTCTGGCGGATTTGCCTACCAGAACCAGCTTACGCGCATCAAACCCCATAGCCATATGAGGTCCTGCTTATCCTTCTGCGTCTCCCCATCGTCAAACGAAGGTTGGGAGGTCCGGAATATTAACCGGATGTCCATCAGCTACGCCTTTCGGCCTCACCTTAGGGACCGCCTAACCCTGAGCGGATTAACCTTCCTCAGGAAACCTTAGACTTTCGGCGTGAAGGGTTCTCACCTTCATTATCGCTACTTATGCCGGCAGGGTCTCTTCGCAACGCTCCATCAGTCTTCTCAGTCTGACTTCATCGCTGTTGAGAATGCTCTCCTACCACGCACACCATAGGTGTGCATCCGCTGCTTCGGTGTACAGTTTTAGCCCCGTTGTATTGTCGGCACCGGACCGCTTGACCAGTGAGCTATTACGCTTTCTTTAAAGGATGGCTGCTTCTAAGCCAACCTCCTGGCTGTCTGGGCGTTCCGACTTCCTTTCCCACTTAACTGTAACTTTGGGACCTTAGCAGGCGGTCTGGGCTGTTTCCCTCTCGACTGTGAAGCTTAGCCCCCACAGTCTGACTCCCGGACTGGTTGTCAATGGCATTCGAAGTTTGGTTGGATTCAGTAAGCCGGAAAGCCCCCTAGTCCATCCAGATCTCTACCACCACTGCAAATCATCCGAGGCTAGCCCTAAAGCTATTTCGGAGAGAACGAGCTATCACGGAATTTGATTAGCCTTTCACCCCTACCCTCAGCTCATCCGAGCTTTTTTCAACAAACACCGGTTCGGTCCTCCAATAGGTTTTACCCTACCTTCAACCTGGCCAAGGGTAGATCATCCCGCTTCGCGTCTATTCCTGCCAACTTAACGCCCTATTCAGACTCGCTTTCGCTTCGGCTCGCTTACGCTTAACCTTGCTGACAAGAATAACTAGCCGGCTCATTATGCAATAGGCACGCGGTCAGACATTCCCTTACGGGCATAGTCCTCCCACTGCTTGTAGGCACACGGTTTCAGGTACTTTGTACTCCCCTAACAGGGGTGCTTTTCACCTTTCCCTCACGGTACTGGTTCACTATCGGTCAGATACGAGTATTTAGCCTTGCGGAATGGTCTCCGCGGATTCAAGCAGGGTTTCACGTGCCCCGCCTTACTCAGGTGCCTGCTTCGAGTCCAGATAGTTTTCGCCTACGCGTCTGTCACGCTCTATGGATCCTCTTTCCAAAGGATTCGACTAACTACTGGATTGGTAACTCTACTGTTGCAGGTCCTACAACCCCCGAGATACCGAAATATCACGGGTTTGGGCTGTTCCGATTTCGCTCGCCACTACTATCGGAATCGAGGTTTCTTTCTTTTCCTTCAGGTACTGAGATGGTTCACTTCCCTGAGTTCGCTTGATCCCACCTATGTATTCAGTGGGTCATTCTTGAGGTTTGCTCAAGAGGGTTTCCCCATTCGGAAATCTCCGGATATAACGCCTGTGTGCGGCTCCCCGAAGCTTATCGCAGCTTGCCACGTCCTTCATCGCCTGTATCTGCCAAGGCATCCACCGTGCGCCCTTAGTAGCTTGACCATAGAATTAACTCCAAACAGGAGCCACTCTATGCATTTGCCGCCTGGTTACTCGTTATGCCGGTTGAAACCAGCTTAACTTTTACCTAGATCTTTATCTAAAGACACTCAACTAACCAACCTCCCTGCCTCGTCGTTACGAGTGACGGGCAGAGGTGTTGCTCAGCCTTGTAATATATTTACCCAATCGATTTCGTTGTCAAACATCCGATCGCAGCTTTCACTGCGTCCGCCCTGAGGCGCTGAACATGATTCGAAGCGGTCTTGCTGCTTCTTGTCCTGCTCAAAGATCGACCATCAGTCTTGACTGATTGTCCATCTTTGAACAGCTCGAAGTTTAAGGTTGGTGGAGCTGAGGAGGATCGAACTCCTGACCCCCTGCTTGCAAAGCAGGTGCTCTCCCAGCTGAGCTACAGCCCCATACCTGTTGACCAGGATTCCTTGAAGCTATGGTGGGCCTGGGTAGATTCGAACTACCGACCTCACCCTTATCAGGGGTGCGCTCTAACCAACTGAGCTACAGGCCCGGCATCGCCGAACTTACCGGCTGATTGCTGGTCTCCCTACTCATTCGAGAAGTTTCGAGGACCAGGTTGAACATGCTAGGCGGCTACGCCGCCGATTGACCGTCGTGGAATCTGAAGAAGTCAGAGAAGGTCTAACCGTATTTCCGTCTACCGGTCAGGTAACCGGCTTCGGGATGGGTGACAAAGCATTATCTCTGCCGAGGCAGTCCGCGATACGCGGATCGATAACACTTGAAACCGTTTCTCTCTTAGAAAGGAGGTGATCCAGCCGCAGGTTCTCCTACGGCTACCTTGTTACGACTTCACCCCAATCATGAATTACACCTTGGAAGGCTGCCCCCTTGCGGTTGGCTCACCTGCTTCTAGTGCAACCCACTTTCGTGATGTGACGGGCGGTGTGTACAAGGCCCGGGAACGTATTCACCGCGGCATTCTGATCCGCGATTACTAGCGATTCCAGCTTCATACAGTCGAGTTGCAGACTGTAATCCGAACTGAGGTCGGCTTTTTCCGATTAGCTCCCCCTCGCGGGTTTGCGACGGTTTGTACCGACCATTGTAGCACGTGTGTAGCCCTGGACATAAAGGCCATGAGGACTTGACGTCATCCCCGCCTTCCTCCCCGTTATCCGAGGCGGTCTCACCAGAGTGCTCAACTAAATGGTAGCAACTGGTAATAAGGGTTGCGCTCGTTGCGGGACTTAACCCAACATCTCACGACACGAGCTGACGACAGCCATGCAGCACCTATATAGAGGCCTATTGCTAGGCGCCGATGTTTCCACCGGATTCCTCTACATTTCGAGCCCAGGTAAGGTTCTTCGCGTTGCGTCGAATTAAACCACATGCTCCACCGCTTGTGCGGGCCCCCGTCAATTCCTTTGAGTTTCAGCCTTGCGACCGTACTCCCCAGGCGGATCGCTTAACGCGTTAGCTTCGGCACGGCGGGATTGGGTACCCGTCACACCAAGCGATCATCGTTTAGGGCTAGGACTACCAGGGTATCTAATCCTGTTTGCTCCCCTAGCTTTCGTGCATCAGCGTCAGTTATGGTCCAGTGAGCCGCTTTCGCCACAGGTGTTCCTTCCGATATCTACGCATTTCACCGCTACACCGGAAATTCCACTCACCTCTCCCATACTCAAGCCCGGCAGTTTCGAGTGCAGACTTCGAGTTGAGCCCGAAGATTTCACACAAGACTTACCGAACCGCCTACGCACCCTTTACGCCCAATAATTCCGAACAACGCTCGCCCCCCTCGTATTACCGCGGCTGCTGGCACGAAGTTAGCCGGGGCTTCTTCTCTCGGTACCGTCATAATCGTCCCGATCGAAAGGAGTTTACGTCCCAAAGGACTTCATCCTCCACGCGGCGTTGCTGCGTCAGGGTTTCCCCCATTGCGCAAAATTCCCCACTGCTGCCTCCCGTAGGAGTCTGGACCGTGTTTCAGTTCCAGTGTGTCCGTGCGCCCTCTCAGGCCGGATACAGATCACTGTCTTGGTGGGCCATTACCCCGCCAACTAACTAATCTGCCGCGACCCCCTCCTTAAGCGAATTGCTCCTTTGACCCGTAGGTGTTATGCGGTATTAGCTAAGATTTCTCCTAGTTATTCCCCACTCAAGGGTAGGTTAGTCACGTGTTACTCACCCGTGCGCCACTTTACTCAGGACCGAAGTCCCTTTCTCGTTCGACTTGCATGTGTTAGGCACGCCGCCAGCGTTGATTCTGAGCCAGGATCAAACTCTCGTTTGAAACCTGAAGTTCGTTCGATGACGGAGGTCATCGACTCGAACCGCCCTCACGATGCTCGAAAGATCGTGAAGGTCTATATTGTGAGAAGGATTAGACCGTAATCTTCTTCCATCTCACGACTGGCATGTTCAACCTGATTGTCAAAGATCCTTAGCAGGGACCGCCTAAGCGGTTTGCTTGGATCGGGATAACAGCGTCATCTGACTGCTGCCGTCCTCGAACTTGTTGCGCTTTCGTTTTGCGACAACTTTTTAAGAGTATCGCATCTTCGCCCGCCTTGTCAAGCTTTCGTTTCGGCTTATCTTGCCGAACCCGCTCGACCAGGTTATGGAGGAAGCTGCGTGCCAGCGGCGCGCTCTAAGCTGCAGCCGAAGGCGTCTCTTGATTGCGTCATCAAGCTTTTCGCTTGAGACTCAGTCGCAAAACATCGCGCTAAACTTTGAAAGATCGTCAACCGGCTCAGCCGGCGGCGGACATTGCCGCTCAGACGCGAGGAGCTTCACTCCTCAAACTTGCAGTAGGTTGTTCGCTTTATTTGGCGCCCAGCGCCGGAGTCGAACATCCACTTCGCTACTTACCACCTGGCAGACTCAAGAGCCCGCACCGCGAAGCATTCTTGCAACCTTACCACTCAAACCTTTTTCATTCTAGCAGCTTTTCTCGATCTTTGCAACCTCTCAGGGTTGCTATCGAAGGCGTCTTTCGCTTGCTGCCGCCTTTTCAATTTTACTACGCTTTTCGCGTTCTTGCAACTTCAAACTTCGTTGCCGCTTTTGGCGACTTTTCTAACTTATCAGCTCTTTTCGTTTTTGGCAACTCAATCTTGGTTGCTGTCAGGAGCACTCAGTTATCTTGTGTAACGACTTGTTTAACTTACCAGCTCTTTTTGTTTTCAGCAACTCGATCTCGGTTGCGGTCAGGAGCGCGTCTTCAACACTTCGTAACAACAGGATTGATACTACCCAGCACGCCGGCTTCCTGCAAGTGTTGAAAACGCGGTATTTCTGTTGAAAAACGAGTGAATTCCAGCCCATCCGGCACCGGGATACAGGTCTATCTGCCAGAGCAGCGGATTCCCTTGGGTCAGATAGATGGAAGACCACAAGAGGCGGTGGGTTATGCTTCGAGCCATGCAACCTATTTCCCGAGCGGGATTGTTTCTCTGCTGGCTGATTTTTTTACTCCCGGCCGCGTGGGGCCTGCCGCACCACCATATCGATACCGGTTTCCTGAACCGCACGGTCGCCGCAAACGGCACGCTCTATCACTACCAGGTCTATATTCCGGAAGGCTGGAACGACCATGAGGACTGGCCGGTGATCCTTTTCCTCCATGGATCGGGCGAACGCGGCTCGGAAGGTATGGACGAAACCCAGATCGGGCTTCCGCAGGCCATCCGCATCCATCCCGACCGCTGGCCTTTTCTTGTCGTCATGCCCCAGGTGCCCTTTGGACACCACCGCTGGACCGATCCGGACATGATGCAGATGGCGCTGGCGGCGCTCGATCAGGACACGAAGGAATTCCATGGCGACCGCGACCGCACCTATCTGACCGGGCTCTCGCTGGGCGGCTACGGTGTTTATGAGCTGGCCCGCTCCCATCCGCACCGCTTTGCCGCGCTTGTCCCGGTCAGCGGCGGGGTTTTCTGGTCCTATAAGCCCGACCGCTGGAAGGAGGCGGCGACACTCCCCGGCGAATACGCGCGCACCATCGGCCGCACTCCGGTCTGGATCTTCCACGGCTCGGATGACAACGTGGTGCAGGTGAAGCAGGCGCAACTGATGTATGAGGCCCTCAAGCTGAGCGGCGGCAACGTGCGCTTCTGGCAATTCGCCGGCTGGCGGCATAACGCCTGGGACAAGGCCTATGGGCTGCCCGAGCTGCCGAAATGGCTGCTGGCGCACCGGCTCAGCTCCACGCAGAAGCTGCAACCCATCTCCGAAGAGGTGCTGGTGCCGCTGCACCCGGTCCCGGCGCGGATCAACCCGGACATTTATGACGATTATGCCGGGATTTATGAGAGCGAGGGCACGGTCGAGGCCACCGTCCAGCGGCAGGGTGACCGGCTGATGAACCGCAGCCGGGCGGGCGATGTCCTCGAACTGCTGCCGGAGAATACGACAACGTTCTTCTATCCAACCGGCAGCGCCACACGGCTGACCTTCGTCCGCGACGAGCATGGCGACGTGAAAGGCATCCTCTATCACGATGACCGGCACGAGGAGTTCTGGGAGCGCAAGCGCTAGGGACTGGCCGTCCAGGCCCTTTGCCTTCGGCCCCCGCTCCCTTTGGTCGCGATCCGACGGCTCAGGGCTGAAATAAAAAATCCCACGTCTCAACTGCGAGACGTGGGGCACCCGTTTCTTTGCCCATGCAGAGAAAGCTCGCCTTGAATCGCGACCAGCGGGAGCGGAGGCCGAAGGCGGGTCGCCCTGCGCGGAGCAGCGGCCAGTCCCTTTGTCCGGGAGTGGACGGAGATGGCCTGCCGTGGACACCGGACGGCGCATGAATTTCCGGTAAACGGCAGAAACAAAGCGCTTTCTCCGGCCAGAAGTTTGGCCCTCGACGTGCTCTTATCTCTTGCGCAGGATTCCGAGGAAGAGCCATGCCACTCCCTAAAAACCCCCTGTCGGGTTATCCGATGCGTCGTTTCGCGCTGTTCGTTGCCGTCTTCGCCGTGATCGTGGCGGCCGGCACCGAGCCCTCCCACAGCTCGCACCAGAGCTGGAAGGAGCGCTGGCAGCAGTTTGCCGGAAGCTTCCGCCCGCATGCGCACGCCGAAGCCGCCATGGCCGAAGGCGCGGCCCTGGGCACCGTGGACGGCTGGGCTGTCCGCGCCTGCACCGCGGACGACCATCAGCAGACCCACTGGGGCTGGGGCGGCGAGCGGCAGCGCGTCTGCGAGATGCGTACCCTGCGCCTGGCCACGCCCTCGAAGCTCGATATCTCCAGCATGAACGGCGGCATCCATATCATCGGGGAAGACCGGCAGGACGTTGCGGTGGAAGCCCGCGTCGAGGCCTGGTCCGACGATGCGCAGGATGCAGCCGGCATCCTGCACGCGGTGCAGCTGGAAGCCAATGACGGCCGCATCCGCGACCAGGGACCGAGCATGCACGGGGGCAACCGCGGCTATGCGGTCAGCTATACGATCCATGCGCCGCATCAGATCTCGGCCGAGTTGAAGACCATGAACGGCGGCATCGGACTCGAGCACCTGAACGGCGAGCTGCGCTTTGACACCACCAACGGCGGCGTCGACCTGAGCGACCTGGCCGGCGATGTGAAGGGCAGCACGGTCAACGGCGGCCTGGACATCGCGCTCTCCGGAACGCAGTGGCACGGCCAGGGTCTCGACGCGGAGACCACGAACGGCGGCATTTCGCTGAACCTGCCGGAACGCTATGCCGCGCACCTTGAGACCGGCACGGTCAACGGCGGGATCGAGGTGAACTTCCCTGTCACCGTACAGGGCGAGATTCGTCATCACCTGGCCACCGACCTGAATGGCGGCGGCCCGACGATCCATGCCGAAACGACCAATGGCGGCGTCACCATCAGCCACGCCGAAGGCGAATCGATGTAGTCAAAGCTTTCCCCCAGAACCTCCGCAACGCAAAAGGACCGCTCCGGCGGTCCTTTCTGCTGCGCGCAGGGCGGGACTGGCCGTCTAGGCCTTTCGCCTTCGGCTGCAGCAGCGGCTAGTCCTCAGGCGCGCAGTGAGGTGGCCTCGACGCAGGGGAGCGGCGCGACTTCCACGCGGTCACGGCCGTTCTGCTTGGCCTGGTAGAGAGCCTGATCGGCAGCCTCGATCAGATGCGCGGGCCGGATCACGCCCGGCAAGGTGCAGGTGGCAATACCGATGCTCACGGTCACGCAGCGGGGCTGCTCCTCCTCGTAGCGGATATCGAGCGCGCGGACAGCGGAGCGGATACGGGCCGCGACCCGCTGCGCTCCCAGGCCGGAGGTGTCGGGCAGAATGATGGCGAACTCTTCGCCGCCGTAACGGGCAGGAAGATCGCCGGCGCGGTTCAGCGCGGCCTCGAGCGCAGCGGCGATGCGGACCAGGCAGGCGTCGCCCACGCGATGGCCGTAGCTGTCGTTGAGCAGCTTGAAGTGATCGATATCCAGCATGAGCAGCGAGAGCGGCGAGCCGGTGCGCCGCGAATGCGCGAAGGACTCCTCGAGCACCTGATCGAAGCGGCGGCGGTTGGCGACGCGGGTGAGCGAGTCCTCGAGTGAAAGGGTTTCGAGGTGATCGCGCGCGGCGGCCAACTCCTGCTGCGCGGAGGCGTACCGCACCTGCTGGATGGTGGCGCGGAGGCCATAGAGGAGTAGCGCGAGAGCCATGGCTGCGAGGCTCAGCCAGGGCAGGTGCCGCGCCATCAGCGATGCGCCGAGACCGAGCATCACCAGGCAAAAGAGGATGGCGATGCTGTTTTCGAGAAAGATGGCCGTGCGGCCGCGGAAGGACGGAGAATCGATGACCTGATCGTCCTCGCGCGGCTGGACGGTGGCCAGCATGCCGCAGAGGACGAGCCAGGGCAGGTCGGCGAGAAGATCATGCACGCCGCTGCTGGCCAGAGACCGGAGTTCGAAGTAGTTGTAAATGGCCGCGCAGACCGCATAGAACCAGAGCCAGGTAGAGAAAAGGAGGAAAAAGCGGCGTTCGCGCGAGGTGCGGGGAAAGGCGGCGGCGCGCAGGGTCGCAATCAGGGCCAGCCCGAAGTTTTCGAAGTCGTAACAGTGGACCAGCCGCTGCACCGGGATGTTCTGGATCGAATGGAACGAGAAAGAGGCGTCGAAGGCGTGGGTATAGGCCAGAAACGCGAGCAGGGCGGCCTGCAGGATATCGAGGACGGTAAAGATGCTGAATCCGGCCTCGTCGATGGTGAGGGTGACCGCCAGCAGGACGGGCACGATGTAAAGGAAATTACAGAGGACGGCCAGGGTATCGGAGAGCGGCTCGGCTCGGCCTGTAATGTCGGAGATGCTGAACAGCACCATGCCCAGCGCCCAGAGCCCCAAGCCCACGGAAAAACACCAGGCGTTGAAGCGCAGGTGCGGACGGATATCCCCAAGCCGGCCGCAGAGCAGAAAAATGGCCAGCACCGGCATGGCGACCAGAATCGCGTCGCCGACAAGCACAGGCGCATAGCCGGGCAGGCGTACAGAAAGCACATGCAGGGCCAATAACCCGGCCGAGGCCGCGATCATACGGGTCCAAACTGTCCAGCGGCTGTTCAAATACAAACTCCGAACGGGCACAGGCTCCAGGGACGAACGCAGGAACGCGCTCATCTCCAGTTTGCTGGGATGCCGGAAAGGCGACAATCCTGCCTTCGTGGGATGCGGCCCATTCCAACGGGCCACTGTCCGAAAGCCGAACACCGGTTGAGGAGGGAGCAACGTGCTCACACAGAAGCCTCTTGCGGCGGAGTGCGCGGACAAATCTCGACACCGGGTTCGCCATCTCCCACCCAAGCAGAGCTTGGATGGGGCACCCCCGGTTTCCTCTGCTGAAAAGAGAACAAAAGCCGGCTCGCGACCAGAGGGAGCGGGAGCCGAAGGCATGTCGCCCTGCGCGCAGCAGCCGAAGGCGAAAGGCCTGGACGGCGAGTCCCCTAGGTTGTATCCACTAGGTGGTCTGAAACGAAAGAACTTACCCATATCGTTGTCATCCCGACCGGAGCGCAGCGCAGTGGAGGGACCTGCGTTTTTGCCGGTACCGGAGAAAACTGCAGGTTTCTCCACTCCGCAGGACGATGAAACTGTCCTGCTCCGGTCGAAAGGACAGCCTTTTACGATCGCTCTATGGGGATACGGTCTAGAAGGGCTTGCCCCGGAAGAGATAGACGAGCTCGATGACCAGGATGATGACCACGGTCAGTTCGAGGAAGAAGGCGCGGCTCTGGTTGAACTGGTCGACCATGAAGCGGTACAGCTCCTCGGCGGTGCGCACCTTCTGGGTCACCAGATCCTTGTAGTCGGGCACGCCGATCTTCTGCGCGGCCAGCTTGTAGAAGCGCGCCGAAAACATATCCGACAGGAACTTGATGGCGTTGTCGGCGTGCTCGGTCAGCTCATCCACATCGAGCAGGACGGTGTGCAGACGGGTGGCTGAGCGGGCCAGTCGCCAGCGGGCAAAGGTGCCGGTGCCCTGGTCGAGCAGCAGGTAGACGCGCTCCAGCTCCTCAGTCAGCAGGTCGTCGTAGTGGCGAAACTCGAGCAGCTGCGAGTTCGCATATTCGAGCAGCTGAATCGCCGTCTCCGCGCCAGAGGCGGAATCGAAGAGAAACGCGGCGTTCCAGCCGATGACGGCCAGATCGTTCGCATAATAGGAGATGCGCGACTGCATCACCTCATTCACCTCGGACTCGGCGAGGTTGCCGGTGTCGCCGCGCACCACCTGGGCAATCCGCGCTCCGTGCTGCTGAATGAGTTCAGGAACAGTCGGGCAGGGGCGCCCATCGGACGGCACGATGTCGCGGATGTGGAAGATGAGGTAGTCCTCGTTGAGCCACTCCTGATAAGGCTTCACGATCGCCGACGCGGCGCGGGTGAGCTTGTCGCGGACGATCCGCGAGGCCTCGGCCGCGAAGTCGATATCCCAGGCCCAGCGGCTGGCCAGGCCGGCCAGGCGCGACCAGCCGCCGGAGAAGGGCAGCTCGAAGACGATGCTCAGCACGCCGTAGTCGTAATACTTGATCTGCCCGGTGAGGCGCTCGCCGCTGGCCAGCACCAGGGGCTCGACCGGCTCGACCACCGGCGGACGGTCATACTCGACAGCGCTGGCCGAGGAGACAGGAGCCGGCGACAGCGGCCGGGGCTGCGGCTTGGGGGCGGTACGCGCGCCGAGGATCTCGCGCAGGGCATCGAGACGGATGGCCTCGCAGACATCGAACTGGAGCAGGACGAGAACCGAGCCATGCAGGGTCAGCTCCTGCGGCGCGAACTCCTGAGCGGCAGGCAAAGCAGATGGGTTCGTCAGCTCGGGCATAAGAATAGACCACCTCCGGGCATCTTACCCCGGCGAGGTTCAACAGGCCGTGTAGCAGACTACTCACTATGCAGCGCATGGTTGGGATCGACGCGAGCTGCCCGCCAGGCGGGGATAGCCGAAGCCAGCAGCGCCAGAGCAAAGACAGAAACCGCAGCCAGCAGCAGCACCACCGGATCAAAGGGACCGACCTGAAACAGAAAGCTGCGCACCAGCCGCGAAGTCACTAAAGTTCCGGCGATGCCAAGGCCGGCTCCCAGCAGTGCGAGCCGGCCACCAAAGCTCAGCACCAGCCTGAGGATGCGCGCACGCGGCGAGCCGAGTGCAAGGCGAATGGCCATTTCCTGCACGCGCGAGGCGACCGAGAAGGCGACGATGCTGTAAATACCGAGACCGGCAAGCAGCACGGCTGCAACGGCAAAGGCGGCGATGACAGCGGTATTGAAACGACGCGAGCTCTCGCTCTGCGACAGAACCTGCTCCATGGTCGCGACCTCGCTGAGGGGCAGGTCGGGATCGAGAGACTGCACGACCCGACGCATGGTCGGCTCCATCTGCTCAGGCGGCAGCGCCGTACGCACCACCACATAACCCTCATTGCCGTTCAAGTCGTCAGGCGAAGCCTCCGAGCCTGCATCCTTCTCCAGCTGCGCGACCGGCAGGTAAAACTGCTCCGAGGCATCCTGGTCCGGGGAGCCCAGCTTCGCGTCGGCGACCTCGCCCACTACCGTCAACCACGGAGTCTTCGACTTCTCCGTACCCTCGCGCAACCGCTTGCCGATCGGGCTCTGGTGCGGCCAGTAGTGCTCGGCCAGCTCGTGATTCACGATGACCACCAACTGATTGTCAGCGGTGTCGGACTCGGTAAAATAGCGCCCGGCGAGCAGCGGAATACCCATCGTCTGGAAATAGTCGCCAATCACCTGAGTCGGTGAAGCCGAGGCGCGGTCCGGACCGCGGGGGTCAACATAGCCTTCCGGCACCATGCTCCAGAGCCCGTCACCGGTTGCCGGAATCGTCGTTGTGAGCCCGACAGAGATGACTCCCGGCTGCTGGCGCAGGCGCGCGAGCAGGTCACGGTTGAAGGTATCGATCCTGGCCTGGGCCGCATATTGCTTCGGCGGGAGCGAATAGACGGCCGTGGTGACGTGATCGGGCCGGAAGCCGAGATCCACCTCGTTCATCTTCTGAAAACTGCGCAGCAGCAGGCCGGAGGTAGCCAGCAACACCAGCGCCACGGCAATCTCCGCCACTACCAGCGCCGAACGCAGCCGGGCATGGGCGCTACCAGCTGAGCCGGTGCGACCTCCCTCCTTGAGCCTGGCATTCACGTTGGTCCGCAACGAGGCCAGACCTGGAGCAAGACCCGCGACAACTCCTGTGAGCAGGGCGAGCAGCAGCGCAAAGCCGGCGACCCGCCAGTTGAGAGCAATCTGATTGGCCAACGGCAGATTCGAGGGCAGGAAGTTTCGTCCGCCATAAATGGCCATTGCAGCGAGACCGATGTCGAGCAGGCCGCCGGCAAGGCTCAGCAGCGTGCTCTCCGCAATGGCCTGGCGCAGCAGCGTCCTGGCCGTCGCACCCAGCGCCATCCGCACCGCAGTTTCACACTGGCGGCGGATAGCCCGCACCATGAGCAGGCCGGCGAAGTTGGCGCACGCGATGGCCAGCACTACGCTCACCGCCCAGAAGAGCATCCGAAGCAGCGACCGGCTATTCTCGACCGTGATCTGCTGGAGAGGATAGATCACGGCATGGAAGCGGAAGTTCGCTATGTCGGCAGGGTAACCGCGCATGATCCCGGCGGCGACCTGATTGGCATCGGCCTCGGCCTGCGCCACGGTCACGCCCGGCTTCAGCCGCCCCACCATGTTCAGGTACCAGTCGCCATCGGCCTCGGGGGTAAGCTGATCGGGCGAAAAGCTGATTGGCACCCACAGCTCAGCACGATAGAGCTGATTTCTCACGAGAGGAAACTCAAAGGCGCGCGGCATCACTCCAATCACAACGTACGGTTTGCGATTGAGCAGGATCTTGGAGCCCAACAACTTCGGATCGCCGCCGAAGCGCGTCTGCCAGGTGCGGTAGCTAAGCACCGCGACCTGCTGGTGGCCGGTATCCTCCTGTGGAGTAAAAATGCGGCCGAGCAGTGGCTGGACGCCGAGCGTGGTGAAGACCGAGGGAGTCATCTGCGCAACGGAGATGGTTTCCGGCCGGCCAGAGCCGGAGAGTTCCATGCGCGTGCCGCCGTAACCTCCCAGGCTCGAGAAAGAGCGCGTGTCGCGCGGATATCTCAGCACCTCGGGCGCAGTCACCGGCCCCGGATCATGCTGCCCCCAATCGGTCCCGGCAACCTGATCGCCGAGAGTGACCAACCGGTCCGGATGAGGAAAGGGCAGCGAGTGCAGCAGCACACCATCAACGATGGAGAAGATAGCCGTGGTCGCCCCGATGCCGAAAGCCAGCATCAGCACCACTGTAATCGCGAAACCCGGTGACTTGTGGAGCTGGCGGCCCGCCAGACGAAGATCTGAAGCGATACCGTGCATATGCGCTCCCTGATGACCGTGTGTGAACGACTGCCTGTGCCGGTTAGACGGACGGAGCAGGTTTTAGACGCCCACTCCAATCGGAAGTAGCCGACCCGGTCACAATTCCCGCGAAAGCAAACGCTGTCCCGTGCGCGGGCCTTGCTGCACTGCTACACTCGACCGCGGATACGCACGCCTGTCTCTCCTTGAACGAACAGGCGTGCGCAGCTCGTCATTGTCTGAAGCACAGGCTGAAAATATTGGAGGATCGATTGCTCTCGCGTCGCACAGCTCTGAAGTGGATTCTGAATTCTGCCGCCGGCCTCGCGGTCACCGGCGGAAACGGGCGGGCCCGCGCCCAGGGAGACAGTCCGCTGGCGCTGCGGCCGAGCGGAGGTCCTCCGGTGGCCATTGCCGATGAATTCATGGGGCTGGGCTACGAGATGTCCTCGGTGGCCCCGATCGGGCTGCTGAGCGGGGACAACCACACCTATATCGAGCTGGTGCGCGGGCTCAGCGAGCATGGCGTCATCCGCGTGGGCGGGATTGTCGCCGACTACACGCGGTTCGATCCCCGGGGACAGAGCGTCGCGGACCCGCACAACACCGTGATCACCGAGGAAAGCCTGTACCAGTTCGCCAAATTCCTGAAGCAGACCGGCTGGAGAGCCATCTGGAGTCTGAATTTTGCGCAGGGCACGGTGCAGGATGCCGTGAGCGAGGCCCAGGCCGTGAGCCAGGCGCTGGGGGCGCACCTGCTGGCCTTTGAGCTGGGCAACGAGGTGGAGAACTACGGACGGGGACCGCGTGCTTTCCGCCCATCCTCCTGGGACTACGCGGCCTATCGCAAGGAGTACGGGGAGTGGACTGCCGCGATCCGGAAAGCGGTGCCGTCGGCGCGCTTCGCGGCGCCGGACACAGCGAGTTCGGTGGAGTGGGCAGAGCAGATGGCCCGGGATGCCAATGGCGATGTGCAGCTGCTGACCACGCACTACTATCGCGCCCATCAGGCGCAAGGCAGCGCCGAGCTGCTGGCCACGCCAGACCCAAGACTGCGGGATGTTCTTACCCGCATGCGCGCGGCCTCCACGCAGAGCCGGATTCCGTGGCGGCTGTGCGAGACGAACTCCTTTTCCGGCGGCGGACTGCCGGGGGTGAGCGACGCGACGATCGGGGCACTGTGGACGCTCGACACCCTGCTGCTGACGGCAAGCTATGGCTGCTCGGGCATCAATCTCGAAACAGGCGTGAACCAGCTGGGCTTCCTCAGCAGCTACTCGCCTATCCGCAACGACCAGGAGGGACATGCCTCGCCAGGAGTTCCGTACTACGGCATGCTGGCCTTTGCCGAGGCGCGCAGACGATGCACGCAGGTGCTTCCCGTGGACTTCGACGCAGAAGGAAGAAGCATCACAGCCTACACGCTGGGCCACGCCGGCAAGCCACATGTCGCCGTGGTGATCAACCGGGATGCGAAGCGCGAAGCTCTGGTGGGCATACACGATCTGCAGATGGGCCACGTGCACACGCTGCGGCTGATGGGTAGCGCGACGAACGATGCCAATCCGGTGCGGTTCGGCGACGCCTTCGTACAGGACGATGGCCGCTGGGCTGCCGCATGGTCGGAGACCATCCTGGATGGCATGCTCAAGGTTCCGGCCATGAGCGCCGTGGTGGCTCGCTCGAAGGAATCTCATCGGGAGTAGGACTGGCCGCTGCTCCGCGCAGGGCGCTTTCGCCTTCGGCCTCCGCTCCCTTTAGTCGCGATCCGAGGTTGTTTGGCTCCATCGCTCGCTTTTCTGCTCGAAACTTTGCGGGCGTTGCGTCTCTGCGTTGCAAGAAAGAGGAAAGCAGCACAAATCCCTCTGTGCTCTCTGCGTCCTCTGTGGGGAATGGCTTTCTCCTACTGTCGCGGGAAAGTCCATCATGGGCCCTGGTCACTAAATTGCAAACCTTTCCTCGGACAATACGAAATTGCAGAGCAACGTTTTACTGCCGCGAGTGTCTGTCGACGGTATGAAGAAGAACGGCTTCGCGGCCCTCAGCACCCTGCCTCTTATCCAGATTGCAACAGGCTTTCTAGGCCTTGCGTCCCTGTTCTGCCCGAGCCTCCAGGCCGAAGATACAACCCGGCACATCCTGTTCGTCGGCGACAGCTTTACGCACGGGCGCTACCTTCCGGTGCGCCAGTACAACAACACCCCGGGCACCGGAGGAGTGGGAATCACCAGGCCCTCCACGCATGTCGTCGATGAGAACTTCGACACCACCGTCCCCGGACGCATGGAGAACGGCCACGGCGAGACAGGTCCGTGGGGCGGCATTCCGGGCATCTTTGCCGAACTCGCCCATGAAGCCCGCCTGCCATACAACGTCCACATCGAAGCGATCTCGGCAACCTCGCTCACGAAGAACTATGCCGTGGCGAGTGATGTCATCGACCGGCCAGAGTGGGATGCGGTGGTGCTGCAGGAGGCGAGCTTCGAGCCGATTCCGGCGCAGCTCTCGGGCACCTCGATCAGCAATCCGGCGACCTTCTGCCAAGCCGTAAAAACCATCGAGCAGGGCATCCATGATGGAAACCCGGAGGCGAACGTCTATCTCTACTCCACCTGGGCGCCGGCGGATACCGCCTACAAGCTCTCCGCGAGCGACACCGCACACTTCGACGAGAAATTCCTCCAGTCGCTGGCGGTACTAACCGCGGCCTACCGCAATGCCTACCTCAGCGCCGCGGTGCATGATGGGCGCATCACTGCGATCGCCCCGGTGGGCGATGCATGGGCGCAGGCATGGGCCGAGGGTGTGGCCAATCCCGACCCCTATGCCGGTCATCATCCGGGAGTATCGCTCAGCTTCAACTATCAGCCGGACAGCGAGCCCTCCACGCGCGATGTGCCGACCGACGCGGGCTATCATCACCCGAGCATCTACGGCGCGTACCTGAGCGGGCTGGTGCTCTTTGAAACCATCACCGGCCACGATGTGCGCGAGTTCGGCCCCGCAGAGCACGCAGCCGTCAGACTGGGGATCGACGGCCATGTCGCCGTACAGCTGCAGGAAGTAGCCTCGAAGACCGTACAGGAGCATAATCCGAACCGCGGCACCGGCTTACGCATGGGATTGACTCCCGGAGCCGATGCCTGCGCCGACACCGGGAAGATGGGTAACCCGTAGCCGCTGCGCGCAGGCCGGGATGACAGTTCTTTGGAGATTATTCGTCTCCACTCACGCCAACGGCAGGCCGGCATGGGCCACCAGATGGCCCATGCCTTAACTCTCGTCCTCATCCGCCGCAGGCCGCTTTGCGCTGGCGATGAGCTTGTCGGCAATCGGCTGCGGCACCAGGTCGTAGTGATCCATCTCCATGTGGAAGCTGCCGCGGCCCTGGGTGAGTGCGGTGAGCGTCTGCCCGTAGCTGAGCATCTCGGCCATCGGCACCTCGGCGTGCAGGCGGGTCGTGCCATTGCGCGCGCCTGAGGAGTCCATACCCTGCACGCGCCCGCGCCGCTGGTTCAGATCGCCCATCAGCGCTCCGGCAAACTCTTCCGGGGCATCGATCTCCACGCGCATCACCGGCTCGAGCAGCGCGGGCCGCGCCTGCTCCATGCATTTGCGGAAGGCGAGGCGGCCGGCCATCTTGAAGGAGAGTTCGTTCGAGTCGACCTCGTGGAAGCTACCGTCGTAGACCGTGGCGCGGAAGTCGGTCACCGGATGCCCGGCGAGACAGCCGCGCGCCGCGGCCTCCTGGATACCCTTCTCCACCGCCGGCACATACTGGCGCGGAATCGCGCCGCCGAAGATGTCATTGATGAACTCAAAGCCCGAGCCGCGCGGCAGCGGCTCGATGCGAATCTTGCAATCGCCATACTGGCCGTGTCCGCCAGTCTGCTTCTTGTGCTTGCCCTGGGCTTCGGCGCGGCTGCGGATGGTCTCGCGGTAGGGCACCTTCGGAGCCTTGAGGGTGACCTCGGTGTGGTAGCGGCGGCGGAGCTTCGAGACCACGGCCTCGATGTGCGGCTGCCCGGCTCCGGCGATGAGAAACTCTTTCGTCTGCGGATCGCGGAAGAAGCGCACCAGCAGATCTTCTTCCATCAGCTTGTGCAGCGCGCCGGCGAGCTTGTCTTCATCGGCGCGGGTGCGCGGCTCGATGGCCCAGGTCATCGCCGCCTCGGGCACGGTCACCGGCTCAAAGAAGATGTCGTGCCCCTTGTCGCCAAGCGAGTCGCAGGTGTAGGTCTCTTTGAGCTTGGCAACGGCGCCGAGATCGCCGGCGTGCAGATCGGCAACCGGCACGGCGGTGTGCCCCTGCATCACGCACAGGTGCGAGAGCTTTTCGACGGAGTGGCGCGAATAGTTGGCGAGCATAGCATCGTTTTTCACCACGCCGGAGAAGACCTTGAAGAAGCTGATGCGCCCGGCAAAGGGATCGGTCATGGTCTTGAAGACGAAAAGCGAGGGCGGCTCACCGTCATCGACTTTACGCATGACGAACTCCTGCACGAGCCCCGGGCTTGGCGTGGCAGACAACACATCGGCAGACGCGTGGCCATGGCTCGTGCCATTCGTCATGGCTGCGCCGTGAATCGACGGCACCTGATGGGCGGCACGGGCAGCGATAGGAGCGCGCTCGGCCGGCGACGGCGCGTAGACCTTGAGGAAGTCGAGCAGATGATCGGTCGCGATGCAGGCGCCGCCGCTGGCAAAGAGGACAGGAAAGATACGGTCTTCGCGGATAGCCTCGTGCAGCGCGGTGATGAGGTGCTGCTCGGGGATGGTGCCCTGGGCAAAGAACTCTTCCATGAGGTCGTCCTTGCCTTCGGCCACCAGTTCGACAAGGACCTCATGAGCGGCTTTCACGGTCTCGCGCATGGATTCCGGAATATCGCCGATGCGGCCTGCGCCGTCCCCGTTCGGCGTGTAGAAGAAGGCCTGCATGGTGACGAGATCGACGACGCCCTCGAAGCCCGAAGCGCCGACCATGGGTAACTGTACCGGGATCAAATGACGGCCGAAGTGCTCGCGCAGCGCATTGATGGTCGAGTGCACGTTCTCCGCCGCACGCGGATGGTCCATCTGGTTGAGCACGACCACGCGCGGCAGATTGAACTCCTCGGCATACTGCCAGACGCGCTCGGTCATGGGTTCAAGACCGCAGGGGGTGTTGATGACGACGAGCGCAGACTCGACCGGAATCATCGCGGCGCGGGCTTCGTGCAGGAACATGTGGAAGCCGGGCGTATCGACCAGGTTGACCTTGATGCCGTTCCACTCGGCAAAGGCCACGGCGGTCTGCATGGTGGTGCGGCGGGCAACTTCTTCCTCGTCGTAGGCGGTGACGGCGCTGCCGTCCTCGACGTGGCCGAGACGCGGTGTCATGTGAGCGGCATGGAGCAGAGCAGAGATGAGGGTGGTTTTGCCACTGTGGGCGTGACCGACAACGGCTACATTGCGGATCTCATTTCCCAGATAGGATTTCATTGAGAGCTCCGGATAAATAGACTCTGCTGCTGTTTCGCACAGGGCGAATCGCCTTCGGCTCGCCGCTTCCGCTGGTCGCGATCCGGGGTTGCGATAGGGGTGGGCAGGAAGAGGGCGTAGGCGTCGCGGGAGGCGTCTGGTCCGTGGCGCGGGATGGGCCGACCTGATGTTTCATAGGCAAGGCTCGCGCAAACAGGATGCCGCTGCCAGCGCATGATTCGCCGCCGGCACGCACCCCCCATTCAAGAGGAGTGGATGCTAGCACGCACCGGCGAGCGGATTCAACGGAGGGACTAAAAAATCGGGAAGGACTGCTTCAGAAGCGGAAGTAGGCGCCGAGCATCGGCTCCGCGGTATTCAAGGCGGTGTGCGTGGAGGAGACAGCCTTCAGCAGGTCGGGCGCGTGGTAGACGTTGCCACGGTATTGAAAACGCAGGCCGAAATGAGGAATGACGGTCCAGTCGAGGCCGCCGCCGTAAACAAAGACCGGCTTGGTGTTGCTCTGCGTGCCGCTCTGTCCGCCATCGGGCGAGAAGAAGAGCAGGCCGCCACCGGCCAGCAGAAAAGGCTTGAAGTTGGCTATAGGGAAGGAGACGAACCAGTCCGCACCGACCTCATGCGCGCCGGCCTTCACGGATTCGAGGTTGTAACCCTGGTTGGCACGATTGAAGGAGTAGTTCAGCTCGTAGCCGACGAGGGGGTTGGAGATGTGGCGCATCTCGAGCAGGTATCCGCCCTGGTTGGACGGGCTCTGCACGGTGCCGTTTCCGCTGGTGGAGCCGGTAAAGGCGCCGTAATAGCTGATGGCCGCATCGGTCTGCGCATGGCCGGAATCAAAGCTCAGGAAAACGAACGCAAGAAGGGGGAAAAGACGCAGAAACTTCATTCTTCTAATGTGATGCAGCAGGACACCCGGCCAGAAGTGTCGAGCTCGGTACACCCCCCGCTCCGCGCAGCAGCCGGGTGGCCCATGCAAGCCCGAAGTTGGCTTGCGTGGGGAAGCACAAAGGCGATTCACCACCGAGGACACAGAGAGCACAGAGGGAGTCGTGCGTCTGCACGCATCCCTTTCGCGCCAGGACGCCAAGAACGCAAAGTTCCGCAAAGACTTTTCAGAAGAACGACCCGGGTGCCCCATGTCTCGCTTCTGAGACATGGGTTCGCAGGATAAACGCGTCACGAAGGTTCACACCGTCCCACCCAAGCGGAGCTTGGATGGGGCACCCGTTTCCGATCCACCCCACAGATCCCAAATCGCGACCAAAGGGAGCGGAGGCCGAAGGCGGATCGCCCTGCGCGAAGCAGCTAGTTCTCCAGCTTCTTCGCTACCAGCTCGTTCAGCAGAGCGGGATTGGCCTGTCCCTTCGAGAGGCGCATGACCTGGCCGACGAAGAAGGCTGCGACCGTCTTCTTGCCGGCGCGATACTGCTCCACCTGCTTGGGGTTCGCGGCGATAACCTCATCGATCATGGTTTCGAGGGCGCCCGCATCGCTGATCTGCTGCGGCTTCTCGCGCTCGTAGACGGCGGGGAAATCCTCACCGTTCTCAAAAGCGATATCGAAGAGCTGCTTGAGCTGCTTGCTCGAGAGCTTGCCCTCTTCGGCGAGATCGGCGGCGAGGGCAATGCCCTTCATGCTGATGGGCGACTGCTCGAGCTCGAGGCCCTTGAGCTTGAGGCGCATGGTCAGCTCGCTCTGCACCAGGTTAGCCACGCGCTTGGGACTCTTCGCCGCCTTTGCCGCTTCTTCAAACTGATCGGCAAAGGCGCGGGTCGCGGTCAGAGTCGCAGCATCCTGCTCGGTGATTTCGTACTCGGCAACCAGGCGGGCGCGGCGCGCCTCGGGCAGCTCCGGCATGGTCGCGGCGATCTTCGCGCGGAACTCGGCGGAGACGATGAGCGGCGGAAGATCGGGCTCAGGGAAATAGCGGTAGTCGTGCGCCTGCTCCTTGGAGCGCATGGAGTAGGTACGGCCCTCGGCTGCGTTCCAGAGACGCGTCTCCTGCACCACGCGGCCGCCGCCTTCGATCACCTCGATCTGGCGCTCAATCTCGTACTCCAGCGCGGAGCGGATGTAGCGGAAGGAGTTGACGTTCTTGACCTCGGCCTTGGTGCCGAACTTTTCCTGACCGCGCGGACGCACGCTCACATTGGCATCGCAACGCAGCGAGCCCTCTTCCATGTTGCAGTCGGAGACGGCGGTGTAGAGGAGGATTTCCTTGAGACGCGTGAGGTACTCGTAGGCCTCGTCGGGCGTGCGGATATCCGGTTCGCTGACGATTTCGACCAGCGGCGTGCCGCAGCGGTTGAGATCGACCGAGGTGTAGAGGTTCGAGTCGGGCTGGCCGTCGTGCAGGCTCTTGCCGGCGTCCTCTTCCATGTGCAGGCGCGTGATGCCGATGCGCTTGGTGCCGTTCGGCGTGGGCACGTCGATATAGCCATGCTCGGCGAGCGGCTTGTCGAACTGCGAGATCTGGTAGCCCTTGGGTGAATCGGGATAGAAGTAGTTTTTGCGCGCGAAGATGGAGCGCTCGTTCACCTGGCAGTTGATCGCCATGGAGGCCAGCGTGGCGAACTCGACGGCGCGTGCATTGAGCACCGGCAGCGAGCCGGGCAGGCCGAGGCAGACCGGGCAGACATTCGTGTTCGGAGCTGAGCCGAAACGGTTCGCGCAGCCACAGAAGGCTTTGGTCTCGGTGAGCAGCTGGACGTGGACTTCGAGTCCGATGACTGGTTCGTACTTGGCCAGAATCTCCGGCGAAAGGCTCATAGCGGTGCTCATGGTCGAATCCAGTGTAACAACTTGGCGGGCGCGATTTGCAGCCATCCAGTGTAGAGTCAGAGGGCACGCACGATAACCTCTCCTGGCTGCATCTAACCCTGGAAAATGACACCTGCATGAAGATTCTCGATCTGCTGTTTGGCAAACCCCTCGCATCCAGCGAGGAACGCGCGGAACAGGTAGGCCCCTCGGCCGGCCTGCCGATCTTCGGCCTCGACGCTCTGAGCTCGGCGGCATACGGACCGGAAGCGGCGCTGACGCTGCTGATTCCGCTGGGCATGGCAGGCGTGTACCAGATTGTGCCGGTCATCGGGGCAATCCTGTGCCTGCTGGTCATCGTGTATTTCTCCTACTGCCAGACGATCGAGGCCTATCCTCACGGCGGCGGCTCGTACACGGTAGCCAGCGAGAACCTGGGCGCGGGAGCGGGGCTGCTGGCCGCGGCGGCGCTGATGATCGACTACATTCTGACGGCGGCGGTGGGTATTTCGGCCGGCGTGGGCGCTCTGGTCTCCGCCGTGCCTTCGCTGCAGACGCATCTTCTCGGGCTATGCCTGTTGATCCTTCTGATCCTCACGCTGGTCAACATGCGCGGCGTGCGCGATACGGGCGTGGTCTTCCAGATTCCGACTTATCTCTTCCTGGGAACGCTGCTGATCGTGATCCTGCTGGGCGGGGTTCACGTCCTGCTGGGCAAGGGACACCCAGTGCCGGTGGTGGCTCCTCCGAAGCTTCCGCCCGCGACGGCCATGCTGGGCTGGTGGCTGCTGCTCAAGGTCTTCTCCAGCGGCTGCACGGCGATGACCGGCGTCGAAGCGGTTTCGAACGGCGTGATGGCCTTCCGCGATCCGCGCACGAAGAATGCGCGCGTCACGCTGACCATCATCATCGCCTTCCTGATCGTGCTGCTGGCAGGCATCGCGCTGCTGTGCCGGTTCTACGGCATCGGCGCCACGGACCCGAATGGGAAAGGCTATGAGAGCGTGCTCTCGCAGCTGACGGCGGCGGTGACAGGACGAGGCTGGTTCTACTACGTGACCATCGGCGGCATCCTGCTGGTGCTGTCGCTCTCCGCGAATACCGCGTTTGCGGACTTTCCGCGCCTTACGCGGTCGATTGCGCATAACGACTACCTGCCGCATGTCTTTCTACTGCGCGGACGGCGTCTGCTGCACTCCCACGGCATCTATGCCCTGGTCTTTTTCACCGCCACGCTGCTCATCATCTTCGGCGGCGTGACCGACAAGCTGATTCCGCTGTACGCCATCGGCGCCTTCATGGCCTTTACCCTCTCGCAGGCGGGCATGGTGGTGCACTGGATGAAGAATCCAGGCCCCGGCTCGAAGTGGCGCATGGCGGTGAACGGCGTGGGCGCGCTGGCCACCGGCGTGACCCTGCTGGTGGTGCTGGTGGCGAAGTTCCGGGCCGGCGCCTGGGTGACCGCGCTGCTGATTCCGCTGATGATCTTCCTCATGCTGCGCGTGCGCGTGCACTACTCGCGCGTCCGGCGCGAGACCAACTGCCCGACACCGCTGCGCGTCGACCATCTTGAGCCGCCGGTGGTCATTCTGCCTCTGGACCGCTGGAGCCGCATCACGGAAAAGGCGATCCGCTTCGCCCTTGCCATGTCTCCAGAAGTGATTGCCGTGCACGTGGAGAGCGAGGACAGCAAGAAGAGCATCTGCGACGAATGGGACAACATGGTCGTCGCTCCCCTCGAAAAAGCCCATCATGCGGTGCCGCAGCTGGTGCAGCTGCAATCCCCTTATCGTTTTGTACTGGCACCGGTCGTGGACTTCATCCTGGGGAAGGAAAAGGAGCTGGAGAACCGGCAGATTGCGGTGCTTGTTCCCGAACTGGTGGTGAAGCACTGGTGGGAAAACCTGCTGCACAACCAGCGCGCCAACGTACTCAAGCTGCTGCTGCTGCTCAAAGGCAACCAGCGCATCGTGGTCATCAATATCCCCTGGTACCTGCAGCGCTAGAAAACGAAGGCGGGAGCCGCTTTTCTGCAGGGCTATGGTGCGAACCCGTAGTATGCTGCGGCTTCCATGCATTCTTCTTCCGAAGAAGCAGACGATACGCAGCGGCCCGCTCTCAGGCGGGCGCTGCGCTTTCGCGACCTGACGCTGTTCTATATCGTGAGCGGGCTGAGCGTGCGCTGGGTGGCGACGGCCGCCGCTGCCGGCCCGAGCACGCTTGTGGTCTGGATCTTTGCGCTGTGCGGGTTCTTTGTGCCGCTGGCGGCCTGCGTGCTGGAGCTTTCGTCGCGCTATCCGGCGGAGGGCGGCCTTTATGTGTGGACGCGCGAGGCCTTCGGCGACTTCCCTGCCTTCCTCGCAGCGTGGACCTACTGGATGAGCAACCTGCCCTACTTCCCTGCTGTGCTGTATTTCGGCGCAGGATCGGTGTTGTTTGCCTTCGGCGCGCACGGACAGACGCTCACGGGAGACAGCCGCTTCTACCTGCTGTTCGCACTGGCATGGTTAGTCATCATCACGGTTACAAATATCGCCGGGATAAACGCAGGCAAGTGGCTGAACAACGTAAGCTCGCTCGGGAGTCTGCTGCCGATCTCGCTGCTGATCGCGCTGGCCGTGGTCTCCGCTGCGCGGCATGGCTCAGCAACTCACTTTGCGGGACATGCGCTGATGCCGCATCTCGACTTGAAGAATGCCATCTTCTGGTCGACGATCTTCTTCGCCTTCGGCGGGTGCGAGGCGGGCTCCTTTATGGGCGAGGAGATCGAGAACCCCCGGCGCACGATTCCACGCGCTCTGCTGGCGGGCGGAGCGATCTTCACCGTCGCGTATATCGCGGGCACGGCCGCGCTGCTGGTGGCGCTGCCCTCGAGCGCGGTGCATGGAGTAGACGGCTTCATGCGCGGCATGACGACACTGTGCGCGCGGCTGCGCGTGGCCTGGCTCGCGATACCGATTGCGCTGCTGATCGGGTTGAATGCCGTGGGCGGCGCGGCGGCCTATCTCTCTTCCACTTCTCGGCTGCCGTTCGTCGCGGGTATTGACCACTACCTGCCGCGGGCCTGCGGCCGCGTGCATCCGCGCTTTCGCACACCCTGGGTAGCGATTGGGTGCTACGGCCTGGCAGGCATGGCGGTAGCCGTGCTTGGCCAGGCCGGGACGACGGTGCGCGGGGCATACGACGTGCTGGTGAGCATGTCGATCCTGTCCTACTTTTTGCCGTACCTGATGCTCTTCGCGGCGATGATCCGGCTGCAGTCGCGGCCTGCGGGACCGGAGGTCATCCGCGTGTGGGGCGGACAGCGCGTAGCCGTGGTGCTGGCCACTATCGGCTTCCTGAGCACCGCGCTGACCATCGTGCTCTCGGTGATTCCAGGCGAGGACGAGACGCATCCGGCGCTGGCTGTCGTGAAGGTGATTGCCTCGACGCTGGTGCTGGTCGGCGCCGGCGTGGCGGTGTTCCTTGTCGCAGAGCGAAAGAAAAAGCGGACCGCGTAAAGCATGCTCGAACAGAGAGAACCGCAGCTTCCTTCACGCATGTCTGCACCCCTGCGAACAGGGGTGCCCCATCCCAGCTCGGCTTGGGCGGGATGCGACACACTCCGCACGGGAGTATCTCGCCAGCGCTGCGATGGGGATGACAACGCTGCAAGAGCTATGCCCTCCCACCCAAGCAGAGCTCGGGTGGGGCACCCTTTTCCTGCTGGTACGGGCACGGGGTGATCACTGCACTTTATCGAGACGGAAGGCCGTGGCCTGGAAGTCGCCGATGAGGTTCAGGGCGAGACCGGCGCTCATCCAGTACTGGCCGCTGGCGACTTCAGGCAGCTGGCCACCGGGCTTCCCGGTCATCCAGTGCAGGCGGTACTGCGCGTGGGGATCGAGTCCGCGGAGATAGAGCAGCGGATACGGATAGCCCTGCGTGCTGGAATGCAGGAAGGCGAAGACGGCGGCCTGCGACTTGTCCGGCGAGACGGATTCCGTCACCGACTGCTCGCTGCCAGACTGTTCTCCGTTTGTTTGGGGCGAGACGAGGCGGTAGAGATCGCCATGCTGCACGGTCTCACGCACCTGCTTGTACTCGGCGATGAGGTGCTTCGCGGTGGCGAAATCCTCGGGGCCCCAGTGGTTGAGATTCGCGCCGACACCGAGACCGCCCTGCATCGAGGAAAGGAAGCGATACTCCACCGTGGTGGTGCGGCGATTCATCCAGCCGGGCGAGTCGGTGACCCAGGCCATCATGACGCCGGGAGTGTAGGCGTAGGTGAAGCCGTCCTGGATCAGGAGGCGGTCGTAAGGATCGGTGTTATCCGAGGGCCAGACCTCGTCGGTGTAGCGCAGGATGCCGAGATCGACACGGCCTCCGCCGCCGGAGCAGGACTCGATCTCAACGTTGGGATGCTTCTCGCGCAGCTCCTTGAGGATGCCGTAGAGGTTCTCGGTGTACTTCACGTAGACCTGCTTCTGTTCGTCGGCAGCAACGGCAGGCCAGCCGGGCTCGGACCAGTTGCGGTTGTAATCCCACTTGAGGAAGGCGATGTCGTTCCCGGTAAGGAGCTTGTCTAAGAAGCCGAAGACGTAGGCGCGCACATCGGGGCGAGCCAAATTGAGGACGAGCTGATTGCGGCCCTCGGTGCGCGGGCGGCCGGTGAAGTTCAGCACCCAGTCGGGATGCTTGCGATAAAGATCGCTGTCGGGGTTCACCATCTCGGGCTCGACCCAGAGGCCGAAGTCCATGCCGAGCGCGTGCACCTTGTCGATGAGCGGCTTGAGGCCGTTGGGAAACTTGTCCTTGTTCACATACCAGTCGCCGAGGCCCGCGTGGTCGGTCTTGCGCTGGCCGAACCAGCCGTCATCGACGACGAAGCGCTCGACGCCGATCGAAGCAGCCTTCTCGGCGAGTGCTTCCTGCGCGGCTTCGGACACATTGAACTCGGTTGCCTCCCACGAGTTGTAGATTACCGGGCGAGGCTTGGGATGCGGACGCTGGGGCAGGATCTGCGTCAGCTCGAAGCGATGCAGCAGGCGCGATGCGCCGCCGATACCGTCATGGGTGTAGCCGCCGTAGAAGACGGGCGTCGCGAGCGACTCGCCGGGAGCTAATTTGTAACCGAAATCGAACGGATTGTAGCCGCCGGTGACGCGCACCTGGTTGAGCAGATCCTGCTCGATGGTGATGCGCCAGGAACCGCTCCAGGCCAGGGCTCCGAACCAGACATCGCCGGCATCCTGATCGTTCGTGTGGGCGCGCTCGATGGCAAACCACGGATCGTTCTGATGTCCGGTAGAGCCGCGGCGCGACTCCAGCACGCGCTCGCCCTGATGCAGAGGTTCGGTGTGCAGCGCATCCTCACCGGCCCAGCGGCCGGTCATCGTGTCGAGGGTATAGTTGGTGCCTTGCGGCAGCGTCCAGGTCGCCGCGGCGGCCTGCTCGATCACCAACGGTGTCGTGGTCTTGTTCTCGATGACGGCCGAGCGGCCAAGAACGCCGGTTGCGGGGTCCATCGCATAGCGCACGTCGACAAAGACCTCGCGCTCGATATCCTTGAGGCGCACCGTGAGCGTGCTGCCTTCGATCGTGTGCGATACGTAGTGCAGGACGAGGTCGCGATTGCCGTCAGGGAAGGTGATCTTGAGCGCGGGCTCGAGATAGAGACCGGCGCCCCAGCCGGCGAACTCCTGCGGCGTGGTGCTGGTGGGCAGATCGAAGGAGGCATGGCCTTCGTTGGTGTGCGCGGCGGGCAGAGGGTCACCCGTGACGAGCTTCGCGCCCCAGTAGACAGGCTGGAGCTCGTCGAGATCGTTGACGCCGAAGGCATAGGTGACCTGGCCGCCATCGATGCGGAAGACCTTCGTAGCTGCGTCATAGGTGACGGCATCCTGCGCGTGCGCGGTGAAGCCGGCGAGGGCAGCAGCGGCCAGTACCGCAGATGCAAACGATTTCATAAGTGTCTGTCGTATTCCGCAAGGCATGGGTTCCCTCACAAGCGTTACATTGCTGCGTATGCGTATTCGAGCCGCGATCCGAACTCTGTCCCTTTGCGCAGCCCTGCTCGGTTGCGTGGCCGTGCCTGCCTTTTCGCAGACGGGCTCGCCCCTGCAAATGTACTTCATTGACGTAGAGGGTGGGCAGTCCACTCTGCTGGTAACGCCGGAGCATGGATCTCTGCTGATCGATACCGGCTGGCCGGACAATGCCGGGCGCGACGCGGACCGCATCGTGGCAGCCGCGAAGGACGCGGGAATCACGCGCATCGACACCGTGCTGCTGACGCACTATCACGTGGACCACACCGGCGGCGTGCCGCAACTGGTCGCAAAGATTCCGGTGGGAACGTTCATTTACCACGGCCCGAATCGCGAAACCGGGGATAAACCCACGGTGGACGCAGCCACGGCCTTCGAGAAGGTGCTGGCGACAGGAAAATACAAGACGATCATTCCGAAGCCTGGCGATCTACTCCCAATCCCGGGGCTCAAGGTGCAGGTGATCAGTGCGGACGGCCAGCTGATTGCGCAGCCCCTGCCGGGTGCAGGCGCGGCGAATGCCTACTGCGCGCAGTCGGAGATTCGTCCACCCGATCAGACGGAGAATGCGCGGTCGCTGGGCGTCGAGATGACCTACGGGAAGACGCGCATCCTCGATCTGGGCGACCTGACGTGGGACAAAGAGCGCGCGCTGATGTGTCCGGCGAACCGGCTGGGGCATGTGGATCTGCTGGTGGTCTCGCACCACGGCTGGTACCAGAGCAGCAGCCCGGCACTGGTCTATGCCATCACGCCGCGCGTGGCGATCATGGACAACGGCGCGAAGAAAGGCGGATCGACGCCGACCCTGCAGACGATCAAGAAGACGCCGGGACTCGAGGCGCTGTGGCAGCTGCATTACTCGGAAGAGGGCGGCGCGGCGAACAATGTGGATGCTGCGCGGATCGCGAACCTCCCGGGAACGGACACGGGATATTTTCTGAAGGCATCGATCTATCGGAATGGAGAGATCGATGTGCTCAATGCAAGGACGAGCGCAGTGGTGAAGTATCCGAAATGAGGGAATAAGGGTGCCCCGTTCGCATCCGTGCTTTCCCACCCAAGCCGCGCATGGGTGGGGCACCCTTTTACGTGCTGGCGCGAGCAAACAGCAGGTTCCTCCACTTCGCTTCTCCACCCCAGCACGCCAACTGCGGGCGCTCCGGGGACCCCGGTTCGCTCCGGTCGGAATGACAAAGCCTGGTTGTGAGCGGACCGGGCAAAGCCGTTACTCCATATCCGCCAGCACAGCCATCGCGGCGTTGCGGCCGTTGATGCCGATGACCGAGCCTCCCGGGTGCGTTGCGGCACCGCAGAGATACATCCCGAGCATGGGCGTCCGCGCGGCGAGGCGCTTTGACCACATGTAAGGCGGGAGACATTCGCCCTGGAAGATGTGACCGCCGGTGAGGCCGACCTTTTCTTCGATATCGGGCGGCCCGAGCACCTGCGCGTCGATCACAGCAGCGTCGAGATTCGAGCAGAAGCGGCCCAGCGACTTGAGCGCGAGCCTGCGGACCTCGTCACGGCGCGTATCCCATGATCCCTGCGCGAAGCGATAGGGGACATACTGCGCGAAGATGCTCATGGTGTGCCGGCCAGCGGGCACAACGGCAGGGTCGTGCACGCTCTGGAAGTAGATCTCGCACCAGAGGTGTTCGGGCAGCTCGCCGCGGCGCGAGGCGGCGAAGGCGGCCTTCCACTCCTCGTGGGTGAGCGGGGCGTTGATCTGGCCATAGTGGTGCGGCCGAAGCTGGCCGGGGCGCGCGGTGAAGTCAGGCAGCTCGCGCAGCAGCACGTTGAGCTTCACGGTGCAGCCTTCGATGGGAACGCGCTCGACCTGCGCTCGCCATGCAGGATCGGCAGCGGAACCGAGCATGCGCAGGGTGCGGACGGGATCGGCGTTGGAGATGACCACAGGCGCGAGGAGCCGGTCGCCGCCTTCGAGCTCGACGCCGGCACCGGGATGAATCTGCGCGACGGGCACACCCGCAGCGACCACGGCACCAGCCTCGCGCGCGGCGTCGCAGAGATAGAACGAGACCATGCCCATGCCGCCCTGGACGTATCCCCACATGCCGGGCATGCCGCCGAGACGGCCGGATGCATGGTGAAAGCGGATGGACGCGGTGCCGGGATCGAAGGGACTGGCGTTGGTGCCGATGACGCCCTGGCCGAGATAGGCCGACTGCAGGCGCTCGTCGTCGAGATAGGCGCCGACGAACTCGGCCATGGACCACTCGTAGAGCACTTTGCGGGCTTCGAGGTCGTTGCCGAGACGATGGTCGATCTCTTCGGGCGTGGGTGCGGAGCCCTGCCAGAAATCGCGCCCGGGATGGTTGCCAAAGCCATGCTTCGAGCTGCCTTCGTACACTGCCGGACGCAGCGCGTCGCGCAGGCGGCGGATGACATCGCTCATGGCGCGGAAGCCTTCGAGATCGTGCGGAGCGAAGGCGCGAATTTCTTCCTCGCAGAGCTGGTCGTCATCCCATAGCTGAATGCTGGAACCGTCGAGAAACGGCACGAAGAGGCCGTTGACGGCTGGAAACCAGCGAAAACCGCGGGCGGCGAGATTCAGTTCTTCGACGATGAGCGGGTGGAGCAGCCCGGCGAGATAGGCGCAGGGAGACATGCGCACACCGGGGAAGGTTTCCTCGATGGTGCAGGCTCCGCCAACGCGCTCGCGGCTCTCGAGCACCAGCACGCGCTTGCCTGCGCGGGCGAGATAGGCTGCGCAGGCGAGGCCGTTGTGGCCGGCGCCGACGATGATCGCATCCCACCGCTGCGCGGCAAGCTCATGGACAGGAGCGGGCAGGCCAATGCGGCCGAGGACGCGGGCTGTGGGCGAAAGAGACATGCGCGAGCAGTGTACCGCTGGCTGCGGGGCACTCGATGCGCGTTTGTGCCACGTGAGATTATGGAGGGCATGAATCGCCGCAGGTTTCTTCGCACCGCACTCCAGGGAGCGGCTATCGCCCCGCTCGCAGCGCGTGGATGGCGCGCTTTTGCCGCAGACGCCGGCTCTGCCGATACAGGCCAGCAGCTGCTCTATGTCGGCACGCAGACACTGAAGACCAGCAAGGGTATCTATGCGTACAGCTTCGATGCCTCGACCGGCACGCTGACGCAAAAGGGCCTCGCGGCCTGGGCCGATAACCCAACCTACCTCGTATTCTCGCCAGACAAGAAGTATCTCTATGCGGCGAACGAGATCGACCATTTCGGCGGAGCGAAGTCGGGCGGCGTGAGCGCGTTCGCGGTCGATGCGGCAGCGGCGAAGCTGAACTTCCTGAACGCCGTCCCTGCGGACGGCTATGGCACCACGCACGTCACTGTCGATCACACCGGCAAGGCCGTCTTCGCGGCCAGCTATGACAGCGGCAGCGCCGTCTCATTCCACGTGGAGAACGACGGCCGCCTGAGCATGCCGGTCTCGCACTTCCAGTACACCGGCCATGGTCCGGACAAGGAACGGCAGACCAGCCCGCATGCGCACTGGGTGACGGTTTCTCCGGATAACCGCTCCCTGTTTGTGAACGATCTCGGCCTGGACTGCATTCACATCTACAAGCTGGACGCGGCGACAGCGAAGCTGACGCCGGGCACGCCGGAGGCATGGCACTCGGATCCGGGCGCCGGCCCGCGCTCGCTGCTCTTCCATCCGAACGGCAAGATCGCCTACTGCGTGGAAGAGATGTCCTCCATGATCGTGGTGCTGGATTGGAATGCGGCCAAAGGCACATTGACCAGCGTGCAGAAGGTGAGCACCCGCACCGAAAACTGGACGGGGCCGACGGCTACCGGCTGCAAAATGGTGCTGACCGGCGATGGCCTTTTCGCCTACGCCTGCGACCGCGGCGACAACACGATCACCAGCTTCAAGGTCGATCCCGAGACGGGCAAATTGACGCAGCTGGGACGCGTCTCCTGCGGCGGCGACATTCCGCGCCATATTGCGCTGGATAAGAGCGAGAAATGGCTGCTGGTCGCCAACCAGGTGTCGGATACGATCTCGGTCATCGCGCGCGACAGCGTGGCGGGTACGCTGGCGTCCACATCGAAGACCTTCGCGCTCTCGCGGCCGCAGTGCCTGTTGTTTTACTGACTGCTTCGCGCAGAGCGGATCGCCTTCGGCCTCCGCTCCTTTTGGTCGCGCTTCAGGGCTCAGGCCCGGATGAGAAAAAGCCTCGCATGCATGGCATGCGAGGCTTTTCTACACCCTAAACCCTATCCCCTACACCCTGTCTTTAGACCGCAGCCAGTGCGGTGCGCGCGGCAACGCGGGTATGAGGCTGCATCGGAGCCCTTGCGGCGGCGGGCTGGAGAGTCGCCAGCTCCCATGCCGATCTGTCCTTGAGCAGGCGCGAAACCAGCGCGGTATGCATGGCGTGGCCGGCGCGCTCGGCAACGACGTGGCCGAGAATCTGATGGCCCGCGAGCGCCAGGTCGCCGATGAGGTCGAGCACCTTGTGGCGCACGAACTCGTCGTTGAAGCGCAGCGGACCGTTGAGCACGCCTTTGCGATCGAGAATGATGGCGCTGGTATCGGAAACACCGCGGATCAGGCCCATATCGCGCAGCTTCTGCTCATCTTCCTTGAAGCCGAAGGTGCGTGCCGGGGCAATCTGCGTGTCGTAGCTGCGGGCGGCGAGATCGATATCGAAGCCCTGCGCGCCAATGGGCGAGGGGAAGTCGATCTTGTAGGAGACACGATAGCCGTCCCCGGGATAGACACCGATGAACTTGTCGCCTTCGCGCACTTCGACGGTCTTGAGAATGCGGATGTACTCGCGGCGGCGGCGCTGGAGCTTGAGGCCGGCAGCGCGGAAGGCTTCGACGTAGGGCTGGGCGCTGCCGTCGAGGATGGGCAGCTCGAGGTTGTCGAGCTCGACGATGACGTTATCGACGCCAAGGCCGATGAGCGCGGAGAGCAGATGCTCGGTGGTGGAGATGAGCACACCCTTGCGCATGAGGCTGGTGGCGTAGCTGACCTTGGCCACGTTGCGGCCGCTGGCGGCAATTTCAAAGTTGTCGAGGTCGGTACGCCGGAAGAGAATACCGGTGCCGGCAGGAGCGGGCAGCATCCTCATCTGGACGGGAGCTCCGCTATGAAGTCCAATGCCGGAGAAGCTAACTGCCTGTTGCAGCGTCTGCTCGTAATGCGCTGTCGGGTTCAATCCTTAAATCCTCACATGCAACGCGTTCAGAACCGGGGTACGAGACCGGGTACGAAAACCGGGCACGAAGGCATAGACTAACTTCGGTGGGAGAAGTTTCATTGTTGCGGATTTGACACAGTTATGCGGTAAAACACCCCCTCCCGGGCAGTGGTAAACCAGACGGATGGACCTCTTCATGCGCTCAGATAAAAGCACTTCGCAACACTTTTCCCACCTTTCGGAGATCGCTTCCGCGGCCGCTCAAGGTGAACCGGCGCTCATGGAAACGCTTCGCGCCCTGGTCGAGGTCGAATCTCCCAGTGACGAGAAAGCCGCAGTGGACCGCTGCATGGATCTGGCGGCAACGATGGCGCAGAAACTCGGCGGCAAAATCCACCGGCACCGGCAGAAGGTTTTTGGCGACATCCTCGAAGCGCGCTTCTTTACCTCCGGAGCGCGGGGACGCAAGCCGATCCTGCTGCTGGGCCACCTGGACACGGTGTGGCCGATGGGAACCCTGGCGAAGATGCCCTTCCGTGTAGCGGAGGGCCGCGTGTGGGGACCGGGAACGCTGGACATGAAGGCCGGCGTGGCGATGGCCTTCACGGCGATCGGCATCCTGAACCAGCTTCCGGCGAAGCAGCGGCGGCCCATCACGCTGTTGCTGGTGAGCGACGAGGAGGTCGGCAGCACGGCCTCGCGGACGATCACGGAGAAGATCGCGCAGGAGTGCGAGGCGGTCTACGTGCTGGAGCCAGCGCAGGGCCTCGAACCGGGCGCATACAAGACTGCGCGCAAGGGGATCGGACACTACCGCATCCATGTGCGGGGCGTGGCGGCACACAGCGGCGTGGACTTCGGCAAGGGGCATTCGGCCATCCACGAGCTGGCGCACCAGGTTGGCATCATTGCCGGGTTCACCGAATTACAACGGGGCATCACGGTAAATATTGGAACTATTCAGGGGGGAAGCCGGTCTAACGTGGTAGCAGCTGAGGCATCGGCCGAGGTGGACGTGCGGATTGCGAAGCGATCGGACGTAGCGCGGGTGGAGCGGAAGTTCCGGCAGTTGCGCGCAAACGATCGCGGTTGCGTCCTGACGGTAGAGGGTGGATTGAACCGGCCTCCGATGGAACGGACGCGGGGAACGGTGGCACTTTACCGGCGGGCCAAAACTCTCGCGCAGAACCTGGGTTTCAGCCTTCAAGAGGCGGCCACGGGCGGCGGATCGGATGGCAACTTTACCTCCGCGCTCGGTATTCCAACGCTGGATGGAATGGGTGCCGTGGGAGAAGGCGCGCACGCAGCGCATGAATCCCTGCTGGTAAAAGAACTGGCGCCACGGACGGCGCTGCTCACCGCGATGCTGTTAGAACCGGAAGGATGAAGCGATGCTGAAGCTGGTCGAATTCGGATTGCTGGCCGTTTCGCTGTTGATCGTAGCAGCGCTTATCCTGGCAGCTCCGGCACAACCGCCGGCCGATGCATCCGAGGGCGAAGCCCAGCCAGAGCTGCACTCCTGAAGCGGATTCCCTTATCGCCATTACGCAAATTGTCATTTCGACCAGAGCAGGACGTCTTTGGCTCGCTGCGGTTGGGATGACAAGGCAGTGGTAAGTTTTTATTTCCTATGCCCCTATAGGGGGATACGACCTAAAGCGGCTCCTGGACCTACCGCAACACGGTTACGTCTTCCACACCCCGCTCAGACCAGTTCGGCCTGGGCTGCTTCTTTTTGCTTTGGACGGCCGCCTTTCTTACCGTTCTCCCGCGCGGCACGGACCTTAGCCGCGCTTCTCGATCTGCCTCCACGTTTCCCCATACTGCCTGCCACCCATCTCTCGGAACCAAAGATGCCTTCAAGCAGAGAAGGCAGATAGAGATCTGCATCGATTCTGGGAAAGTGCAACCCGTACCCCGAGGGCGATATCTCGATTTCATGCAATTGCTCGGGGGTGGCGTACTCCAGACCCTCTGCATCTCTGGGAGAAAAGAAGATACCCAGGTTCGAATTGAGCTGCACGATCACGCGGCGAAGCCGGCGGTCATAGCTGGCCGAGACAGCCTTAGGCACTCGCACCTCGAGCGCCTTTGCCCTTTCGTTGGCCTTTACGTACTCTTCATGCGTAACCATGCATCTCCTCCCAGGCTAGACAAAGCTGTGGAATATGCTCACCCAGGGCCTTCTGTATCGCACTCAGTTCGTGCTGAGCAAAACCGAAGTTCTCTCGAAGACTTGCCGGTCCCTGAGGGCAATTCAGATGAAAGACCGCTTCATGCCCCTTGCCGATGACGTGTACGTGCGCAGGCCGATGGTCATTCGAATAGATCGTGACGCGAAGACCAGCGATCCGGAGAACGGTCGGCACCTGGCAAGTATACGCCTAACCGAATCGCCTGGGTTTTCTCGGGAAGAGCCGGAGATCCGACTTTGGCCGGAACCGCTCTGCCTCACCTAATCATGATGCTGGCGGGCGTCGGCATCATGCATGCGGCTCGCCTCGAAGCTGACGATCTTCCACTGGCCGAGGCGGCGGTTGTAGACGCGGGTATAGCGGTAGTTGCCGCCGATGCTGCTCTGGCCGTTTGTGCCTTCGATGTGCGCCTGCGAGGTGACGACCGCGGTATCGCCGTACACCCGCACCTTCATGTCCGTGATATCGAGCGCGGTGATGCGCATGGTTCCTGCGCGGCGCTGCGCCAGCGACTCTGCCTTGGTCTCGACGGTTCCATTGGCGCTGATACCGATGTAGTCGTCAGCGAGGAGATGATCCATCTGGCCGACGTTATTCGAGATGAGGGCCTGCCGCCACTGCTCTTCGAGCGCCTCGATCTCTTTGTGGATCGCATGGCCTTCGTGATGCGGAAGCGCTCGTCCCTCGCGGGGGAGAGCCATCGTAAGCGCCCCGAGGAGCAAAAGAGCCACCGCAATCCTGCGGGAGGACGCCGGAAAATGCCTGAGAGGGCGCATGTGCGTATCGGATGGTAGATCGCATCCCCGCGGCGAGTCAAAGAAAGGTACGCAAGAGGCACAGTTATGCGCCGAAGGGTGGAAATTCGCGGTCCGGCGGCGCAACGCTGCACGCAGGCCGGACTGGCCGGGACTGGCCGTCCAGGCGACCGCCTTCGGCACCCGCTCCCTTTGGTCGCGATGGAGATTCGCGTGAGACCCACCTAGCTGAAAAGAAAACAGGAGCCGGATCGCGACCAGCGGGAGCGAGGGCCGAAGGCGATCCGCCCTGCGCGCAGCAGCCGAAGGCGATCCGCCCTGCGCGCAGCAGCCGAAGGCGAATCGCCCTGCGCGAAGCAGCTATGCCAGGGCGTCGAGGTTCTCGACTTCGCGCTCGAGCATGCGCTGATAGAGCACGCCGACCGCATATTTCTGGAAGTGCGGGGAGGCGCGATGGGCTTCGAGAGCCTCCCCACCGCGGTACTGCTCGTAAATAACCACCGTGTCAGGCTCTCCTTCGACCAAATGCGGGATGTAGCTCGCGCAACCGGGCTCCTGACGCGAGGCCTCGGTAAGCGCGCGCAGCGCCTCATGGATACTGGCGCGGTCTTCGGGTTTGAATTTCATGCGGACGGTGAAACTGATGATGGAATGCTTGTCAGCCTGGCTCACGGATTCCTCGAGAATGGCCCCGGGGATGGGCGGTTCGGAACGGTGGATCAAGTCTAACCCGGGTCTCGCAGTGCGAGACCCGAAGTCAATGAGTGCAGTTTATGCCTGAAGCGCGTTGAGGGCGGCGGCGAACTCGGGCAGAAGCATGGTCTGCTCGCGGTCCGGACCGGTGGAAACCATGCCGATCTTGGCGCCGGACTCACGCTCCTGGAAGCGCAGGTACTCCTGGGCTTCCTTCGGCAGACGGTCGAACTCGGTGATGCCTTCCGTCGAACCGGACCAGCCCTTGAGCTTGGTGTAGATGGGCTTGATCGATTCGAGGCCGCGGACATCGGCAGGCATGGAGTCGACCTTCTTGCCGTCGATCTCGTACCCGACGCAGACCGGGATCTCCTCGAGGCCGTCGAGCACGTCCATCTTGGTGATGACCAGCCACTCGGTGCCGTTGACCTGGTTGGAGTAGCGCAGCAGCGGCAGGTCGAGCCAGCCGCAGCGGCGCGGACGGCCGGTGACGGCGCCGAACTCGTTGCCGCGGGCGCGGATCTTCTCGCCGGCCTCGTCGTGCGATTCGGTCGGGAACGGACCTTCGCCCACACGGGTGACGTAAGCCTTGGTGACGCCGATGACCGTGCCGATGGCCGTGGGACCGACGCCGGTGCCCGTGCACGCGCCGCCGGCGGTCGCCGAGGACGAAGTCACGAACGGATAGGTGCCGTGGTCGATGTCGAGCATGGTGCCCTGGGCACCTTCGAACATGACGCTCTTGCCCTCGCGGATGGCCGTATTGATCAGGTCCGAGGTGTCGGCGACGAAGGGCGCAATCTGCTCGGCGACGCGGGCGTAGTCCTCGTAGATCTGCACCGGGTTGAGAGGCTCGGTGCCGAAGAGAGCGTGCGCGATGGCGTTCTTCTCGTGGCAGGCGTTCTCGATGTGCGTCTTGAGGAGGTTGCGGTTCATCATGTCGACGACGCGCAGGCCGTTGCGGGCCATCTTGTCTTCATACGCAGGGCCGATGCCACGGCTGGTGGTGCCGATCTTCTGGCGGCCCGGAGCGCTCTCGGCGGCCAGTTCGATCATGCGGTGATAGGGCAGGATGACCTGCGCGCGGTTCGAGATGCGGAGCTGGCCGTCGACGTTGACGCCGAGGTCACGCAGCTTGCCGACTTCCTTGAGGAAGGCCATGGGATCGAGCACCACGCCGTTGCCGATGACCGCCTGGCAGTCGGGGCGGAGCACGCCGCAGGGAACGAGCTGGAGGACGAACTTCTGCCCACGGATGATGACGGTGTGGCCGGCATTGTGTCCGCCAGCGTAACGGGCTACGACCGCAAACCGGTCAGAAAGTACGTCGACGATCTTGCCCTTGCCCTCATCGCCCCACTGGGCACCCACGACTACCGCTGTCTTTGCGCGCATGTTTTGCTTGCCTGCTCAATCCGGAAATTTGGCCGCACCCTCACACACCACGGCCGCGCTTGCGCTGGAGCCGGAATTTCAGGAGAGGATGATCGAGGCCGTAAGGATGGAACCGCGTGGTGCGTAACCACCCGGTATCTCATGATATATCGGCACCCCTCCGGGAACGAAATTCTGCTGCTCCGCGCAGGGCTCTGCTTCGCGCAGGGCGGATCGCCTGCGGCCTCCGCTCCCTTTGGTCGCGAGCCAGCATTCTGCGGGGTGGAGACAGAATCGGGTGCCCCATCCAAGCTTTGCTTGGGTGGGAGGCAAGGAACTCCGGCGCAGTCTGGGCCACCCGGGTTCTTCTGTTGGAACAGAACGAGCCGGGGTGGTGGAGTTTTTGCTAGAGTGGCCTCGCACGGGGATGGAGGATGCATGCGGATACGGATGGGATTCCTGGTGACGGCGGTGGTACTGGCGGGAGCCACTCTTCTGCCGGGAGCCTGGGCGCAGAGCAAGACCACCTCCCACGTGGGACATACGCTGACGGGCACAAACTGGGTGCTGGCCGAGGTCCATGGCGAGTCGCCGGAGAATGACACCCCGCAGGCCTCGATCCAGCTCGACGCGAAGACGGAGCGCCTCTCGGGAACCGGCGGGTGCAACCGGCTGCTGGGCAGCTATGAGACGAAGCTGCCCGCCACGGAGGCCCAGCCGCTGCACTTCAAAGGCGTGGGCTCGACGATGATGGCCTGCGGCGCCGAGGCGATGCAGCAGGAAAAGAGCCTGCTGGATGCCTTGAACGCAACCATGGCCTATCGCATCCGCGGAACAACGCTGACGCTGCTCGGCGACGCCTCCAAAGACAAGACCGGCAAAGGACGAAGCGTGCTGGCACGATTTGAGGCCGCGGACGCGATCCAGGCCAAGGAAACAACCGCCCAGCCTCAATAACTGCCTCGCGCAGGGACTGGCCGTCCAGGCCGTGCGCCTTCGGCTGCTTCGCTCCCGCTGGTTGCGATTGAGACTGCGGGAGGAATGATGCACAAGTCCGTGCCTACCCACCCATTTCTGCCTCCACGGCAAAGAATCCAAGGTTTTTCCTGAGCCCTGAGCCCTGGATCGCGACCAGAGGGAGCGGAGGCCGAAGGCGGGTCGCCCTGCGCGCAGCAGCCCTGAAACCTGGTTCCTCTGCGAGAATCCAATCAGCATGCCGGAATTACCTGAAGTTGAAACCGTCGCCAACGGAGTGCACGAGAGGATTCGCGGCGAGCGCATCGAAGGAACATGGTTCAGCGGGCATCGCGAGCCCTTCAAGGCCAGCCCGCAGGCCATGGCCGAGGCGCTCGCCGGCCGGCGCGTTGCGCGCGTGTACCGGGTGGGCAAGCACATCGTGATGGACCTTGCGGTCGATGGTGCAGCGAGGCACACCGGGGACGGCACACCTTCTCCTGCTCGAATCGACGTCCAGTGGATCGTGCACCTGGGCATGACCGGACGGCTGCTGGTATCGGCCGCGAGCGTGCCCGTACCGGCGCATACGCATGCCGTGCTGCAATTGAGCTCGGGGCGGGAGCTGCGCTTTGTGGATGCGCGGCGCTTCGGGCGGCTGGACCTTCGGCAGCTCGATGAGAACCAGGGCCCGGGAGGCCAGGGCTTTGCGGGACCAGGCCATGAGCCCCTGACCATCGGCGCGGAAGATTTTGCGCGGCTCTTCCACGGACGGCGTCTTTCCATCAAGGCAGCACTGCTGAACCAGAAGCTGCTGCACGGGGTGGGCAACATCTATGCGGACGAGAGCCTGTTCCATGCCGGCATCCGGCCGACGCGGATGGCGGGGCGGCTGACACGGGCACAACTGGAGGCGCTGCGGATGGCGCTGCAGGAGGTACTGCGGCATGCGATTTCGCTGGGCGGCTCTTCGGTCTCCGATTATGTGGACGCGGACGGGGTCGCGGGCTTCTTCCAGCTCGAGCACCGGGTCTACATGCGGACCGGCGAACCATGCCGGGTGTGCAAGACGGCGATTAAGCGAACGATCGAGGCCGGACGGGGAACACATTACTGCCCCCATTGCCAGAAGTGATGCTCCCGGGAGAAGATGCGGACACAGACCTGCATCGTTTGGCGCGGGTTCGCATCGATGAGTAATATCCCGATAACTCCGGTTTGAGGATTCAAGATCGGCTTCGCCGGGCGAGAGTGATTCCTCGGAAGAAACTGTCCGAAAATAGGACACTTGCCAGTCAGGTTGTTTCAGCGTAGTATCGTCTTTGCCTATCGAGCGGCTGACGCCTGCCTCTGTTTGGAAGAGGGGCTCGCCGCAATTCTCGAGAGTCAAGCCGGTTCCAACTGCAGCTCCCCACTTGTACCCATGCGGGTTGAAGGAATGCAGCGGATGGAATCGAAGTGGGTCAACAACACACTCGTTGTCCGGGTTTCGAAGCATTTGTCTCCATTGCGATCTGTCAATCCGTCCGATTCGCCCTCTGCCTCCTGCCAGCGGCGTCATCGTCCCCTACGGATCCATCACGTAGCGATGGGAGTTCCATCTTTCCGGTACCTCTAAAGACAAAGCGGCAGCGCACACCGGAGTCCGCTGCCTTGAGAACGGTGCGAAAGCACCGATAGAGCAGTCAATACGCACCAGGAAGTGCAGGCATGAGCACAGAGCAGAACCAGCCAGAGGCATCCCACGGGGAGGCCCAGCTGCCCCAACAGGGTCAGGGTCAAGGCCAGGGGCATCGCAGACGCCGTCGGAGACGGAAGAATAAGGGCGGCGCACCAGCCGAGGGTCAAGGCGCTCCGCAGCAGGCGCAGCAGAATCAGCCCCGCCAGCCCCAGCCGCCGCAGAAGGCCAAATCCAGCCAGAACCGCTATTTCCAGAAGAACGGCAACGGAAATGGAAACGGCAATGGGAACGGGAACGGCAACCGCGGCCGGAAGAACAAGCCGAAGAAGCAGCAGGTCTTCGTTGGCCCGATGGATCACAGCTATCGCGGAGCGAACGGTAACGTGGCGGATGCGCCGCCTTCGACCATCGACCTGCGCATGGTAAACGGCAACGTGGGTTCCTACGGGAACGACTACGGCTACTACGAGCCGCCACCGCCGCCGATCCGCGAGGACGCTCCTATCCGCATCTATTGCTTCATCGAAGATCTCTTCTTCCTGGCGAAGATCCAGGAGGTCTCGAAGAAGACCGGCGTGAAGGTAGCCTTCGTGAAGGCCGAGAAAGACGTGCTCTCGAAGCTGACCGAGGGAAGCGAAGAAGAGCGGCCGGCGCTGATCCTCTTCGATCTGAACAACGCCAACGCCAAGCCGCTGACGACGATTCCGAAGCTGCGCGCGAAGCTCAAGAAGGGCAAGACCTCGATCGTCGGCTTCCTCTCGCACGTGCAGGGCGACCTCAAGGTAAAGGCCGTCGAAGCAGGCTGCGACACAGTGATGCCGCGTTCCGCCTTCAGCCAGAACCTGCCGAACCTGCTGCGCCGTCATGGCGCGGAGGAAGAGGAAGAAGAATACGGCATGGCCCACGTGAACTAGGCTGTATCTCCATAGAGATGGTCTGAAAAGAAAGAACGTACCCTTATCGCTGTCATCCCGACCGGGGCGCAGCGCAGTGGAAGGACCTGCGGTTTTGCCGGTACAGGGAGAACCGCAGGTTTCTCCACTCCGCAGGACGATGAAACTGTCCCGCTCCGGTCGAAATGACAGCCTTTTACTATCGCTCTATGGGGATACGGCTCAGGGCTCAGGGCTCAGGAAGAGCTTAGATAATCCAAAGCCTCGCACTCTTCGGAATGCGAGGCTTTTCTTGCTTGGATATGGGTGGGGCACCCGTTGTTCCTGTGCTCTGAGCTCTGTACCCTGAGCCCTACTTCTTCTTTTTCGACTTTTTCTTCCTGGGATAGGGAATGGACTGCGCCGCCTCCTGCTGCATGCTGCGGCGGGAGGCTCGGCTGGGCTTGCTGGTACGCTTTGTGCCCGGCGATTTCTTCTTCGCATTCGGACCGGCTACGTTGATGGCGAAGTCCGGGACCGGGCCTTTTCTTCTGCCCTTCTTGGGATTTCTATTCGTGGCCTTGCCCAGACCCTTGCGCGCTGCCTTCTTGGCTGAAGGCTCGGCTTCAGCGGTGGCGGATTTTTTCGCCTTGCCCTTGCGGCCCTTTGCAGACTGCTGGGCCTGCTCCTCTTCTTCGAGCAGGATGCCGAACTGCAGGCGCTTCTGCTGGGCGTCGATGCGCTCGAGAATGACGCGCACGCGCTGGCCGATGCGGAATTTGCGGCCCCAGCGCTCGCCGATGATCTCGCGCGTATTCTCGCGCCAGGTGTAGTAGTCGTTGTCGAGCGCGCCGAGACTCTGGATGGGCACCAGGCCTTCGACGAAGAGATCGTCCAATTCGACAAACAAGCCGTACTTCGTCGCCGAGAGGATCATCGCGTGGAAGTCTTCGCCCACGCGGTCGCGCATGAACTTGAGCTTCTTCCACTCGACCAGCTCGCGCTCGGCATCGGCAGCGCGGCGCTCATTGGCGCTCGATTCGCCGGCGATGAGCTGCAGATCGGTCTCTGAAATCACTTCATACGCAGGAGCCTTGGGCACGGCACTGATGCGCAGCGCAGGCTCTTTGTGCGGCTTCGCCTGCTTTGCATGCGGCTCACCGGGCGAGAGCACGCCGTGGCCTTCGACGCCGGCACCGAGCAGAGCCTTGACGATGCGATGGATGATGAGATCGGGATAGCGGCGGATGGGCGAGGTGAAGTGCGTGTAGCAGGGCGCGGCGAGGGCGAAGTGGCCTTCGTTGCGCTCGCTGTACTTGGCCTGCTTGAGCGAGCGCAGCATGAGATAGGCAACAATGCGCTCCTCCGGCTTGCCTGAAATCTTCGCGGTCAGCTTCTGGTACATCTTCGGCGTGATCGCGATGTCGCCTGCGACTTCATGCCCGCGCGCATTGCGATCGGAACTGCGGCCGTCGCTGCGCCCATTCCTATGTCGATCGCGGCGTTCGCCGCGCGTGTGGAAGGTCTTCACCGGCAGGTTGCCAACGCCGAGCGAATATCCAAATGAGGCAGCGACCTCTTCAAACTCGACGACGCGCTTCGCCTCGGGCTTCTCATGGATGCGATAGAGCGAGGGCACGGAGAGGTTCTCGATCCACGAGGCGACCGACTCGTTGGCCGAGAGCATGAACTCTTCGATGAGGCGATGCGCCCAGTTGCGCTCGGAGCGGGTGACCGACTTCATCGCGCCGAACTCGTCGAATTCGATGATGGGCTCGGGCAGGTCGAAGTCGATGGAGCCGCGGCGGTCGCGCTTGTGGTGCAGGATCTCGGCGAGCTGCTTCATGCGCTCAAAAGCAGGCACGAGCGGCGCGAACTCGGCGCGGACGGCCTCATCGCCATCGAGGATCTTGTGCACCTGCGTGTAGGTCATGCGGCGCGCGGAGCGGATGACGCCCTCAGTGACCTCGTAATCGACCACGTTGCCGCTGGGATCGATGTTCATCAGGCAGGAGAGCACGAGGCGGTCTTCGTCGGGGCGCAGGCTGCAGATGTCGGTCGAGAGCTCCTGCGGGAGCATGGGGATGGCGCGATCAGGAAAATAGACGGAGTTGCCGCGCAGGCGCGCCTCGAGATCGAGCGCGGTGTCGGGCCGCACGTACTCGGCCACGTCGGCGATGTGTACCTGCAGGCGCCAGTGGCCTGTTTCTTCGTCGAGCTCGACCAGCACGGCATCGTCGAAGTCGCGCGCGGTCTCGCCGTCGATGGTGACGATGGGCAGAGCACGGAAGTCGCGGCGCGCAGCAACGGTCTCCGCGTCGAGATGGGCTACGGCACGAGCTTCTTCGAGGACATTGTCCGGAAAAGCATGCGGCAGATGGTGCTTGCGGATGACCATCTCGACATCGACGCCGAAGTCGTCCTCATAGCCGAGGATCTCGCGGATGACACCGCGTGCCGGAGTGTGCGGCGTAGGCCAGTGCGTAATCTCGACATCCATCACCAGGCCTTCGAGGTTGTCGGGATCGTAGGCGCGGGCAGCTACAGCCTCTTTGCCCAGCACGCGGTGCGGCGTGGCAGCGGCTTCAGGCAGCTCGGCATCGAACGGGATAAAGACCGGATGGCCCATGCGGTCGTCAAATGGACGAATGTAGTTGCCGGGGGCGCGTTCGCTGGTCGCATAGTGAAAAACACCGACGACAGTGGCATTGCGACGGGTGAGTACGCGCACGACACGGCCCAGTTTACGATTGTCGCCGCGGCCGTCATTGCGGGCAGGGGCGAGCTCGACCAGGACCTGGTCGCCCTGCATGGCACCGTGAATTTCCGGCGGCGGGATGAAGATGTCTTCCCCGCTCACTTTCTGTCCTTCGTTGGGGCGGACGAAGCCGAAGCCGTCACGGTGCAGATCAAGGCGGCCGGCGATGAGGTTGTCGCGGGCTGCGGCGGCCTTTGCGATGGCCCACTGTTCTTTATCGACCTTGGTCAGGTGGCCGGCGGCGGTGAGGCGGGCGAGGTGCTCGAGCAGCAGGCGGCGTTCGCGGCCGCCGCCGAGCGAGAACTCGCGCACCAGCTGCTTGTAGCCGGCCTTCTGGCCGGGAGAGCGTTCGATGTGGCGCAGGAGTTCGCGGTCGGTCATATCTCGATGGTACAGCTGCTGCGCGCAGGGCGACTCGCCTTCGGCCTCCGCTCCCGATGGTCGCGAGGAAGATTTTCTCCTCGAGCACGAGAACAAAGAGGATGCCCCGTCCAAGCTCCGCTTGGGCGGGAGGAAAGAACCTCCATACGGTTGCTTCGCGGAGAAGGCGATCAAGGTAAAAACTGCCTCGCGGTGGAAGTCTTTTCCCTGCTGGGTATGCAGAAAGGAAACAATGTCCCATGAAGGTTACGGGATAGGGGCTCGCGCCAGGAAAAGAGACGCACCGGGCGTGCATTTTTCTGCTATGAGTGGGTAAGATCGAAGCACGGCGCACGAGCGCAGATATGCTGCGTGGCATTGCGACGCAAGCACAGGCTCGATCACGCTCCAGGGCTGTACGTGTCACGTCGGGCGAAAGCTTCCCGCAGTCCACCGGGTCCGGAAGGGGCAGCTAACCAGAGAGGAACAGACGAACGATATGTGGAAACCCAACCAGTCCAGCAACACCCCCCAGACGCCTTCGAATGAGCCGGTACGTCCGGCCGCGACGCCCGCGGCGCCCTATGAGCCGCCGACGCGCACGCCGGCGCCCAGTGCCTCGACGGCCACCTCGGGTGACCAGGCCACTATCGGCAAGAGCCTGGTAGTCAAGGGCGAGGTCACGGGTTCGGAGTCGCTCTACATCGACGGCAAGGTCGAAGGCGCGATCAACCTGCCCGGCAACCGCGTCACCGTGGGCCGCAACGGCCAGGTTTCGGCCAACATCACCGCGCGCGAAATCGTGGTGCTCGGCAAGGTCCGCGGCAACATGACGGCCAGCGACCGCGTGGATATCCGCAGCGAAGGCTCGCTGACCGGCGACGTGGCCGCGCAGCGCATCTCGATCGAAGACGGCGCCTTCTTCAAGGGCGGCATCGACATCCGCAAGCCAGGTAACGAAGCCAAGACGGCACCCGCGGCGGCCGCTGAACCGGCCAAGACTCCGGCCACCGTGCAGGCGTAAACCAGCCATACCGCTCAACAAAAGGCCCCGGAGACAATCCGGGGCCTTTTTGTTTTCTCCTGAAAGCGCTCCGTCTTGCTTGACACCCTTTCGGTACAGCTCAAGCCGTGCCCTTATACGAAGCCTGGATCGCGTTTAAAATGGGGCGTCCTTTCCGGACCACTCATTGCCATCATGAAATCCCTTCGCCTGCTGCTCCCCCTCCTCGCGCTGTGCCCTGCTGCGTTCAGCCGCGCCGAAGTCACCCTGCCTCATCTGCTGAGCAGCCACATGGTGCTGCAGCGCAACCGGCCGATTCATCTCTGGGGATGGGCCGATCCGGGCGAGCAGGTGACAGCCACGCTGCATGGCAGCTCTGCAGCCGCGAAGGCCGACGATCTGGGACACTGGAGCCTGTATCTGCCGGCTGAAAAGGCCGGCGGCCCGTACCAGGTAACCATTGCCGGGACCAACCGCATCGTGCTGGACGATGTGCTGGTCGGCGATGTGTGGGTGGCCTCGGGGCAGTCGAACATGGAGTTTCCGCTGCTGGGCTTCGGCCCGACCACTCCGATGCAGAACGGCGCGGAGGAAATCCGCAACGCGAACCAACCGCAGCTGCGGCTGATGCTGGTGCAGAAAGCCACTTCCCCATATCCGCTGCAGGATGTGAACACCGATCCTCAGGCAGGCTCGCCGGAGGGCTGGACCTTGTGCACGCCGGATACGGCGGCGCACTTCTCGGCGGCGGCTTACTTCTTTGCCCGCGAAATCGCGGCGAAAGAGCATGTCCCGGTGGGCGTTATCGATTCAACCTGGGGTGGCACGCCGGGCGAGAGCTGGGTGAGCATGGACGGGCTGGCTGCGGACCCGGGACTGATGCCGGTCTTTGCATTCTGGGCGGACAAGTCGCGCGATGCCGGCGATGTGCCCCGGCTGCAGGCCGCCGAGAAGCGCGCGGACGAGGCTGCAACCGCGGCAGGCAAGCCCAAGCCGCAGCATCCCTGGCATCCTGACCTGCGCTCGTGGAATCCGTCATGGCTCTTCAACGGCATGATTGCGCCGCTGACGCCGCTTCCGATCCAAGGCGTCATCTGGTACCAGGGCGAAACAAACAGCGATGTAAGGCGGGCGCTGAGCTATGAACGCATCTTCCCGGCGCTGATCGAGGACTGGCGCAAGCAGTGGGGCCAGGGAGACTTCCCCTTCCTCTACGTACAGATTTCGAGCTTCCGCTCGAACGCGGGCGAGGACTGGCCGGTCATCCGCGAGGCGCAGCGGCGCACGCTCAAGCTGGTGAATACGGCCATGGCAGTCACCATCGATATCGGGAACCCGGAGAACGTGCATCCGGCCGACAAGCAGGATGTCGGGCATCGGCTTGCACTGGCGGCTCGCGCAGTTGCCTATGGAGAGCAGGTCGAAGATTCAGGACCGCTCTTCCGGCAGGCAACGCCGGCAGGGGATGCGATACAGGTCTGGTTCGACCACGGCGACGGACTGACGGCAAAGCATGGCGAGCTGACCGGATTCGAAGTCGCAGGCGCGGACCGGAACTTTACCAGGGCCGAGGCGAAGATCGAGCACCATGAGGCGGGCGAGTACATTTCTGTTTCGAGCCCCTCGGTTTCCCAGCCTCTTTACGTGCGCTACGGCTGGCAGAATGCTCCGGCGCCAACGCTGAATCTCTACAACGCAGCCGGCCTGCCGGCCTCCCCGTTCACCTCGGAGAAGGACATTCCGGCGCCGGACCCGGCTCATCCGACGAACTAGAGAGCACAGTTCGCGTTACGGAAGTCAATTGACAGAGCGGAAGAACTGGCGGAAGCTGGCACCATGAGCATGGTCGAGGACGTCCGCCAGATCTTCCAGGATTTTCTGGCACCGGAGCTGCGGGCGATTTCGGCACAGGTCAAAGCGTCCGGCGATATTGCCGAAGCCCAGCACCGGATGGTGCAAACGCAGATCACCGCCCTAGAACAGAAGATGGAGTCCCTGAATCACGAGACGGTGACGCGGGTGAGTGCGCTGGAACAGAAGATGGATTCCCAGAGCCGGGAAACGACTACCCGGCTGGACGCACTCGAACTGAAGATGGAATCGCTGCACAGGGAAATGGCTAACCGCGTGGACTCGCTCGAGCACAGGATGGACACGCTGCACAGAGAGTCCATCACCAAAACAGATGCCCTCGAACAAAAGCTGGTGGCACGCATGGACCAGATCCTGCACGACATGGGCGTCGACAAGCGGCTGGCGCGGCTGGAAGCCCGCGATCTACAGTAGCTCTTTTACTTTCCTCGCTTCAGAAAGCGCGCGATGAGCTGGTCGGGCAGCTTTGAGCCGATGAGCTTGAGCACGGCGCCGGAAACCAGCACCCACAGCACCGTCGCCAGCGCGAGCACTCCAAGCTCGATGAGCCGGCTGTTGCTGTAGACATAATGGCGCAGGGCGACAAGCGCAGCGTAGCCGGCAGCGGCGGCGACCAGCGAACGCAGCAGTTCGGCATAGTTGAGGCCGCCTGCGGGCACCATGCCGCGGCGATGCAGCAGAACCGCGAGCGTCAACGTCTGGATGAGAATGCCGATATCGGATGCGACGGCAAGACCGATAGCGCCGACGGAGTGAAAGAGCAGGGCATACACCGGGATCGAGACAGCGGTGACGATGGTGCCCGCGATCATCGGCGTAAGCGTATTCGCCGCCGCATAGAAGGCGCGCGCGTAAATAGCCTGCGCCGACCAGAGACAGAGCGATACCGAGAAGACCGCAAAGTACGACGCCATGGTGGCCGAGTCGGCCCGATGGAAGGCGCCGCCGCGCAACAGCACATCGACCAGCGGCAGGGCCATGGCAATCATGAAGGCGCTGAGCAGAATCGAGAAAGCGAGAATCTGCGAAACCGAAGTATTCACCGCCTGCGCAAATCCGGCGCGATCGGGACGGCCTGCCTCATCGCGCTTGCCATAGAGCGAGGCGAGAAAGGGCAACGAAGCCGCGCCCGCGGCCTGCCCGAGCGCAACCGGCGCAGTGAAGAGCTGCTTGGCATAGGTCAGCAGCGAGAGATCGCCGCTGACGTACGAAGCGAATTTGTTGATGATCCAGTTGTCGGCGCTGACCAGCGAGACGCCGAGCATCAGCGGGATCGACATGCGCACCCACTCGTGAAGGCCCTTGTCCTTCCAGTCGAGAATGGGCCGGTAGCGTATGCCGACGCGGTGAGCCCAGATGGCATTCAACAGGAACGGCCCGAGAAAAGCTCCAGCCACCGCGCCCACGGCAAGCCCTGCCGAGTCGAGGGTGCGATAGAGAAGCACGCCGCCGAGGATGATGCCGCAGTTGTAGACCAGCGGCGTGACTGCCTGCACGGCAAACTGCTTGCGCACCAGCAGGACCGAGGCAAAGATGCCTCCGGCGAGAAAGAAGAGCTGCGCCGGCAACAGGATGCGCGTGAGACGCGCGCAGAGCACCGCCGTCTCCGAGCCGGGCGTGAAGCTGAGCACCGTGTGCACATAGAGTGGCGCGAGGAACTCGGCGGCGAGAATCGCCACGCTCAGCACCATAGCCATGGTGGTAAGGATGATCGACATTGAGCGCTCGCCCTCGGCCTCGCGACCGGCCTCGCGATAGCGGGTGAGCATGGTCACAAAGGTGATCGACGCCGCGCCTCCGACGAGGAAATAAGAGATCTGGTCTGGCAGCTGGAAGGCAGCGTTGAAAGCATCTGCTGCCGAAGTACGGCCGAGCAGGTAAGCGATGTACTTCGTCCTGACCAGGCCGATGACACGCGAGGCCATGGCCGAGGCCATGAGCAGCAGCGTGGCCGTAAAGGCCGTATGGCTGTGCGAGGGACGCAGCATGGCGAAGGCGCGCTGCCAGCGCGGGGTGGTGGGTGTGGTGGACATTGAGATCCTGCGGTCTCCTCGGCGGTGCTCTTCTGATTCTTTCATTGCCGTGCCGGTGCGGTCACGATGGAGGACCAACTCCGGCACGATGCGATGAGAAAATGCAACGCATGGAAAACTTCCGGCTGAAGGTGTTTCGCACGGTAGCCGACTGCCTGAACTTCCGCAAGGCGGCGGAACAGCTGCATATGAGCCAGCCGGCCGTAAGCCAGCAGATCCACGCGCTCGAAGAAGAGCTGGGCATCCTGCTTTTCGACCGCAGCAATAACCGCATCGGGCTGACGCGGGAGGGAGACATTCTGCGGCGGTATGCGGTGCGCATGGCTCGGCTCTGCACCGAAGCGCGAGAGGCGCTGGCGCAGGTTCAGGGTGAGCCCTCAGGCGAGCTGCGGCTGGGAGCCTCGACGACAGTGGCGCAGTATATTCTGCCGCGGCTGCTGGGCGAGTTCCGGAGGCTGCATCCGGGCGTCACGCTGTCCCTGACGAGCGGCAACACCGAGCAGATCGTAGCCGGCCTGCTGAAGGGAGAAACCGCGCTGGCCATCATCGAAGGGCCGGCATCGAGCCGCGAGGTGCACAAGGAGCGATTTCTCAAAGACCGCATGGTGCTGATTGTGCCTCGCGGACATCGCTGGGTATCGCTGCCGGAGATCGAGCCGGAGGCGCTGCTCGAGGAGCCGCTGCTCATGCGCGAGCCCGGGTCCGGATCGCGGCGCGTCGTCGAGCTGGCCCTGCGACGAGCCGGCCTGCCGCTCCGCAGGCTGAGGCGCGCGATGAATCTGGACTCGACCGAAGCCATTCTTTCCGGCGTCGAAGCGGGACTCGGCATCGGCTTTGTCTCCGAGTGGGCGATTCGCAAGGAGGTGCGGCTGGGCACCCTCAAAGTGGTGCAGGTGCGCGGACTGGAGATGGTGCGCGACCTGTCGCTGATCCGCCGGGCCGGGCCAGCTCCGGAGGGCGCAGCGGGCGCGTTCGAGCGTTTTGCCATAGCGCAGGCGGGGCTGCGATAGCGAACGTGGGCTCAGGGCTGCTGCGCGCAGGGCGATCCGCCTGCGGGGACTAGCCGTCCCGGCCTTGCGCCTTCGGCTCCCGCTCCCTCTGGTCGCGATCCAGCGGCTCAGGGCTCAAATAAAAAATCCCACGTCTCAATTGCGAGACGTGGGGCACCCGGAGTTTGAGTCTCCTGCTCAGGCCGAGCCTGGACAGGGCACCCCGTTTCATTGCTGATGCAGAGAAAGTGGGAGCGGGGCGCGAAGGTGGCTCGCCCCGCGTGCAATAGCGATAAGAAAATCGAATCGGGCATTCCAATTTCTCGCTGTATTTCGAATCGCCATGGGGGTGAGATGGAGCCATGGCAAAGAACTTCTTCTTTCTCGGCATCATCCTCGCGGCGGCGGGTTTTCTCTCGCCCCCGCTGGCGCTGGGCGCGGGACTGGCATACGGACTGCTGATCCCGCATGCCTATCATCTGGACGCGCGGCGGCTCTCGAAATTTCTGCTGCAGGCATCGGTGGTGCTGCTGGGCTTTGGCATGAATCTCGGCACGGTGATCCGCGTGGGCCGCTCGGGATTCGTGTATACGGCGGCCGGTATTTCCCTGGCGCTGGCACTGGGCTGGCTGCTCGGCCGGCTGCTGCATGTGGAGAAGACACAGTCTTTCCTCATCTCGGCCGGAACCGCGGTCTGCGGCGGGAGCGCGATCGCAGCGCTGGGACCGGTGACGGCCGCGACTGACGGGCAGATGGCTGTTTCGATGGGAACGGTCTACATCCTCAACTCTGCCGCGCTGTTCCTCTTCCCGGCAATCGGTTCCGCGCTGCATCTCTCGCAGACACAGTTTGGGCTCTGGTCTGCGCTGGCGATCCACGACACCAGCTCGGTGGTGGGCGCAGCGGCAAAATATGGTGCAACCGCGCTCGAAGTCGGCACAACGGTCAAGCTGGCGCGGGCGCTCTGGATCGTACCGCTGACGGTGGGCATCGCTTTTGCGGGCAAACGAGCCGGGCAGCAGCGCGGCAAAATTCACCTGCCATGGTTCATCCTGTATTTTGTCGCAGCGGCAGTAGCAAATAGCTATCTCCCGCTGCAGCACGTACCGTGGGCTGCCGGGCTGTACCCTTCTCTGGCACGGCTCGGGCGGCTGGGGCTCGCGGTAACGCTGTTCCTGGTCGGCACCGGCATCACACGGCAGACAATCCGCGAGGTCGGCGCACGGCCGATGCTTCAGGGCGTGCTGCTGTGGGTAGCGGCGGCTGGAATCTCGCTGTGGGCCATTCTGCGGGGGATCATCCACCTGTAGGGTGTATGGCCTGCGGTTTTTCGGGACAGCGGCGTGGACCGCAATTACACTGCTGCCATGCTCCGCAACCTATTCCGCCACCCCGCTCATCCTCTCCGTGTGCGTCGCCGGAGTGCCAGCCTTGCGCTTGCACTCGCGGCCGCCAGCCCTATGCTCTTCGCCCAGCAAACGGGTGAGATTCATGGCGACAACGGCATCACCCTGCCGCCTCCGCCAGTGGCCGCCGTCAAGCCCGTCACCGACAACTATTTCGGTACGAAGATCACCGACAACTACCGCTGGCTCGAAGAGCAGATGGCTCCTGAGACGCGGGCGTGGATCACCGAAGAGAATGCGTACACCCAGAAATATCTTTCACAGGTGAAGAATCGTCCGGAGATCGTGCAGGGGCTGACCGCGCTGCAGCGTATCGATGTGTACTCCATGCCCTCGCTCGAAGGCGGAAAGTACTTCTTCGAGAAGCGGCTGGCGGATGAGAATCAGGCCTCGATCTACGTGCGCAATGGCTGGACAGGCAGCGATGAGCGGCTGGTGGATGCAACCAGGCTGAGCGCGGACCAGAACACCTCAGTCGGCATCAACGATATCTCCGACGATGGCAAGCTGCTGGTCTACGGCGTGCGGCAGGGCGGCGCGGATGAGGAATCCGTTCACATCCTCGATGTTGACGCGAAAAAGGATCTGCCCGATTCCCTGCCCTCGGCGCGCTACATGGGCGTGAGCCTGAGCCCGGATCACAAGGGTCTCTATTATTCGCGCTTCGAGCACAGCGGCACGACCGTGTGGTTCCACAAGCTGGGCGGCGACGCGGCGCACGACGAGAAGATCTTTGGCGGCGAATACCGCGGCGAGAAGCTGGGTGAACTCGCACTGATCGGCGTATACGTCACCGACGACAACCACTACCTGGTGATCTCGATCTCCCATGGAGTGCCGGCGACACGCGATGACATCCTGGTGCGCGACCTACGCAAGCCGGGCAGCGAGCTGGTGCCGCTGGTCTACGGAGTAGAAGCCCACACCAGCATGGCCGAGGCGAACGACCGCTTCTTTCTGATGACGGATTACGAGGCGGCCAACGGACGCATCGCCGAGGTCAAGCCGGGCGAGACCGCTGCACAGTGGAAGACGCTGATTCCCGCAGGCAAGGACGTGATCGACAGCTTCAGCATTGCAGGGGGCAAGCTGTTTGTCTCACAGCTGCATGATGTGAAGAGCGAGACAACGATCTACTCGCTCGATGGCAAGCAGACCGGCACGCTTCCCTATCCCGGCATCGGCTCGGGCTCCGTGGTCTACGGCCGGCCGAAGCAGGAAGAGGGCTTCTATACCTTCCAGTCCTTCATCACGCCGCCGACGATTTATCGCTACAACACGCGGACGGGCAAGACGGAGATCTTTGCCAGACCCAACATCCCCTTCGACTCGGACAAATATGAAGTGCAACAGGTCTTCTACACCTCGAAGGATGGCACACGGGTGCCGATGTTCATCGCCGGCAAGAAGGGATTGCCGCGCGATGGCAAGACGCGGCTGCTGATGACCGGCTACGGCGGATTCGACCTGCCGATGACGCCGGGCTGGAACGCCGAATATGCGTACTGGATGGAGCAGGGGGGCTACTTCGCACTGCCCAACCTGCGCGGCGGCAATGAATACGGCGAGCCATGGCACAAGGCCGCGATGTTCGGGAATAAACAGAATGTCTTCGACGACCTCTTCGCAGCCGGCGAATATCTGATCAAGAACGGTTACACATCGCCCAAGCACTTTGCCCTGCGCGGACGTTCGAACGGCGGTCTGCTGATGGGTGCGGCCATGACACAGCGGCCCGACCTCTACGGCGCGATCTGGTGCGGCTATCCGCTGCTCGACATGCTGCGCTACCAGAAGTTTGAGTTCGGACGCCTGTGGACAACCGAGTATGGCAGCGCGGAAAACGAGAAAGACTTTCCTTATCTCGTGAAGTATTCTCCCTACCAGAACGTGAAGCCGGGCACGAAGTATCCGGCCATCATGTTCTTCACCGGCGATAGCGACACGCGCGTCGACCCGCTGCATGCGCGCAAGATGGCCGCGCTGATGCAGGCCTCGAGCGGGAGCGACCGGCCGATCCTGCTGCACTACTCACTCAAGGGCGGACACAGCGCAGGAGTCTCAGTCACCCAACTGGTGGACGATGAGGCCGATGAGCTGGCGTTTCTCTGGAACGAAACGAACTGACCGGCCAGGTTTTCGGGAACTGACCGGCCAGGTTTTCCGCCTTCGGCCTCCGCTCCCGATGGTCGCGAGCCGGGGACACGGGACTCAAGTAGAAACATAGACCGACGGTGGCCCATACAAGTCCGGTTTTGGCTTGTATGAGGAACGGGGCTTAACGGTTCCGACATCTCGAAGACCACGGGATGCGAGGCATCCGCGGTTCGTAACTGTAATGGCTACAAATACGAGGGGGACGGCTAAAGCCGTCCCCCTCGTGCTGTTTGCGACTGCGGTGCGGTGTTAAAAATCCAGCCGCATCGAGACCTGGCCGCTACGTGCTCCGCCGAAGTCCGATCCGATGGTGCTGGAAATCAGCCCGTAGCTGCCGGAGCTGATATCCATGTTGGGGTCGCCGAGGTTCGTGTGGTTGAGCACGTTGGTGAACGTGCCCTCAGCGCGCAGCTTGACCCGTTCGGTGACCGAAAAGACCTTGCTGAGCCCGGAGGAGAGGTTCACTGTTCCAGGCCCAACCACCGAGCCGACTCCGGCATTGCCGAAGCGGCCGATGGGGTTGGGATAGGCGCCGGCGCCGCTGCCGGTGGTGCAGGCCGTTCCCGGCGTCCAGCCAGGGTAGCCAGGGCAGACGAAGGCAGCGGTGTTGATCCAGTTGGTGCGGGTGCGGTTGTGCGGAGCGATGCTGACCCCGGCGGCACGATCGGCGGCCTGGTTGCGATGGCCGGGATCGAAGCCGGTGTTGGTGCTGGTCAGGCCCGATCCGGTGCCGGAGGGATCGCCTTCTCCGGAGTCGAAGTAAGGCGATTCAAACGGACCGCTCTGCCAGAGGAAGATGTTCGAGAGGCGCCATCCACCGACGAGGAGATCGGCGATGCGGGACATTCCACTGCCAAACTCGCGTCCACGACCGAAGGGCAGGTCATAGACCATCGTCGTGTTCCAGCGGTTGCGGCGGGTGCCTCCGACATTACCGAAGTCCGCGTGGCGATCCAGGATGGAAGTAGCGCGGGAGCCGCCGCTTTCCCCGGCAAAGCCCGTGCTCGCCGGACCTTGGTTATCGGCCAGAGCCTTCGCGAAGGTGTAGGAGGAGTCGAACTCCAGCCCGCGCTGGAAGCGGTGCGACGCATCGAGCTGCACCGAGTGGTAGCTCTCGTTGGCGCCGGTGGCGCGGGTATTGATGCGGCCGAAGTTCGGGAAGAGGCGGGCGCTCAGCGGCTGGTTTGCAGCCGAGACGGTGGAAGAAAAGGGCAAGGTATTTTCGTCCGGAGCCCAGACCAGCTGGTGCGTCTCCGAGCCGATGTAAGAGATACGGCCGGCACTGCCGCCGCCAAAGTCGTGGTCGATGCTCAGGCTCCACTGGTAGGTGTAGGGGTCCTTCCAGTTCACGCTGTTCGCCGTTCCGAAGTAGTCCTGGCCATAGCAGGTGGTGCAGCCGCCGTCGCCGGCTCCGGCATAGATGACCGGCCACTGATAGCCGATGGCATGCGTGCTGGAGTTGTAGGTGTTGGTGTACTGCGTCGTCTGCGCCTGGAGCGTGCCGGTGAGGGAGTAGAAGTTCGAACCCAGCATGGTGATGTTGTACATGCCCACGCCGCCGCGCACTGCCGTCTTGTCATTGTCGAAGGGACGCCAGGCAAAGCCGAAGCGCGGCATGAAGCGCAGGTGAGGATACTTCTTGAGGCCACCGGGCAAACCCGCCTCGCTGTTCGAGAGCACCGGCATGCAGGAAGCGCCGTTGACCGTGGCCGAACCGCTGGTTGTGCCGTAAGGCAGGCAGGCGTTGGCACTCTCCAGGAAGGCGGTGGACAGCAGGCTGGACTTGCCGTCCGGATAAATGGCTTCGCCGGAGAGAGGCTTGCTGGGATCGAAGTTACCGATGTCGCCGTGAGCGTCGGTATAGCCAGGATGCAGCTCATAACGGAGGCCATAGCTGAGCGTGAGCCGCGGTGTGACGATCCACTGATCCTGCGCGTAGAAGTGGTAGTGGATGGATGTGCCGTCGTTATCTTCCTGGACGACGTCATAGAAGGTCTGGTTGGGCAGGCCACTGAGGAAGTCGGCGAAGTCCACACCCGTGAACATGCCTGTGCTCTTGTCGGTATTGAACTGGAAGGTCCCGTAGTTGTCCGATCCATTGAAGCCGAGCGGGGTGATCGCCTCCAGGGTGCGGATGTCGAGGCCGAAGCGGAGGCTGTGGTTCCGAATGTTCCAGCTCAGCGAGTCGGTATACACCGCCGTCCGGGACTTGGTCAGCGAGTCGAGGCGATCGGCGTTCAGCGAGCTCAGGTTGTAGAAGTCCAGCTCGGGAAGCCCGTTGTAGAAGAGGTTCTGCAGGCCAACCAGGCCCAGGCTGTCTGTGAAAGCCGTGCCGTTGAAGTTGTTGGTGTTGCCGGTCGTGACCCAGGTAAAGCCGTAGCCGAATTCATTGATCAGATTCGGCGTGAAGCTGTAATTGGCGCTGATCTTCAGAACGCGGTTCTGGTTCGTGCTCTGGCCTTCAGGCACCAGGAGCGGCTCGGGATTGGTCGTCGGGAAGTTCTTCCAGGTGAAACGGCCCCAGAGCAGAAACTTCTGATTCGAACCGAAATACTGATCGCCGCGGATGTCGAACTGGTCGGAATGCCGGCTGTTGTCCTGGTTCACCACATAGTTGGCAACACCATTGTCGGTATAGGCGCTTGGATCGCCCACGTTGGGATCAGGGAAGAACTGCAGCAGCTTGGTCGCAACCGCGCTGATCGAAGGCAGCTTGGTGCCATAGCTGCCGCCGGTGAACGGATCGTTCAGCCCGGTAAAGCCGCTCGAGACATACTTCGAGAAGTCGCCTTCCTTCATCAGCGTGCTGGGAACGACGTAGGACTCGGTTTCCTGCGAGGGATGCCGCCAGCCTTCGTAAGCGCCGTAAATGAAGGTGCGGTTGTGACCGTCATACAGATGCGGAATGACGACCGGACCACCGAAGCTCGCGCCGAAGGTGTTGGCAACCAGCTTGGGCTTGGTTGTCGTGATCGGGTAGGTGTAGGGAATGGCGTCGAAGGCCGCATTCTGGTGATACCAGAACGCCGATCCATGAATCGTATTCGTGCCGCCCTTGGTCGTGACGGTAATCTCACCGGGCTGGCCGAATTCGGCGTTGTTCTGGACTCCGTCGGCACGCAGCTCGCTGATCGATTCGCTAGAAGGAAAGGCATCGGCGATGGGCGAATTTCCGGTGGCGCTCTGCACCGTGGTTCCGTCCACAGAGACCTCCGTCTGGAAGGGCAGTGCGCCCTGCAGCGAGAAGGAGCCTCCGTCGGGCTGCACGCCGGGCAGCTCGCCAACGATGCTCAACGCACTCGTTCCGGAAGAGCTGGCGCGGGTATTGACCGGAAGATTGTCGACGTCGGTCTTGTTGTAAACCGCGCTGATGGACGGCGTCACCGTATCGATGGTGCTGACCGCATCGCTCGATACATTGACCACCTGCTGCACATTTCCAACAGCCAGCGCGGCATCGACGCGCAACTGCTGACGGACAGCAAGGACCAGGCCTGAAGTCGTCCACTTCTCAAAGCCCGCGAGCTCGATGGCAACAGCGTAATGAGCCGCAGGAACATCTTCAAAGTGGTAGCTGCCGGCCGCATCTGTCGTGGTGTTGCGGGTTGTGCCCTCGTCGGTATTGGTAAGGGTCACCGAAGCATTGGGCACAACCGCGCCGGAACTGTCCTTGACGGTGCCAAGGATGATGCCCTGGGTAGACTGCGCGATCGCGGCTGGGATGGCCAGCAGGCAGCACAAGAGGATCAAAAAAGAAATACGCACACGCCCCATGGCGGGGCACAGATTCTGCATAACTTGGTCTCCGAAGGTAAACCTGTGCAATAAAACAGGCCGATTGTTTGGAGGTGCGATTCGGCTCTCACCGGTGCGTCCGAGCGGAATACCAGCTCACCGGCTTGACTCATCCCGCTTCCTCGAAGCTCGCGCGTGCAAGTTCGTAAGAAAAGGATGTGCCAGCGCTTACGTTACGTGACGAACGCGCTGAAAACGATGAACAATGATTGAATTCAGCAGGATGCAACCGGACATAACCCGCAAAAGCGACAGAGGAGCGAGACTTCTTCACGCATTCCAGCGAAAACGCGCTGAGGAAAACGCAGACTCAGACACAAGCCGCGCGAGATCACCCTCCCCTCAAGGCAAAGCCGAGCTCCAGACACGGGAGTTTACAATCAGAACAGACCGGCATACACCGCAGATATCACTCCGGGCCTATAGCTCAATCGGTTAGAGCAGCGGACTCATAATCAGCAGCTGCACCAACGGACTGAGGTACAATCGAGGCAAGATTTCGACCTCGGGAAAAAAGATCGAAATCGACATAAAGGGCCTATAGCTCAACGGTTAGAGCAGAGCACTCATAATGCTTTGGTTCCAGGTTCGAATCCTGGTGGGCCCACCACTCCTTCCAAAAATCCAACCGAGGTACACTTGAGGTACAGTGCCGCTCTCGCGGTACACACCGGAGGTACGCTTGGCGACCCTCGTAAAGACCGATCTCGGCAAGTGGAAAGCTGTCATCCGCAAGACCGGATGGCCTACGACATCGAAGACCTTTCGCACGAAGCGCGATGCGGAAGACTGGGCTCGCCGCACGGAAGACGACATGGTGCGCGGCGCATACATCCAGCGCGCGCCAGCGGATCGCCTCACCGTCGCTAAGGCGCTCGAACGCTACATTGCTGAAGTGACGCCGACCAAGCGGCCCAGTACTCAGGTTTCCGATCACAACCGCTCGAAGATTCTCATCGAGCACCTGGGCAAGTATTCGCTCACCGCGCTCACGCCTGAGATCGTTGCAAAATTTAGAGACACACGTCTTGCTGGGGAGGACCGCAAAGACGCAAAGGGCAAACCCATTCCGCGCTCGAACAATACTGTTCGGCTCGACCTCGCGTTGCTCGGCCACCTGTTCACCGTGGCGATCAAAGAGTGGGGCATCGGCCTGCCGTCGAACCCGGTGATGAACATCCGCCGCCCCGCACCTGGCCCAGGACGTAACCGCCGACTCACGCCAGATGAAGAGAAGCGGTTGCTCGTCGCCGTAGATCAGCACTCAAACCCAATGTTGCGCTGGATCGTTCGCATTGCCCTTGAAACAGGTATGCGTTCTTCTGAGATTCTTACTTTGCGCAAAATGCAGGTGGACTTGAAGAGGCGTATTGTTCGCCTTCTGGAGACAAAGAACACATCTCCCCGCACCGTTCCACTAACAACCACCGCTGCAGCACTCTTCCGTGAAGCGCTAAATCATCCTGTCCGCCCTAAAGACACAGACCTGATCTTCTACGGTGAGCCCGGACGTGATAGCAAACGCCACCCCTACCAGTTCAATCCTGTGTGGCTGAATATCAAGCGTCAACAGGGCCTCGAGGATGTCCGCTTCCACGACCTCAGACATGAAGCCGTAAGTCGATTTGTGGAAGCAGGATTTTCTGACCAAGAGGTCTCCGCGATCAGCGGTCATAAGTCTATGCAAATGCTGAAGCGATATACGCACCTGCGTGCTGAGGATCTGGTGACTAAGCTCGATCACCTCGTGAGTGCTAGAGGAACTGCTCTGATCAAATAGAGGTTAACTGGTTAATTCAAGAGCTATTACTGCCCACAATCCGACTTCACAGGACTGATCTGCAAACCTCTGCCGGAATTCGGCAGAGGTTTGGGACGCGATTCGGTGAATTTCCTGAACCGGTGCTCATGAGGGTGCTGACGGGGTACAGAATCGATCTATACATCAACGCCTTCGAAGGCCAATCGCCGTTCTCTGAACCCGCCGGAGATCAACGGGGTAAGGGAACGAACCGCGCGCTGAGTTTTCAGCCTCAGTAGCTTTCTGCCGGCCCCTCATCCACGTCATGTGGCACCGTTTTCCTTGCCGCGATACGCCGATTCAGTTCGAGGTAGATCTCCAGCGGATCGACATCATCCTGATTTTGCATCATCAAGACGGGAGCGCCTCAAGTACCCAGTTCCGTTCAAATGCCGAAATCCGTGCGTCTCGTGAGCCTGCGAGGGCTTGTAGACGTGTACCCAAAGAACGAACGGTGTCACCCTCAACATGAAAACGCTCGGAAATTTGAATTGGCACGCCCTGCTCTTCCAGAATCTTAAGCACTTCCGATCTGAACCATCGAGGCAGGCCACCAGTGAGGTAAGTGTAATCGGCTTGGTTGTAACCGGCGTTCTTCACGAAGAGTTCAATGAGCGCGATGAATTCCGGTAGATTGAATTCGCAGGCGCGCAGAAATTTGAAAATGTTATCCATCTGTTCCGGCTTACCCCGATAGGTTTGAGAGTGCCACAGAAAGAATCGCTTGACCTGCGTTGCATTGCGCAATTGGTTTATGTACATGGACAGCTGAGCTGCGGTACGGCAACCGAACTCATCAGCCTTTCGCACAGAGCAAAGTATCGTGGCCAGCGCCAGGATATTTTCCCAGGCCGGATAGCCGCTCCAAATCAATGCGGCGCGTTCATTGAGCGCACGCGCAACTGAATCTCGAAACGCCTCCATAGAGGAGATCCCAATGGTTGAGAACCTTCTCAGATCTTCCGGCTTAAGCCCGAGACGGGTGGCGAGTTCAATCGTTCGTGTAGCCGATGTGGTAGTGCTATCGTCGCCTTCAATGTGAACGATGTATTCATCGGGAGCATCATCGATATCCCCAAACAGTGGCGCTGAAATGCCGTAGTCCTCCTTTGCAGGTGGTGCATTAAACAGAAACACCTGTCCAACGTGGTGCTTGCCCAATCTCCCTGCTCTGCCCTTAATGTTGGAAAATGTGAAGAAGTCGTAATTACTCTTGTTAATCTTCTTGTCGTAGATGAGAACCGACTTCGCTGCGGTGTTTACACCCTCTATAAGCGTTGACGTGCAGATGAGCACCGGCAGGACATTTTGATTGAAGAGGCTGACGAATCGCGATGCTAAGGCGCGAGGTATTCGTCCGTGATGAACTCCGATACCGGCGGCTACCGAGTTGCTAAGGCTCCAGCCGACGCCATAATTTTCGTTCATCCATGCGGCAAGCTCCGCTCCGCTTCCAACTCGAATGTCGCGTTGAAGCATTAACGCAGCCAACGTATTGGCCCTGTCTGGTGATGAGACAAAAATGAGAGCTGGCCAGTTCTCCGGCTTCACTGCCTCTTCCAGTAGCCGTTCTTCTTTGTTGTCGATCTTAGTGAGATCGGCGGTGTCCACCGCCACTGTAGAGAATCGGGTCTTCAAAAATGAAAACTGCCATCTACTTCCAGCTGAGACGTTGACGATGTCTATGTTTGGTCCCAAGAAAAAGAATTGCTTTGCCTTGCTCAGTAACCGATATACAGCTGCATTCAGGGTGATGCTGCGTGAGTCTTTCCGCTCGGGATCGAGCTTGTAGAACTCATCAACGACGACCAGATCAAGCTTCCCGAGATCGTCTCTGTTGATCAAACGCTCTTGCGTGCCCAGAAAGATGACTCGTTCGCTTTCCGATGTCTCTGAGTGATGCATGAGTATATCGAACGTATCTTTGAACTGGCGTACCAGGCGACGCCGGAATTCATCGAGCAGCGCGATAGTCGGAAGTACTATCGCGACGCGCTTGAAGCGTTCCTCCAGCAGCAGTGCGTCGATCAGGATGCTTTTTCCAAAACTGGTCGGAGCGCTGAGAACGAGGTTGTTTCCGAACAAAAGAGCGTTGAGGGCCGCTTGCTGTTCGCGGTGCAGGACGATTCCTAAATCGCGGATCTCAGCAGTATCCGCAACAAGGGCATCTCGAATGTCAGCATAGTCACGGTCGATGTAGTTCCACAATCCTAACGAGCGTGCAAGGGCGCTGAAAGCCTCCCTGTAAGTGCCAAGTTCCTCGTGCGTCTCTATTAGCTGTGCCAAGCGGGGAACAACTTCGAGCATGTGCGGTTCGCCCAACTCTTCTTCCTGCAAGCTGCAGGAAGTCTCATAGAGGATCGAGAACACTTGATTTTTCAGTTGATCCCCCGTGAGTTGGGAGATGTTGGGCCAGTCGAAGGACGTTATGCTCATTGAAGTCCTTTCAGCCGCTGATCGAACGCGGCGACCAAAGATTCCTTGGTTGCGAGGGGGATATAGGCGAGCAGCATACGTAGCTGGCCTGGCAGCCCAGTGTCATTGAGAGACTTCGCAAGCTTTTCCATCTCAGCTTCGACTCCAGCAAGATACTGAGCATCGTGCTGAAGAGCCGCCGCTGCCGATGCGCTATCGCAAAGGATGCCGATTACAAAGACAGAGCTCTTCAGAAAGGAGTCCAAACTCGTGCTCTTATGGAACAGCTTCACAATTTCTTCATACCGTGGAGTGTCCTTCGGTATCTGCGGGCCAAGTATGAGTTTTTCGTTTGCCAGAAAACCTGCGTCAATGTGAGCCCTAACGGACTTGATCGCATCTGCGATAGCTGAATCTCCCTGCTCCCAAAGTTTGGATTCTCCAAGCCAAAGCTCGACAGGCTCACCTTCAGGCAGGCGCGCATGCACCATGTCAAAGGCTTTGACCAGGTCGTTGGAAGCCGACTTGTAAAACACTCTCGGAGAGATCGGAATGGTCTGAAAGAAATCTCTGCAGACGGCATGCAATGCAATCTCGCCCGCTTCACCTCGCTTCTGATATTTCTCGCTGGTGTAAACGCGGATAGCAGCCTGATTCAGCTTCAGCACCATGTTGCCGTGATTGACTCGAAGCTCTTCCTCGATCAAGGCATAATCAGGTAGCCATTCGGCCAAGTGAAAGGCGAGCTGTGAGCAACGCCATTTTCCAAGTTCAAAACCAGCACAGTAGATCGAGGAGTTCAAATTCGCATGTTTTTTGTCGGTGAGGTCAATCAAGAAACGTGCGGGTTTTTGGTCGTAAACGCTCAACGTCGGCCCCAAGCTAAGTTTTCGGTATGTGCCACTGTACCTGTGCTCTGCGTAGGTGATAAAGAGAATTTGTCTACCGCATTGCCTAGCTTGAGTTTCTACGCCAACGATTGCGATATTCGCTTCCATGGAATTCGCTTTTTATTCGCTGTCACGTTTATCACATTACCACACCCGACAGGTGTTCAGAGTTCCCCCGCGTTATCAAGCGCTCAACCTCAGCCGAATGGCGGCGGCATCCACGTTCTGTCATTGCCGCTGTTCAACAGCAGACGCTTGTAACCAAAACTGTAGAGGTCTTACAAGCTTTCAAGATAGGTGATGATAAACGCCCTTTTGGGAGTCACCGCCCGGCTCCATTGGTGCGAATTTCCTGCTATTCTCACTCCGCAACTAACCAACATCTCTACATGCCAGTGTAGATGTCAGCGGCGATCGCCGATTGGAGATACCCGCTGCAAGGTATCGGCCCGGGATCGTGCTCAGAGCCCTCGATACCGCCGGAGGCTTCACGCCAAGAAATCGTGCAATCTCTGCTTGTGGGTGGCCGCTTCGCTTTAGGTAGGCGATGATCGCTTTCCTCTCGTTCATGCCAGCATCTACAAACTCTCGTGCCAATCGTCTCAACTCTTCGTCTCTCGTTTCGAAGCATATGAACCAGACCAGGTCTGAATAAAAGCACGCAAGGACAGCATCCAAGGGGCCCTCTTCAGGTTTCCGTCGATGGCAGTCATAGAATTTCAGTTCCTTAAGCGTCTCCTGGATTCTGGTTTCCCTAAGCGCAAGTCTTCGACGCGCAGCTAATGCACTCCCTTTCGTGCGCCCGCCTGTCATGTGCTCAGAACATAGCTTGCGGCTGAGTACAAGTCTTTTCTTGACCGCTCTGTTGCGAGGGCAGTATGAGCGCTTCTCTAGCTCACCAATGTATGTTTCGAGCTTGACTTGCTGGGGGAGAGGCACAATTCCAGATTCTTCAAAAGCCGCCGCCTCAGTAAGGCTGTCGCAATAATCGCACCGACGGCGAGTGACATCCATAAGTGAAGCCCCTCGAATCGCTCTTTTGCTTGGCCTCATCTGCCGGCATGTCTCAATCAACCTAACCAACATGTCGAGCACCGCGGCGGCTGAATCGGGCCACGCCTGCGGTTGCTGATCTACAACGGAATCCGGCATCACTAGCTCTTCGAGACCGCACAGCTGCTCCAGAGTGAAGACCGGTAAAGGGTTGTTTGCCCGGCGCATGAGATCGCGCACACGATGGATTCTCTTTATTGCGCGCTCATATCCCACTCGCTGGAGATAACGAGTGGGGCTTTGGGGAATACCGACAGCTTTTCTGCCTTGGCTACGACACTCTTCCTTATAGCTTGCCAACGCGGGGTCGATCCATAAGCGCAGTTGCGCCAAAATGGACGCTGGACGACGCAACCGCCGATCGCTTTCCCAGGCCTTATACAGATTTCGGATCGCTTCGGTGACGGGCGGATAGCAACCGGGGTAATTGGGCGGTGCGGCGAGATCGGCGTTAACCTTTTCGGCTGACCTAAGCGGGTACATACCCATGTCTCCCTAACTACCCTCGACTTGCACCAACTTACCTTACTTCGGGTGGACAGCGCATGACTATCGAAAAGTTATTGATTGAACGCTTCGGACCTCTACTTACGCCTAGAGAACTCGCCCAGGTCTTATCTCGCTCGGCAAACGGTCTTCGCCTTAGCCTGAGACAGCCCAGCCCATGGGCTCAAAGAGTGAACCGAACCCGCATTCGTCTGGGAAGGCGGGTTTACTTCAGAACCTCTGAGATTGCCTCGATTCTTTCTGATACCGAGAAACTCTAATGATCCGGATCACGGTGTCCAATCAGCGAGGCGGTGTTGGAAAAACGACAACAGCAATAAGCCTGGCGCGGAGCATGGCAGATCGCGGCCTAAGAGTCCTCCTCATCGATGCTGACCCGCAAGGCTCAATCGCCGCGGTCCTTGGCTTACGACCTCCAGCTTTTCTTGCGGACTTCCTGATTCATCGCATGGCATTTCGGGAATGCACCGTGCCCGCTATCAGGGGCCTCGATATTCTCTGCGGAAATCGCTACACGACCGAGGCAGAAACCACGACGATGAACCTGCCTTTTCGAGAATTCATTTTCAAGCACATGCTTGCTGAACACGAGCAGCAATACGACGCAGTGCTCATCGACGTAGCTCCTTCTATCAGCCTTTTTCAGACGTGTGCGATGGTTTATACCCAACGCGTTCTTGTCCCGGTCGATATGGACATATTGAGCGTGCAAGGGGCCACAGCAAGCATTCAGGCAGGCGAGATGCTGAACGGCATGCTCTCCGGAGGGTTGAACGTGCAAGTGGCCGGTCTGCTGCCGGTAAAGCTGGATCGACGCCTTGCCATCACTGAAACGGTGTTGAACACACTGACCTCAATCTCAAAGAAGCGTGGCGTGCCCGTATACGGCGGAATACGCACCGATCAAGCCATTGTGAAAGCCGCTCGGAATCGTCAGTTCCTTGCAGACTTCGATCCCAAATCCAAGGCGCTTGAAGACTATGAGGTTCTCGCTAATGAACTACTTCAATCACCTTCCATTGCAGAGGTAGTCAGCATTGGCACGCGCTCGGCCTAAGTCAGACAACATTCTCGACTGGGAAGACCTCGAACGGGCGCCGAATACGCTTGGGGCATTCGCATTCCTTCGATCCCCTGCAATGGTCGTCGACATTGGAGCGGCGAAATCGACCGAATCGAATCATGCCGCAACAGTGGGCGAAGAAGCGCCTCGGGCGATGAACTCCCGAAGGGGTGCTCCAAGGCCATATAGAGAGCATCGCTGTCGCCTTGCTCAGGATGGGCATTCCCCGGGAGAGCACCGGTTGTACATGACATTGTGGAATGCCGCGCAACAGGAGAGTCCCGAGACAAAGATCATCGCGTGTGGGTGGGCACAGATGGGACGAAGAACTGGCATGAGTGACAAGAGCGCAAAGAGAAACTTGTCGAATCTGGTGGCAAAGCTGGCTCTCGATTGCATACGAGACGAAGACTGCCGAGCGAGTAAAGGTCGCACCTACAGAATCTATTCGTTCAAGGCGATCCTCGAGAGAAGAGAGCGCGCTGGACTTCATTACGTGGTGCGAGACAAGGGGGTCCGTTTTATCCAAAAACGAGATCCAATAGAGCCGTCCGAAGTGCTCGACATAACGACCCCGGGGGACATAACGACCAGGGGACCCATGGACATACCATCCACGGGACCCGTGGACATAACGTCCACCCCTTATAGGAAGTATTTAGGAATAGGTTTAGAAAAAACGACGACGACGGAATCCGAAGCAATTCCACGCCTGGTTCGTTCCTTCAGCGCATACACCTATGCCGACGAAGAAGCTGCCCGAATGCTTTTCAGGAAATGCCTCGCGAACTGTCCGGACGTCCAGGTCGAAGAGATCGAGGCAGTCATCGCCGAGAAAGCTCCGGCCCTCATGCGTGATCGCTCAATACGAAATCCGATCGGCCTGCTTTTGACAGCCGTGCCAATGTGCTTCGAGGGATCCGCGCTCGTCGAGCTGAGAAAGCAGCGAGCAGCCGAGAAGGCTCAGCGAGAAAAAGAAGAGGCCGATAGGCAACAAGCCGAAGCTGAGACAAGAGCGTGGTTCGAACGCGAGCAGAGTCGATGCAGAGAAATTCTGGACTCCACTAGCTTGTCCGACAAAGAGCGCCTGGCTGCTGAACGGCAGATGAAAGAAATCACGGAGTGGCTAGCATGCCAGGCATCGGAAGGAGTGCCATCGTGAGCGAGGCTTCCATGTTTTCTCTTCGGACTTCTACGGATTGCCGATACGGCCACGATGCCGGGACACTCGCCATCGCGCGGGAATGGCCCTTCCTGCCGCTTTCAGGACCTCGCACACGGAAAGAGCTGACTATCGCTTTACGAGCGCCAACAGGAGGCTCTAAACGCGCATTCTCTCGACAGCTCGGAAATTCTGCACCTGCAGAATCCTCGTGTTCTCAGAAAGTCCTTCATTCCCTCAGCGGGCAATCAACTTTTTTCATACAGAAGTCATACAAGTTTCATGCAATTCGCTGCTTTAGATATCGGCCTTCTGCAAGAGTCAACAAGATTCATACAAAAGTCAGCAAAGTTCATACAAAATCTGCTGTTCAAAACAAGAGACACTGACCATCAACACCAGTAAACAGCACAGCAATCCCGTAGTGGAACATAAAGGAAACGTCCTACACTACGTGGTTTTTCGATGGCTAACTGCTGGCTCTTCAGCGAGATACAGCGTATGCGCTTTATACGCCTTGTATCACGTTTGTAGGACATCAATTCGACACGCAGGACTGAGGTGAAAAGCATGGCGAAGAAGCAGAAAATTGTGAGTGTACGCATTGATCCTGGCGTTATGGAGGAAGTTGAGAAGGCTGCGAAAGAGGAAGGCTATAGTTCTCCATCGTCGTACATACGCGAGGCGTGCAAGAGTCGCCTCGGCGGGGTATCGAAAGCTCTGGAAGAAGCTGAGGAACGCATCCTCGAGCTCCTCTTTCAACAAAGCCAACACATTCACATGATGCAGAAGATTGCTATCGTCCAGTACCAAGCCATGAACATCTTCATGAAGCTGTACCTGACCTACACACCTGAGATCGCTCCGGAAGAGATGGAGGCGTCGATAGCACGCGCCAAGACCAGGTATCGGAAATATCAAGATGACGTCGCCAGGGAAATTCCAGATCGGCCGTCGGCTTATTTCGACCGCGTGATCAGGGACTTTGAAAAGCTAGGAGTAAAGTTTGACTTCGACTAAGCTGCGCGGTCCTATTAAAAATCCAAAGGTAAGTCCGCAAGCAATTCGCATCGTTTGCATTAGTGACACGCATGGGCAGCACCGCCAACTGACGGTGCCTGAGGGCGACATCCTGATCCACGCTGGAGACTTCATGCGGTCCGGTCAGCGACTGAATGAGATCGTCGATTTCAACGACTGGCTTGGTAGTCTCCCTCACCCGCACAAGGTTGTGATCGCGGGGAATCACGACTTGCTCTTCGAGTCCTATCCGGAGATGGCTCGCGGTCGGCTGAACAACACAACCTATCTGGAGAATTCAGGAGCAGAAATTTTTGGCCTCAAGTTTTGGGGCTCCCCGGTTCAGCCTACCTTCCACAACTGGGCGTTCAACGTGGACCGCGGCGCTGCGATCCGCCGCTACTGGAAGAAAATCCCGTCGGACACGGATGTTCTTATCACTCATGGGCCACCTTTTGGCACGCTGGACAAGATCGATATCCTCGGCCCGCATCTGGGCTGCGAGGAGCTTGCGAAGACCATTTCGCAGATCAGGCCTCGGCTCCATGTCTTTGGGCATATTCACGGGGGCCATGGGCAGGAAACGACTAAAGCCACCGCATTTGTGAACGCCGCTGTTCTCAACGAGCGTTATGAGTTGACACATAAGAGCCAGACAATCGACTTGATTGTTAATCGCGGCCCTGAGAGAAACTCGATACGGTGAATTCGCCACACAGAGAGCACTAGCGATAAGGGCATCTCTTATCCGCCAACGATCTTTGTGTAGAGGTCCTTGAGCTCGCGAATTGGTTCAAAACGGGCTGGATTTTCAGCGGCAGCGACGGCATGGAAATGCCGTTCGCCGCAAAGAATCTGAGCCTCTTCCTTGGGGCGTAGATTGCGAAAGGCTCCCTTCGTCTCCAGGACGAAGTACAGGCGTTCTTCGCCATCACGAGAGAGCAATACCGCCCAGTCCGGGTTGTAACCACCTAAGGGAGTGGGTACGACGAACCAACCCGGAAGCTTCACGTAGAGCTTGACTCCTTCGCTGCGCTCCAACTCTTCAACAAAGGTCCGTTCGACATTCGAGTCACATACGGTCTCTTCGTAAAGCGAGCGTTTGGATGGCACAAGATTTGCCAAATAGCCGGTGAGCTCCTGGTGAAGGAACAGCTCCTGCGCATAGAAGGAATCAGAAAGCCGGTGATATTGAACCCCATCCACCAAGGTCTGACGCTTCGCCGCGATGATCGCTTTGCTGACGACACGGATGAATTCATTGGGGTTCCGGCGAAAATCTTGTAAGCGGCGCGATTCCGAAAGAATCCGTACGACCGTTCTCCGAAGGAGTTGTGTCTTGTCCTGCAACTCGGAAACAAGATCGGGGAAGAACGGCTGTTCGGTTGAGACCACCTCAGGAACCGAGGTTGCTGTTTCTCCGGCTGTAATGCCGCCCCTGCCGAGGGACGCCGTTGTTGTAGTCGTGATGAACGTAGGAGGAGCGATGACCTCCCTCTGAATCGCACGAACACAGTTCTGGACAAGCAACTCAGGATCGAAGTGAACGCGATACGTTGACTTCGTGCGAATACGATCCCACAGCTGGCGGAATTCCTCGCTGTTCAAGACAGCCTCGCGGAGTCGCACCGTTGGCCGTGGTTCATCTGCATTGCGGATGACTACGCCAGCGCTAATCTTGTTGAGGCGCTCTTCAATCAGCTCTCGTTGAGCTTCAAACTCTGTTGGCAGTTGCAGCGTCTTGGTATCCAACGCCTTCTTCAGAGCTTCGGTGGCCTTGCCGTTGTTATCGAGGTAACCGCTCTGACGCAGTGAATCCCAGAGCTTTTGCGAAGACTCCTTACCCAGCGCAACAGCAGATTCGCCTTCCTTTTGCACCGGGATCGTCGCGAACTCGATCGGGTCTACGATCCCAAAACGGATGCCGGTCTCATCCTGAATATCTTTCTGTAGCTTTTCGGCAAAACTCTGGTAGCTCTCGTTCGCAATAACGGTCAGCGTATTCGTCTCGAAGCCGCGAATACGTTCGCCCTGCTGGTTCACGCAAAGCCGCAAGCCACGTCCGAGGGTCTGGCGCCGCTCTCGCTCTTGATTCATCTCGCGGAACGCGCAAATCTGGAACACATTCGGATTGTCCCAGCCTTCACGTAAGGCCGAGTGGCTGAAAATGAATTTGAGCGGCGTCTTCAGATCGAGTAGGCGGGTCTTTTCCCGCATGATCAGGTTGTAGGTCTCGGTATCGCGCGTGTCCTGGTTGCCGCCTTTGAGTTTGATTTCGCCTTCGAAGGGCGTAATCAGTTTCTTTTCGCGGTCAATGGAGAAGTAGCCGTTGTGAACATCACGAGCGACCGTGGCCATATCCGCGCCCTCAAAGAGCTGTTTATATTCTGGCAGACGTGCCAGTCGGGCATACTCCTGCTCGAAGATAGCAACATAAGGGCCAGGTGAGCCGTCCGTCAGGCGATAGTCTTCTACGCGTCTGATGAAGAAGAGGCTCAGCACCTTAATGCCACGCGGGCGTAGGCGTTTTTCTTTATCCAGGTGAGCCTTGATGGTGCGGCGGATCATGGCTGCCGATAGCGCACCCTCGTCCACATCGCCGAAGACCGGTTCCTCCGGTGTCAGCGTCACTGTTGCGCCGGGCACACGTAGCTCAACCGCATCCATACTACCGGCGACATCGCGGCTTTTCTTGCGGATGCTATCGACTACATGGTCCGCGTAGACACTCCGGTTTGTGGCCTGGTCCAGAGGATCGGTGGCGTAGACCCAGATAGGCTCACGCTGAATGCCGTTCACACGCTCGCAGTCGAGTTCCAGCTCAGCCCGCACGGGCTTGTTCTTCTTGGCTTCAATCCGCAGCAGCTTAATGTACGGGCGATTATGGTCGTTCTCGCTCAGCAGTGAGGCCACCTCAATCTGCTTCACCAGTCGCTGCTCATAGGCATCCACCGCATCCAGCTTGTACACGGTATGGTGGTGCTGAATATGCGTCGCCGAGTAGCGCAGCGTCACCAAAGGCCTGAGTGCCTTAAGCGCCTCGCGTCCAGCCGTTCCCAGGCCTTCGACGCTCTGCGGTTCATCCACGATCAGGATCGGATTCGTAGAGGCTACAACGTCCAGCGGCTTCTCACCAGCAAGCTTTTCCTGCGGGTTATTGAAGATAGTGCGCCCGCCATAGAGCGACTGCACCGTTGCCACCATGATCTCGATGTCTTTGCTCGTCGCGAAGTCTCGAATCGCACTCAAACGGGACGAGTCATAGACGAAGTGATGCGCGAGCTGGTTGTACTTGCGCCGGAAGTGTTCGGCGGTATCGCGCAGCGTCGATCCAACGCCTTCCTTGATCGCGACCGAAGGAACCACGATGACGAACTTCGTGAAGCCGAATCGCTGGTTCAGCTCATAGATAGTGCTCAGGTAGACGTAGGTCTTGCCTGTACCCGTCTCCATCTCCACATCGAAATTGCGGTCATGCGCGAGAGTGTCATCCTGCGGGATTGAGTTGCGGAGCTGTATCTCGCGCAGGTTCGCCAGGAGATAGTCGTCGGCCGTATTGCTGACGCGGTTGCCAATGCCCAGGTCCGATTGCTGTACGCCGGTCAGCTCAAGCTGGTCGGTAGGCAGGGTGACGGTGAACTCGGCACGCGAAATCTCCTGCCCACGAAACAGGTCACAGACGGCATCAATGGCGGCGCGTTGATGAGGCAGGTCTTCGTAGAGCAGATGCACTATTTCTTTCCTCGCTGTCTCTTGGACAGGTCAGAGACCTTCGCTTCGATCTCCTGGGACATGGCGCGTTCGCCTTCCGCTTCGAGCATCCGGCGTCGTTCTACCTCAAATTTTGCATATTCCTTTTCCGCGAATCGATCCGCAGCATCTTTGCTCAGCGAACCCGCGTTATCCAGCACGCGGCGCTCGTTGAACTCCAGAAAGGAATCCAGCTTGGCCGTCCAGTCTTTCAGGAACACCTGCTTGCGGCGCTTAGCCTGATCCTCGGCAAAATCCAGCCACATGACCACAATCCGGTTCAGCTCTTCGATCTCAGGCTGGCTCAGGTAGTTCTTAGCCACGGTGACATCTGCTTTCGTCACCCGGCCACCCTTCCAGGTCGTCAGCCCCATGTTCGGCTCGGTCGCCTTCGCCCGCGAGCGGATCGTCTCGGCAGCGGTCTTGCCAGTCGTGGCAAAGTGCAGCTTGTTCTGGATCGTCTGGAAGAAGGTCGTCGTCTGGGCGGTAGAAGCCTGATAGTCGCTTGCCAGCGCGAAGATTTCGCGGACCCGCAGGTACATCCGCTTCTCGCTGGCCCGGATATCCCGAATCCGCTCAAGCAGTTCGTCGAAGTAGTCCGGAACGCTCGACGAAGCTCCCGGAGGGTTCTTCAGGCGCTCATCGTCCAGGGTGAAGCCCTTGACTAGGTATTCGCTCAGCCGCGCCGTCGCCCAGCGCCGGAACTGCGTGCCCTGCGCGGAGCGGACGCGGTAGCCGACCGCCAGAATGGCGTCCAGGTTGTAGTGCTCGACGAGGCGGGCGACCTCCCGGTCACCCTCCCAGCGAACTATCCGGAATTTCCGGATAGTTCGATCAGGGTATAATTCTTCCTCTTCGTAGATGTTTTGCAGGTGTTCGTTGATGGTGCGAACGTCCCGCTGAAACAGCTCGGCGATCAGCGCTTGGCTCAGCCAGAGCGTTTCGTCTGCGAACCGGCACTCGACCCGGACCGTCCCGTCCTCGGTTTGGTAAAGAAGAATTTCTCCAGCCGGAAAATTTTGCTCTTCGGGCATGGCTACAGGCTCCGCACGTCTGTCAGCCCGTGCTGTTTCAAAATCTCGGTCAGATTGCTCTTCGCCACGTCATCCACGAACGCCGTATCGCGGAAAACGACAAGTGGCGGCTGTACCTTCGCGGGCTTCTCAAGCGGCGCAGTGAGATCGGACGCAGGCGGCGGAGCCAGTTCCTTGTGCCATGCGACGATGCCATGAGCCAGTGGCTCGACGTCAGCAGTTTCGATGCGCGGTGCAAGGCACGCAATCAGGTCTCCGGTGGAGACAGCGAATACCTGCCGCCCGGCAAAGGTGCGCTCTACGATGGGAGCCGTCAGTGCGTAATAAATACCACGCTTCAGCAGCAGTTCGTAAAGCAGGTCATGCTCCGTCCGCTCTGGAAGTATGTTGTCAACTTCACCCAGCAAGCGCTGCTCATTAACAGGTAATGTAGGGTCCCACGGACGGATGCTTGTCGTGTCCAACTTAAAGACTCGGAAACCAAGGTCGTGGACTCGTTTAGGCCCCTCGCTGACGACGAGTTCAGATGATCGGCGCAAGCGTTCTTTCGTGAGCTCGGTGATATGTAGAGGCTTTCCCAGCGACTCCAAGAACTTCGCTCCCGGCTTATGCTCGCTCTTCTTAGGATCGAGGACCTCAGGGATTTGCACCAAGATGAATCGACGGCTACCGCCATCAAGGTGGTTGAGGCGGCGAATCGCTTGAGCGGAGGAACCACTACCCGCAAAAAAGTCGAGTGCAATGTCATCATCAGTGGTCACAAACCCGAACAATCGAAATAGAAGCGCTTCCGGCTTAGGATTCGAAAATATCTTCTGCACACCGAAGAGCTTATTCAGCTCGTTAGCACCAGTACGACTATCAAGGTTGATGACGCTACTTAACTTCCCCTCATATTCGGATAGGTACTGCTTCAGCTGGATAATTTGGTCCTCATCTTCACCAAATATCACCCTTCCTGCTTTCAGCAACTCCTTCATCCGGGTTTCTGGAAAACGGTACCCATTTACTGGTGGCGTGCAGACCTTGCCTGTAACTGGATGCCAAACGTCATATTTGTAGCCGCCGGGTTTTGGATTGTGGACCTTACGGCTGCCGGTATATAGGCCCTCAGCGTCGACGCGATCATAATGAGTGATCGAGGCTAACGTGGCGCGGTTGGCCTTTATGTACTCTCTGATCTGCTGTTGAAGCTCCTCATGAGTAAGTAACGGTGCATTCGACCGCATCTTTTCAAAGGCGTCGAGGAGAATTCGCTTACTCTCATCGGTTTCATCCTTCCATGGAGCCTGCGCTTCCGCTGAGCGAGCAAAGCAAAGGATGTACTCGTGTTCGATCGCAATCTGTGTGGGATTGTTGTCCGTGGAGCCCTTCCAAACCAACGTGCCTAGGTCGTTCTCCTCTCCGAATACCTCATTGCAGAGCTCCAGCAGATTAGCGACCTCCCCCTCGTCAATACTGATGAAGATGACGCCATGATCCACAAGAAGATTTCTTGCCAGCATCAGGCGGCAGTACATCATGTTCAGCCAGTCAGTATGTAAGCGCCCCGAACTCTCCCTTTCGCTAGATATGGCAATTCCTGAAGAATCCCGTTGGCCCGTGATCCTTTGATAGTTACCAATGCTGTCGCGGAAGTCGTCCTTGTAAACGAAATCCTTGCCCGTGTTGTATGGCGGATCGATGTAAATCATCTTGATCTTGCCCGCATAGGACTTCTGCAACAGCTTCAGCACTTCGAGGTTGTCGCCCTCGATCATCAGGTTCTGCGTCGTATCCCAATCGACGGACTCCTCGGGAGCTGGACGCAGTGTGCCCGTGGATGGTGTCAGCGCCAGGCGGCGAGCTGCTCGCTTGCCGTGCCAGTTCAGCCCGTACTTCTCGTCGTCCGTAGCTAGCTCACCACCCAGCAATTCACGAAGCACATCGAAGTCGATGCGCCGTGATACCACACCGTTCGGCCCGGCATCCTCCGTCACGGCCTGCGGAAAGAGTTCGCGCAGGTGCTCGATGTTCTCAGCGGTGAGATCGGCAGACTGGCTAAGTGGATCGTGAACGGCAATCGGTTCCAAAGCGGGGCACCTCAACGAGACAGGGTTAGTAACTTAAAGCGCTGGGACTACGCCAGAAGCACGGAAAGCAGTTCCGTGCGCCGCGCAAGCAGATGCTTCAATGCAAGGTTCCATTCTACCCGCCGGGCCAACTGCCGTTCTACCGCCACGCGGCTTCGCAAAGTAGCTTCCTCTCGCGCCAGACCGTCCAATTCCGCCTGCGCTGCGCGATGCCGGTCAGCCTGATCGGGCGAGTCCAGTGGACGTAGTTCCGTGTAACTTCCGAGACGCTGGAGCCAGAGCGCGGAATCGAATGCAACCAATAGGTTCATCCAGCCGCCATACGCATGAAACATATCCCGCACAGGCAGAGTGAGCCCAGTAAGTCCGAGTTGCCGCAGTAAGTCGGCCACGAGACGGCTACTGGCCGATTCTCCCCGCAGACAAACAGAGCGCATCTCCTCCAGCACGGGCTTTCCGGCCTCGACATTCAAGGGTTTACGTTTGTGCGCGAGCGAAAACGTGAGTGAATTTGGCGTTTCGATGAAAAGCAGGACCGGATACGGCACGGCGCGATGGATCAACTGCGCCAGGCGCTCGATGCGGCTGGCAAACTGGTTTTCGGCACGGGTCACGATAGCGAGCACTGCGATCTCCGTGTACTCGCGGATGTCATCGGCATAGGCGGCCAGCCCGGTAGAGACGGGCTTGAGCGAAGCAAGCCAGCGAAACTCTTCCAGGTCCTCCCGAACCAGCTTCTTATCGGCGGCGGTGGTTCCCGACTGCGCAGCAAGCTGCTCCAGGAAAAGCTTCTTGGGAACGCGCTGGTTGAGCGCTGCCTCAGCAGGAAGCTCCAAAGCCGCATAGACGCTTTCGATGCCTGGCAGAGCGGGAGTATCGACCGGTGTTGAAGGCTCACTCATGCGGCAGCACGACCAGGATCGTCATGACCTCGTAATCGTCCATCCCCGCAAACTCGCCGCTGGAGGCATGCGTCCCGCCACGCGAAAAAAGGCTAGCAATAGCGCGTTCCTCGCGCTTGCCCGTGATGTGTGCGATGGCCTTGGCGAGTAGCCCCTGATAGTGCTCCATCCGCTCGCCCGATCCGGTTCGCCGGTCGAAGGCTCTCCACGACGCCACTTGTACCTCTGCCGGAGTTACGGCTGGTGAACATGCCCGCTTAAGGCAAGCGAGCGTCTGGCGAGCCTGCGTGTACGGCAGCACAATGCGTCCGTCGTCGCCCACATATACGAGGTAGTACGGGGCGAGCGGATAACCCGGCTCAACCGCCTCCAACGCAGCCTCCCCTGCAGCCTGCAAACAGAAGATGGCTCCAGGGAGCAACTCGTCTCCGTCGCTAAATATCGGAGTGAGCCGGCCAGGAAGCTGACTCTCAAGCACTCCCGGATTCTGCTTCTGAAACGCAGCCAGATCGCGACGGAAATCGTTCAAGGTAAGGTCAGTGATCGAGATGCCATTCGACAGGTCTTCAAGATCAAGTACCGCGCTTTGGAGGCGCAGGAGTTGCTTCCTCCTGTACTCCAGATCATTCATTGCATCGCGGGCCTGCTGGCGGATAAGGTCCTCTTCGCCAGTCGCGGACACATCGAGCAACACCATGCGACCGCTGACGCGCTGCTCCAGGCCTATGTACTCTTCCAACTCCATGTTCGGCCAGAAGTTGACGAGCTGGATCGAAGCGTTGCGCGAGCCGAGGCGATCGATACGACCAAACCGCTGAATGATGCGAACGGGGTTCCAGTGAATGTCATAGTTCACCACCGTGTCGCAGTCCTGCAGATTCTGCCCCTCAGAGATGCAGTCGGTCGCGATGAGCAAGTCAATGTCACCGTCCGAAGCTAGTTGCTCAGGACGCTCTTTGGATCGAGGAGAAAAAGCTGTCAGAACGCCTGTGAAGTCAGCGCGGAGACGTGGCAAGGTCGAACGGTTATGTCCCGTTCCAGTCACCAGGCCGCTATCGATTCCGAGCTCAGCCTTTGCCCACGGCGCGAGTTCGCGATAGAGGTAGTCCGCCGTATCTGCGAATGCTGTAAACACCAGTAGCTTGCGGTTACCCTCGTTGAAAGGGGAACCGCATTTCTCCAGGATGAAGCGCTTCAGCTCTTGCAACTTGGCATCGCGCTCTGGGGCGATGCATTCTGCCTCCTCAAGCAGAGACGAGAGCCGCTCTTGGTCTTCGCGCAACTCTTGCGCCCACTTAATACGATCGACGTCCGCGAGCAGTACTTTGATTTTGCTACCGATGGTGAGCGGTTCCAACGCAGCATCGTCGTCGGAGAGGTCATCGGGCGAAAGTTCTTCTCCCGTTGTTTCCTGCTGGCGTTCAAGCTGTTCCAACAGATCATCCACCGCTGCAAGCTGCCGCTCCACCGTGAGCCCAAATGAAACGACAGAGCTCTCCATCCGCTTCAGCATGTTCACACGCAGCAAGTGAATGAGGCTCTCTTCACGATCCGCCTGGCGGAAAGTGCTCTCTCCTCCACGAATCGATGTTGCATACCGGCGCTCATACGCCGCTTTCTTGTGAGGAAAGACATAGCGCATGACGGCATAAGCGCTGAGATTGAGCTGGCGGATCTCGTCGTTGATATCGCGGACTGCCGGAAATTGACGCTGTACATCAACATCGGCCTTGATGTTCTTTGGCGCTAGTCGGTTGGGGAAGGTGCCTGACTCTTCCGTGCCGTAATACTTCTGGATGTGCTTGCGAGAGCGAGCGATAGTCAGCAGGTCTAGCAGCTTGAAGTAATCGAAACCGATCATGTCCATCAGGCGCGCCGGAGTGCGTTCTGCTTCGGGGGTTTTCAGCCACGCATTGAATTGAGCCTGCGCGCGCCGAACCGTCGTCTCGATGCTCTGAATTCCCTGTTTTTCGAGGGCATCATCGCGTCCCTCAGTGGCGAAGGCAATCTGGTTCTTAAGGTCAGCGAGACGATTATTCACTGGAGTTGCCGAGAGCATCAGCACGCGGGTCTTTACGCCGGACTGAACGATCCGCTTCATCAACTGGTCATACCGAGTGTCGTGTTCGCGGTGAGCATTCTTGTTCCGGAAATTGTGTGATTCGTCGATCACAACCAGGTCGTAATTGCCCCAATTGACGTAGGAAAGGTCGATCTCGCCGGAATGGCCGCTCTCGCGAGAGAGATCGGTGTGATTCAGCACGTCGTAGTGGAAACGGTCTGCCGAAAGTATGTTGCGGATATCGCTGGAACGGCGGTAGAGAGTCCAATTGTCACGCAAGCGCTTCGGGCAAAGCACCAACACACGCTGGTTGCGCAACTCGTAATACTTGATGACCGCGAGACCTTCAAATGTCTTACCCAGACCTACGCTGTCAGCAATGATGCATCCACCAAACCGCTCGATCTTGTCGATTGCCCCGATCACTGCGTCACGTTGAAAACGATAGAGACGCTGCCAGACGGCGGTCTCCTGAATTCCGGTCGCCGCATTGACGATCCGATCTTCATCGAAGATCTCCATCGTTCCGTTCAGCATGTGGAGGAGAGCCAGTGGGTAAAGCAGATCCGCCGATGTATTTTCAGTCAGTGAGGCTAGGACCTCAGATAGCCGGTGAGCTCCGGTTGTCCGGTGTCCACGCTCCCAAAGTTTCGAGAACCATTGATCCAGCATCCGCGCTTCTGCCGGGGTATCGGCACTTTGGATCAGAGAGACGCCCTCGTAGGGTGACAGGCCCAGGCCCGAAGTCGTGATCGAGCAATCCCCATTGATGGCTTTAAGCAGACCCAGGTTAGGATCAGCCAGAATGAGCACAGACTGCAGAAGAGGAGCAGGCAGCTCGGCAATCTGTCCTTTGTTTTGGAGGAACGCCAGGCATTCGGCTGCCAGCCATTTCGTCTTGAGTTGGTTCCTCAGGCTGCGATCAGCGGACTCTCCAAGAACGAAGCGTTCAACCTCGGCTTGAGGAATGAGCAGACGAAATGCTCTGAGTGAGCGCAGTTGAGCGTGAAGCGCGGAGAACCCGAATATCGAGAATGCTGTAGAGGCAGCACTGAGTGAAGCCCCCTCAGCGAGGGAGCGAAGTTCATCGACGACACGTTCATTGCCGGTATTCGAGAGTAGCTTCATTGGGAGCCTGTCTGTGCGATCTTGGCCAAGCGGTCTAGGATGAGCGGGACTCGGCCGTCATCAAGAACGAATCCTGGTAGCACATCTTTGAAGAGGGACTCGCCAAGGAGTGACTGGGCAGCTTGCGCCAGATAGCCGCGCAGGTCTGTGGGACATTCTTCAATTTCGGCAAGCAGTTCATCCCGGCCTTCGATTACTGCAATGAAGTCCTCAAGGTCGTGACTGGCTGCGAAATCACTTTGTCCGCGACCTCGAAAAGCCTCCATCTTTGTTCCCAGAAAGAACGGGGCTTTGATGATTTGAACCGATCGTCCCGAACTCAATTCAATGGGCATGGGGTTATTGAGGGCGCTCTCGTACCAGATGTTGGTGTATCCAAGCACCTCTTCTCTGATAGCGAGCACATCCAACGTGAGAGCCCCGCTCTTCCAACGACAAGTAGGAGCTCCTTCACCCATGTCTTCGCTAAAGCCTTGCTCGCGCAAGCGCTCGGAGAACTCGATGTAGTCCGCATAGGTAACAATCTCGGCAATCACATCAACATCGCTCGTATTACGGATGGGAGCCGATGCTGGATCGGAGATGAGAATCCCCAGCGTGACACCGCCGACGAAGACGATCTCGTTCAGGAAGGGAGCAAGCTTTTCGGCAGCCTCTTCCAGCAGAGCTAGATTAGGATCGCGCGTTGGCATCTAGTGCAGGGCCTTTTTCAGATAATCAATAGCCAGCGTTCTTTCGCGTACTTTCCCGCCTCGAATGGCATCGCATACTGCGAGGAGTTCATAAAACCTACTATCCAGCAGTGCAGCTTTCGGGGCACCTTTGTATAGCGGGCTGAATGCAAGGCCACGGACCGATCCTTCGGCATAGGGCCATACGGCGGGAGGCTCATCACTCGCCACAAAAGCCGATTTGAGCGGTTCCGCTGAAATGGCCGTCGGCACTCCGCGCGTCAATGAACCCCTCTCGGGTGGAAAAACATACTTCAGCCCGTGAGTGAGGAATTCCAGAAGCGCGGACCGATTGACCCTCTTCTCGATGTCAGAGATATAGAGGAGTCCTGCTACGCTACATCGACTGAGCGACTTCGATACCTCGGAAGGGGCTAAACAAAGCTCTTGAGCGAGGTCCTTCGCGAGGACTCGTGGGCCATCTCTTAAGCTGAGCTTCAAAAGAAGCGCTATATCTTGACCAAGCATGACACGAGTATGATGTCAAAAATATTTCCAATTCGCAAATTGGAAATTGGAAACCCAGTCGCCTTACAGACGCGCTGAAATGCGTTTTACCCTTTTTGAGGTACAGCAGAGGTACATACATCAGCTCAGATTGACTATGCCAAACTGCTCTAAACTACGTATCCCCAACTACTTAAGGCTACTCTCAATTATGCTCGCCGACTCTTAGTTTTCATAGACATACGCAGTTGAGCCGAGACTCATAATCCGTTGGTTCCAGGTTCAAGTCCTGGTGGGCCCACCATCGTTTTCGGCGTGGGTGGGGAGTCTTCGTTCTCCTGCCGATGGCCGCTTGTTGCTCCCAGGCCAGGTAGTCGGCTGCGCGGGGAGCTGCGACAATAGTGGCGCGTGGCGAAATCTACGAAAACAAAATCGGTGCCGAAGCCGCAGCGCGCGGTCCGCGTCGCCTTCGACCAGCTCGGGACGCAGAAGGCCAAGCGTCGCCTGCTGCGCGATGCATCGCGTCCGGAAGAGCTGCGCGACCACGCGTTTCGCCGCATGATCTTCGCGATCCCTGCCGGCAAGGTGAGTACTTACGGCAAGGTTGCCGCTGCCGCCGGCTATCCGCAGTATCATCGCGCCGTAGCGCGCCTGCTTCGCACCGAACTCCCCGATCAGCTTCCCTGGCATCGCGTGCTCGGGGCGGGAGGCGAGATTAAACTCGACGGAGCCGCTGCGCTCGAGCAGCGAGCCCGCCTCCGCGCTGAAGGCGTTCGCTTCCATGGGGAACGCGTCGACATGGAGAAGCACGAACACCTTTTCCGCACCTGGGAGATTTACCCGTAGCCCCGCTCGAGCGAGCTCCATGAGAGATGCGGACCGTGCAGAAATCGCGCCTGCCAGGGCATGCGTAGATTCCCAGAGAACACGTTCCGCCAGATCCGCCATTTGCAACCAACAACGTTACAAAGAGCGCGAGAAATCAGGCGGTCTTCCCGCTCCTTAACGCGGGAAGGCGCAGCAGCCGCACAAGAATTGCGATCCCTCCGGCAAGCGCAGCCAGCCATACGGCAAGTGCCACGTGATCGACCCAGGCCGGAGCTACGCCGACGCGATGCAGCAGGAAAGGAAAGAAATTCCACGTGGTGATGTGTACGTAGTCCCATGCGTCTTCGGTCATGGCCTGCGTGTTGAGTCCCCAGGCCTGCATTCTGCCAAGCGCGAAGGCGGCGATATTCTTCATGCGCAGCGCGATGACGAAGGTGGGATGGCCGAGGGTCTCCATCTGATATATCTCGAGCGGGAGCCAGAAGGCGAGCGAGACCAGCTGCACGACGAGAGCTGCACCGACGATGAACTGCCCGGCGCGATAGATCCATGCGGCAAACGCGGTGCGATGACGCAGCAGCAACGGCACAGCGAGCAGCGAAGCGAGCTCGACAGCCGTTGAGACATAGCGATCTCCCCAGGCAAAGTCGCCGCTCCACACGGTGTAGCGTGCGTAGAAGCAGAGATAGCCGAGCAGCAGCGCGAAACCGGCAAGGAGATAAGCGCGCACGGTGCGATCGAAGCGGCGCCAGCCGATAACGATGAGCAGGAGCATCAGCACCAGCAGCGGATCGAAGAGAAAGATCGACTTCTCGGGCGCGAAGAGCGGGCCGAAGAAGCCTTCGTGAAATGGCTTCTCGAAGGGGTAGGTTACAGGGAGGCTCGGATCGCGCAGGCGCGCTTCGCGGGCAACGATGCCAACATAGGTCCCGGCGAAAGAACCGAAGCGGTAGAACTGGTAGAGGCGATCGAGCAGGCCGAAGAAAAGATAGACAGGGACAGCCATGCGGAGATAACCGAGCAGGCGCACAAAGAGCTTTCGGCCTGCGCCTTCTTTCGCAAACAGCACCAGCAGCACAAACAATCCGCAGGCCAGCAGATCGAGGCCGGTGGTGAGACGCGTGAGGAGATTGAGTCCTAACGCGGCCGCACCCAGAAGAAGATCGCGACGGCGCCCATCTTCTACCCACGCAAGCTGCCACGAGAAGCCGGCGAGCGTGAGCAGGAAGATGTAGTTGTTCTCCATCAGGTTCTGCGTGTAGTGCAGGTGCGTGGTGCAGAGCATCAGGGCCAGCGTGCCGAGCACAGCCTGTCGCGGCGTAAAACGCAACTGGCCCAGAAAGCGCAGGCAGAGCAGCGCCGTGAGCACGGCGAGCAACATGCTGGTGGAATAACTGACGACGATGTTGCGGATACTTGGATCGTCCGTGTAATTACGGAAGACGGGCAGGTGCGCGATGCCGGTGCCGACGATATCGGCAGGCAGCATGAGCAGAGACTGGCCGATGCCGTACCAGCTTTGCAGCGTGCCGTTGTGGCCATGGATGCCGAACTCGGGATACTCATTCGGAAAGACGGGCGGCTCGGAGGTCCAGAAGGCATGCGTGGACTGCAGGCGATGCATGGTGTCCGCGGTGCCGATCTCACCCGATTGCACGACGAAGGCGAGCAACGCGGCAAAGAGCGCGAGAAGAAAGGCCGGGCTGCTCCAGCACGAAGAAGAAGAGGGGATGGGGGAGGGCTGCGGCATGCGTCTCTTTCAGCATATCTGCCTATGGCTTCCTGCCTTCCCACCCAAGCCAGCTGCTGGCCTGCATAGGACATCCGGGTTTATCGCCTCCCGCCCAAGCAGAGCTTGGACGGGGCACCCGGACTCTCTCTTGATCCGTGAGAACAACGAGCCGGCTCGCGGATGCCGGCTCGCGACCAGCGGGTGCGGGAGCTGAAGGCGAAAGGCCTGGACGGCCAGTCCCGCCCTGCGCGCAGCCGTTAGTATGGAGGCGTGGCTTCCCTGCTTGAGATCGATCGTCTCTCTGTGCGTTTTGGCGCAGCCGAGGCCGTACGCAGCCTCTCTCTGCATCTCGACGAAGGCGAGGTGCTGGGGCTGGTCGGCGAATCCGGCTCGGGCAAATCAGTGACGGCACTGGCGGTCATGCAGTTGCTCGGCCCCGCCGCGCAGACCGAAGGCTCGATTCGATTCACAAGCCAGAATGCAGGCCCGGTAGACCTTCTGCAACTGCGTGCCGAACCAATGCGCCGCCTGCGCGGGCGCGAGATGGCCATGATCTTCCAGGAGCCGATGACCGCGCTGAACCCGGTGATGCCGGTGGGCGAGCAGATTGCCGAGGCGATCCGCACGCATCAGCCGGAAAAACCGCGGAGCCAGGTGCGTGAAGCGGTGCTGGAAGCGATGAGCGCTGTCGCGCTGCCCGATCCGGCGCGGCGGGCGCAGGATTATCCGCACCAGTTCTCGGGCGGACAGAGGCAGCGCATCATGATCGCCATGGCCATCGCCAACCGGCCAAGACTGCTGATCGCCGACGAACCGACGACGGCGTTGGACGTGACGGTGCAGAAGCAGATTCTCGAACTGCTGGCCAGCCTGCGCGAGCGCTTCGGGCTGGCCATGCTCTTTATTTCGCATGACCTGGCCGTGGTCTCGCAGGTTTCCGACCGCGTCGCAGTGATGCGCCATGGCCTGCTGCTCGAAGAGGCTTCGCGCGCGACGCTCTTTTCACGGCCGGCGCATCCTTACACCCGCGCGCTGCTGGGAGCGATTCCGACCATGGAGACCGATATTCATCAGCCACTGGCAACGCTTGAGCGCAGCCACGAGAGCGAAGCCCTTCCTCTGCGCGAGGTCGAAACCGGCCATATCGCCCGGATCAGCTAGAAGGTGACACCGGGAAAGATGCTTTCCATCCGCAGCGGATGGGAATAGATTGGGAGAGGTCGTCTTATCCCTATTTTTGGGCCTCGTTGCATTCATGCGCGTTCTCATCCTCTCCGATATTCACGCCAATCTCGATGCCCTGGACGCAGTCCTGGCTCTGGCACCGGCGCATGATGCGGTGTGGAACCTGGGCGATGTGGTGGGCTATGGAGCCAACCCGAACGAAGTCATCGATCGCGTGCGCGGACTGGGCAACGTCTTCGTGCGCGGCAATCATGATCGCGCCTGCAGCGGGCTCGACGGCATCGAGGATTTCAATCCTATCGCCGGACGAGCAGCCCGCTGGACCCGCATCGTTCTCTCCGCCGAGCACACGCAGTGGCTGCGCGAGATTCCCTGCGGCCCCCTTCATCCGGATGGTCCGAATGTGAGCTGCGCGCACGGTTCCCTGCTCGACGAGGACCAATACGTCACCACGGTGCGCGACGCGTGGGCTCCGCTGCATGACGCGAAGACGCGGATCAACTTCTTCGGCCACACACACCTGCAGGGCGGCTTCGCCACCAATGGGCAGGAGTGGTTCCGGCTGGCGCCGCAGTACGGCTCACGGGATAAGGCGGAAGAGTTCGAAATGCCGCTGCGCGAGAATGGCCGTTACCTCATCAATCCGGGATCGGTAGGCCAGCCGCGAGACGGCGACTGGCGCGCGGCCTTTGCTATCTACGACGATGCGCAGATGACGGTGACATACTGCCGCGTACCGTACAACGTAAAGCAGGCACAGGCTCGCATCGTCGCCGCGGGACTGCCTGACAGATTGGCCATCCGCCTGCGCGAAGGCCGCTGAACTGCTGCGCGCAGGGCGAATCTGCCTTCGGCCCCCGCTCCCTCTGGTCGCGAGCTGGAGTGTTGCGGGCTAAACAGAACCGCAGGTCCCTCCACTTCGCTGCGCTTCGGTCGGGATGACAAAGTAAGAAGGAGGCTCCGGCCGGGATGACCATGCAGTAGCAAGTTTTAATTTCTTCTGCCTCTCTATGTGGATACGGCCTAACGCGGCAGGTTTTCGACGGCCTGGCCGACACGGAAGAGCGTGCTCTCATCGAAGTGCTTGCCGAGGATCTGCAGACCGACCGGCAGACCATCGCTGGTCGTACCGCACGGAACCGACAGGCCGCAGATGCCGGCAAGGCTCGCCGTCACCGTGTAGATATCGGCAAGGTACATGGCCATCGGATCGTCGGTCTTCTCCCCCAGCTTGAAGGCAGCGGTCGGCGCGGTGGGAGTCAGGATCGCGTCCACCTGGCCGAAGGCGGTAAGGAAGTCGTCGGTGAGCAGACGGCGGACCTGCTGAGCCTTCTTGTAATAGGCGTCGTAGTATCCGGCACTGAGCACATAGGTGCCGAGCAGGATACGACGCTTGACCTCAGGACCAAAGCCGCCTTCGCGCGAGAGGCGGTACATGTCCGAGAGCGTCTTTGCATCCGCGGCACGATAGCCGTAGCGGACACCATCGAAGCGGGCGAGGTTGGAGCTGGCCTCGGCAGTCGCGATGACGTAATACGTCGGCACCGCATAGCGGGTGTGCGGCAGCGAGACCGGCACAATTTCGGCTCCGGCCGCACGCAGCTTTTCGATTGTCTCCTCGACGGGACGGCGCACCTCCGGATCCAGGCCTTCGGCGAAGTACTCGGCCGGCACACCGAGGCGCAGACCGGCAACGCCACGATCGATCGATGCGGTGTAATCCGGCACCGGCGCAGTGGACGAGGTGGCATCCATCGGATCGTGTCCGGCGATGGCGCCCAGCACCAGCGCGGCATCGCGCGTCGAAGAGGTAAAGGGGCCGATGCGATCCAGCGATGAGGCAAAGGCGATCAGTCCATAACGCGAGACGCGGCCATAGGTCGGCAGCAGCCCCACCACGCCGCAGAACGATGCCGGCTGGCGGATGGAGCCGCCGGTATCGGTGCCGAGCGTAGCCAGGGCCATGCCCGCGGCCACTGCTGCAGCCGAACCGCCGCTCGAACCGCCAGGAACGCGGTCGGTATCGTGCGGATTGCGGACCGGACCATAGGCCGAGTTCTCGTTCGACGAGCCCATGGCAAATTCGTCGCAGTTGATCTTGCCGAGCAGCACGGCGCCAGCCTCCTGGAGGCGGCGGACGGCAGTGGCCGTATAGGGCGGATGGTAGCCCTCGAGAATCTTCGAGCCGGCCGTGGCCGGCTGGCCTTCGACGGCGAGGACATCCTTGATTCCGATGGGAATGCCGGCCAGCGGTCCGGTGACTTCACCGGCATCCACACGGCGGGCCTGGGCCAGCGCGCCATCACGATCCCTGGAAAGGTAGGCATTCACCACGCCGTCCTTGGCCTCGATGGCGGACAAGCAGCGCTCGGTCAGCGCAACCGCGGTCTCGCTCCGGCCAGAGAGGCTCGCCAGGGCCTCGGAGATCTTCGGCAATCCAGCTTCAACAAGATTCTTCGACATATGCTTTCTTCGTCCTCGCGTAACGCGGGTGAGGGCACCGCATGCCCGGTGCGAGCGCGTTAGCGCTCAATAACCTTGGGGACCTTGAAGAAGACGCCATCGGAATCCGGCGCACTTTTCATGACACGATCCCGCTCAAGAGAGGGGCGGGGCTGATCGGCACGCAGGGCATCCTGCGCGGCCGACGCCTGCAGCACCTCGGCCACCTGGGCCATCGGTGGGATGTTGGCGGTATCCAGCTCATTGAGCTGCCCGACGTAATCGAGGATGGAGCTCAGATCACGCTGCATGGCCTGTTCTTCCTGCGGGGTCAGCTGCAGGTGGGCCAGGTCGGCGACCCGGCGGACTTCTTCGCCTGCTACTCGTTCCTTCACGGTCATCTCACTCCCTGTATACGAACTGCGACAGCAAAATTATAAATTGGCGCATCCCCGGCCCCGGAAGCACGCATCCCTCTTTACAAGCCGGAGAAATCAGGGAGAAAAGCAGAAGAATTTTCCCCTGATCACCATGCTCTGGTGACCGGAGAACATAATCTGTTCTCTCGCAGTTACAAAACGGTCATCTCTCGACCATACAGTTGCTTACCATGTTCCAGTACGGGTCGTCGAAGGGAAGTGCACTGTTTACTTCCGCCTGATTGACAGATACGATGAAAGGGCTCGTTCCGATCTGGCCGGATATTCAAGAGTATTTCCTAGATACCGGATTGGCCAGACAGGGTTGACCTCTATTTGCGGGACACGCGCGTGCACGTTCAACGCGGTCTCCGCTTAAGCGGATAAAGATCGAAAGCGTCCCAGAAAAAGGCGCCGATAACCCGGAAGACGAAGGGTTTTGCCACGCAAACCCGGTAAGCAGAATAGAAGCCAGCGGCCAGCACCAGAGAAGCCAGCAGCCATACCAAACTAAAGCCGTATTTCTGTTTCATTTCGGAGCAGGCATTCCTGAGGCCGCTGAGGCACCGCTCTCGAATGGCACCCCACATCGCATTTTGCCTGGAACGATCCTGTAACAGAAGCGTCCTGTCTCTCAGATAAGAGATTTTCGATACGAAGAGATCTTTCTTGATTGCCACTCGGTTACCGGAATCGAAGAGCACTTAACGAGTTCACACTCTCTCACCCGTAAGACTCGATTCACTCTTACTCATCAAGCGCATGGCGACACCAGAGCTTTTTAATTCTGAAGTTGGCTACCCCGAGGATGCGCAGCGCAGCGACGTTGTTTATCCGGAGTTTGCCGCCGTACAGCCATTGGCTGTCCCGGCCAATCTCCCGATCGCCTCTTTTGCCTATCGATTCATCAAACCAGCGATTGAGCTGACGATCATCTTTCTGACGCTGCCCATTCTGCTCCCGCTGAGCCTATTGATCGCATTTGCCATCTGCGCCACTTCGCGCGGCTCTGCGCTCTATCGGCACCGCCGCCTGGGCCAGTTCCAGAAACCGATCTACGTGTGGAAGTTTCGCACCATGTACCAGGACAGCGACCGGCTGCTCGAGCAGTATCTGAGCACGGATGCCGAGGCGCGCCGCGAATGGTCCGAATGCCATAAGCTGAAGCGCGATCCGCGTATTACGCCGATCGGACATCTCCTGCGCTCTACCAGCCTGGATGAGATCCCCCAGCTGCTGAATGTCCTGGCTGGAGAGATGAGCATCGTGGGTCCTCGTCCGATTGTGGACAAGGAGAAGAGCAAGTACGGCATGTACCTGCAGATGTTCTCCTATGCGCTTCCCGGCATCACCGGCCTATGGCAGGTCTCGGGGCGCTGCGACCTCAGCTACGAGAAGCGCGTGCAGCTCGACGTGAAATACGTGACCCGCTGGAACCTGTGGATGGAAGTGAAGATCCTGCTGAAGACGGTCTTTGTGATGATCCACCGCGAAGGCGCCTACTAGCGCGTCTTTATGCTGCAAACATTTTGGGGTGGCCCGGCCTAGCCGCGTGCCACCCCAAGTGTTTTCAGGATGCCCCGCATCTCGGCGTCCCATGCGGGCAGGCTCACTCCGAAGCGGGCCGCAAGCTTTTCATTGGACAGCACCGAGTTTGCCGGCCGCCTGGCAGGCGTGGGGTACTCCGAACCGGGGATGCCGGTCACCGTGGCCCACCCTTGCTCCCGCGACGGGCCAGCTGCGGCGAAGATTGCCTGGGCGAAGCCGGACCACGAGGTCTCTCCGGCGCAGGTCATGTGATAAACGCCGCCCTCTGTATCCTCGCCTGCGCCCTCCACCCCTGCGGAAGCGAGCACTGCCTTCGTGCCCTGGGCAATGGCGCGGGTCGATGTGGGTGCGCCGTACTGGTCGTTCACAATCCTGAGCTCATCCCGCTCGGCGCCAAGCTTCAGCATGGTGCGCAGGAAGTTTTTGCCCTCCGCGCTCACCACCCAGCTGGTACGGAAAATCAGCGCCCGCCCTCCGGCGGAGAGGATATTCCGCTCCCCTTCGAGTTTGGTTGCGCCATAGACATTCAGCGGGCTGGTTGGATCGTCTTCCACCCAGGGGCCGCGCTTGCTGCCGTCAAAGACATAATCCGTGGAGTAATGGACCAGCAGTGCTCCGCGCTTCTTTGCTTCTTCGGCGAGCACTCCCGGAGCTTCGGCATTGATGCGCGCCGCCAGCTCCGGCTCGGACTCGGCCTTATCTACGGCGGTGTACGCTGCCGCGTTAAGAATGAGCTGCGGTGCGAAGGAGGCTACGGCATTGCGCACCTGATCGAGATCGGCGAGATCGCAGCGGTCGCGGCCGAGAGCCTCGACAACGCCGTCTCCGGCGAAGACGCGTTGCAGCATCTGTCCCAGCTGCCCGTTTGCTCCCAGGATGAGAATGCGAGGGCGCTGCTCCGCACTCACGCGAAGACCTCCGCCGAAGCAAAGCGCTGACCCTGCTGATCCTTATCGGAGACGACGGCCTGCGCAGTATCGATCTGCCAGTCGATAGCCAGATCGGGATCATTCCAAAGAATGGTCCGCTCGCCCTGCGGCGCGTAATAGTCCGTGACCTTATAAGCAAAACCGGCGCGCTCGGAGAGCACGGCGAAGCCATGGCCAAAGCCTGCCGGAATCCAGAGCATCGCTGCGTTCTCGTCCGAAAGCTCTACGGCAACATGCTTGCCGAAATGCGGCGAACTCCGGCGCAGGTCAACAGCGACATCGATCACCCGGCCGAAGGCAACGCGCACGAGCTTCCCCTGCGGCTGGACCACCTGATAGTGCAGGCCGCGGACGACGCCCTGCTTCGAGACCGAGAAGTTGTCCTGCACCCAGCGCGTGGGCAGGCCAGCCTCCTGCATTACGCGCTCGTTGTATGTCTCACAAAAGGCGCCGCGCGCATCGGAGAAGACGCGCGGGGTAAAGAGCAGCACGCCCGGAAGGGCGGTTTCTGTCACAGTCATGGTGCTAAAGAGCCTCGGGAATCACAGTCGTATCGGCAGCCAGGGCCAGGAGATATTGCCCATAACCGCTCTTCCGCACCGGCGCGGCAAGGGCGGCGAGCGCTTCGCGCGTGATGTAGCCGTAGCGGTAGGCGATCTCTTCGGGGCAGGCAATCTTGAGGCCCTGCCGCTTCTCGATGGTCTGGATGAACATGCCGGCCTCGAAGAGCGAATCGTGCGTGCCGGTATCGAGCCATGCCATGCCGCGGCTCATGACCTCCACATCGAGCTTGCCGGCTTCGAGATATTTCTTGTTCACATCGGTGATCTCAAGTTCGCCGCGCGGCGAGGGCTTGAGGTCCGAGGCGATCTGCACCACGTCGTTATCGTAGAAGTAGAGACCGGTAACAGCGAAATGCGATTTCGGCTTCTCGGGTTTCTCTTCGAGACTCACCGCGCGGCCCTGCGCATCGAACTCGACCACGCCGTAACGCTCGGGATCGTGCACCTGGTAGGCGAAGACGGTAGCGCCGCTGGTCCTCTCCGCAGCGCGCTTGAGCTGGCCGGAGAGCGAATGGCCATAGAAGATGTTGTCCCCGAGAACGAGCGCGCAGGCATCGTTGCCGATGAACTCCTTGCCGATCAGAAAGGCTTGCGCGAGGCCATCCGGGCTGGGCTGCACGGCGTAGCTCAGCGAGATACCCCAGCGGCTGCCATCGCCCAGCAGCTCGGCAAAACGCGAGGTGTCCTGCGGCGTGGAGATGATGAGGATCTCGCGAATACCCGCCAGCAGCAGCGTGCTGAGCGGGTAGTAGATCATCGGCTTGTCATAGACCGGCAGGAGTTGCTTGGAGACCACGTGCGTAACGGGATAGAGACGCGTGCCCGAACCACCGGCGAGAATGATTCCCTTCATAGCGAGAGCCTTTCTGCCCCAAGCCTTTCCTTATAGTTCAGTTCGATCCATTGCTGGTACGCGCCGGAGCGGATCTCATTCACCCAATCGAGATGCTCGAGGTACCAGGTGACCGTGGCGCGAATGCCGGACTCAAAATTCTCCGACGGCTTCCAGCCGAGCTCGGTCGAAATTTTGTCGGCGTTGATCGCATAACGGCGATCATGGCCTGGACGATCCTTTACATAGGTAATCAGACCGCGCCGGCTGCCGATAGCGGCGTCCGGACGAAGCTCATCGAGCAGGTCGCAGATGGTGTGCACCACGTGGATGTTATTGCGCTCGCTGTTGCCTCCCACGTTGTAGGTCTCGCCCAGGCGGCCGCGCTCCAGTACGGTGCGAATCGCCGTGCAGTGATCTTCGACGAAGAGCCAGTCGCGAATATTGAGGCCATCCCCATAAACCGGCAACGGCTTGCCCTCAAGCGCGTTGAGGATCATCAGCGGGATGAGCTTCTCCGGGAACTGGAAGGGGCCGTAGTTGTTCGAGCAGTTGGTCGTGAGCGTGGGCAGACCATAGGTGTGGTGATAGGCGCGCACGAGATGGTCGGAACCTGCCTTTGACGCGGCATAGGGACTGTTGGGCGCGTAGGGCGTGGTCTCAGAGAAAGCAGGATCGTCAGGACCAAGCGTGCCGTAGACCTCGTCGGTAGAGACGTGGAGGAAACGGAAGCGCTCTTTATCTCCGGCAGGCAGCTTCTCCCAGTACTGCTTCGCGGCCTGGAGCAGCGTGAAGGTGCCGAAGACATTGGTCTGGACGAAGGCATCAGGACCGGTGATGGAGCGGTCGACGTGGCTTTCAGCCGCAAAGTGCAAAATGGCTCGCGGCTGGAAACGCTCGAAGAGCGAGGCGACCAGGGAAGCATCACAGATATCGCCCCGGACAAAGTTGTGCCGCGGATTGCCGTCGAGCGAAGTGAGGTTGCCACGATTGCCCGCGTAGGTCAACGCATCGAGGTTGACCACTTCGGACTCCGTGTTCGCAACCCACTGCAGCACGAAGTTAGAGCCGATAAACCCGGCTCCCCCCGTGACAATGACACAGTCGTTCATACTTCTGCCCTTCCCGGAGAGCGGGCGAAGGCCGCCCTCCGACACATTACGAGACTCTTTCGACTAAATGACCGAGATGGCCGCCGCTCCCAGGGCCAGCTGCGAGAAGAGCTGCGAGAATTCAAGGAAACCGCGCAATTTCGTTGGCCCAAAGGTCTTCTCCGGAACCACTACCGTATCCCCTGGATAGACGGGCGTGGCGTCGAAGGTGTTCCCCCACACGCTGCTGGCTGCCTGGCGGCTGATGACCGAGCCATCGGCGCGGATCAGGAAGATGTGCTTGCGATCCGCCTCGCGGTTGGGGCCACCGGCCAGGCGGAGATAATCGGCGAGCTTGCTGCCGGAATGGAAGACGTAGGAGTTCTGGTCATAGACCGAGCCGACGACGTTGATACCGGCCGGGCGCGACGGCACGATGAACGCATCCCCGTCCTCAAGCGGCAGATCGGGCAACGATGCGATGCCCGCACTATCCGGCTTGACCTGCAGCACCATACGACCGGTGGCACGGATTTGCTGCAGCTTGCTGATCAGCTCGCGTCCGGCAATCAGAGCGGCGTTGGCGCTGGCAATATCCTGCGCCGAGGCAACCGCCGAGGAGGTCTCTGCCAGAGTGCCGCGGGAGATTTCCAGCTGGATCTGGGAGATGTACTGGTCGAGGTGCTCCTGCTGGATGACGCGCGTGGATTCGCGCGTGAACTGCGAGCCATAGAGGTAGGCATCGGGCGACAGGCCACCGGCCCGCTCGACGAGCTGGCGCAGCGTCTCGCCGGGCTTCACGCTGTAGACACCGGCATGGACGAACTCTCCCTCGAGGCGAACGAACTTGGTCTGCTGCGCGAGCGGCACATGGATATCAGCCTGCGAAAAGATGCTGACGACATCTCCCGGCTCAAGCGCGAGGTTCTGGCCGGGATCGTGCTCGAGGACCAGCTTGCCCAGATCGAAAGGAATGAGCGAAGTTTTGAGATTGTCCTTGTTGAGCCGCTCGATGACTGCGTAGCTCCAGTCGATCTCAGGCGCCGACAGCTGCACCGTGGTACGGTGCTCACCGGGCAGCGCGGTCTTCTGCTGCACCAGGCCGGCTTCACGCTCTGGTACCGTGCCTTCATTCGCGGCGTGGTCCTGCGGATCGATGGGCCAGCCGAGCGCATCGGTGGGCTGCGCGCCGCTGATGGCGCCGAGTGTACCTGCATCCTGGCCGCTGCCCGGTTCAGTGGCATAGTTCAGCCACGCGGAGTTCGCGGGCACATCGCTTGTGCTGGAGTTATTGGCTTTGGCTGTCTGGGCCTTGGCGGAATTGGGATCGTAGATACAGGGGCGAGTATTGGTCGCCAGGGCGCTCTCCGCGCCGCTGCCGCTGCCCGCATTGTCCACGTAGAGGCAGTCGGGCAGCTTGCGCGCCAGCGACTGTGCGCGGAAACGCAGGTCGACGGAAGTATTTGGCTGCGACTGCGCCGTGAGATACGGCACCGGTTCGAACTCGGGAGCGGGAAGACCCAGCTGCGCGCGCTTCCACCAATAGTTGCGGGTAAGCAGCGAGTCCTTGTCCGGAATCAGATCCGCAAGATGCATGCCTTCGTGCCAGGCGAAGCGGCCAGGATTGGCGGTATTGCCGCGCAGGGTCACCGTCTTCTGATAGCTGGGCACGATGGAGAGCAGCCGCACCACATCTCCACCTTCCAGCACCGTGGAAAGACCGGTCGGATCATAGGCTACTTCCATAGCCTGCCGCTGCTGGTGATCGGCAATGCGGTCGATCGAAATACGGCTACCCGCAACAACCGTCGAGGCGCCACCTGCGGCAGAGAGTATCTCCTCGATGTTGGTATCGCCGCGCAGCTCATAAATACCAGGGCGGCGCACCGCGCCGGTAAGCGCCACCTGAGGACCGGCCGGCGGAATGTAAATCACGTCGCCCGATTCGACCTTCACATCCTTCGACTTGTCCCCCTTGACCAGCAGGTCATAGAGATCGAAGTCCGCGATCGTCTGGCCGCCGCGCTTCAGGTAGACATGACGCAGTGAACCATTGACCGAAGGACCGCCGCTGGCGAAGAGCGCATCGACCAGTGTGCTGAGCGAGCTGATGGTATAGGTGCCGGGGCGATGAGCCTGTCCCACCACATAGACCTGCACGGCGCGAATCTGGCCGATGTCCGCGGTGAGATCGAAGTTGCGGTAGACGCGGGCAACGGCCTGACGAACATGCTGATCGAGAACCTGGAAAGGCAGCCCGGCCACATGCACGGGCCCAACCTGCGGCAGGTAAATCTCTCCGGAGCGATCCACACGGACGTTGGCGGTGAAGTTCACCTGCCCCCACACCCGGATACGCAGCAGATCGCCGGGGCCGATGACGTAATCCGGAGGCACCGGGGTCTGATCCACAGGAGCGAAGGTCGAAGGCCCGTTCTGAAAGAGACTGGCTCCGAAGATAGGCAGCATCTGCCCGGTGGTGCCGGCGACGAACTTCTGGAACTCCGTCAACGGCTGCGCGGGAAGGCGCTCGCCGAGCTGCTGCTGGCGTGCCACCTGCATGCCAAGAGCGGAGGTGTCGTTGTAATTCTGAGTCTGGCCCAGGCCGTTCTGCGTGCTCCCCAAACCGGATTGGGAGGCACTCGTCCCAGTCATGCCCTGGCCATACGCTCCACTGCTTCCCTGCTGCGTGGCACTCTGGCAGGCTGCCGAGCTTGAAAGCATCGGATCGGAGCATTCGCTCTGCGAGCTATCGGTGGTCGAGGAGTAAGGATCCGTAGACGTAGAAGTTTGCGCCATCCCGAGCTGCGAGAGCACGAGGAAAAACACGCCGGAGGCCAGAACCAGTTGCCTACGCATAAGTAAAAGAGCCGGCGCGTCCATACCAGAGGGGATGCCGCGATTCCAGCGAAACATACTCCTTGCCAAAAGTGAGCTGGCAACATGCTGCCGGCTCTGATTTTAGAGCGCGCTTATACCTCTGCACATTCTACCCCTCCGGCTTTACTCGACTGTAAGCGTAAGGCTGGCGGTATGAGTTACTCCCGGCGCGCTTCCGGTAACAGTCAACGTATAGGTTCCTGAGGGCGTACTGTTACCCGACGTGGTACCACCGCCTCCCGCTCCACCCGAGCCTCCGCTTGCGCTCACCCCGCAGGCGACAGGGGCAAGAAAAAGCACAAACAATGCCAAAAGGGAGAGCATCCGTCGGGCAGCCGGAGCGGTTTTGCGGCGGCGGACCGCCAGCCACGGCAGAGCCACGGCAAGCAGCAGGGGCGAGGCGCGCGGCATCAGGGCGCGGCTCCGGCCATCCATGGCCGTATCGGCCACGCCGGTTTCCACCGTCACCGTTGCCGAGGCAGTAGCATTCGCATTCAGGGCCACAGTTGCGGGATTGATGACACAGGTGGCATTCACCGGTGCGCCGGCACAGCTCAGGGAAACGGTGCCGGTCGATCCATTGACCGGAATGACCTGGACAAGATAACTGGCCGTCTGTCCGCTGGTGATCGTAGCCGTCGAGGAGCCGCTGACCTGCAGGGAGAAATCCTCCCCGCTGCCACTGAGCGCGACCTCGAGTGGAGAAGAAAGCTCCGCCGCGGTGATGGTGAGCTGACCGCTGCGGGCCCCGGCCTGGGTCGGCGAAAAGGTCAGGCTGAGCTGGCAGGCGCTCCCCGCTCCGAGGGAACTGCCGCAGCCGCCGGAAGTAGAAGCCAGGGCGAAATCGCCGGTGACCGCATATTGCAGAGCGCTGAGCCCGATGCCTCCGTTGTTGGTGACCGTCACCGTTTGCGGCGGGCTGGTCGCGCCGATGGCATAGTTGCCAAAGCTCAGCGAGACGGGTGTGGCCGAAATGCCCGCAGGCGCCACTCCGGCTCCCGTCAGGTTGATCGTCTGCACCCGCAACGCGTCACTCACGGTGAGCGTTCCCTGCGTGGAGCCCACGGCCTGAGGCACGAACTGGACGACGATGGCGCAGCTCGCATGACCGGCGAGCGAGGTCCCGCAATTATTGATGGCCTGGAAGGCTCCGGATACCTGCGTCGCAATGAGCTGCAGCGCCAGGTCTCCGCTGTTCGTGAGGGTGACGGCCTGCCCGGCGCTGGCTGTACCGATCACCTGCGCGGCAAAGGCCAGGCTCGCAGGCGAGAGCGTATCCGTCGGCACGGACTGCCCGGTGCCGGTGAGCGCGGCGGTCTGCGTCCCGGCACTATCCACCACCGTGAGCGTGCCGGTGCGCGTGCCCGAAGCCGTCGGCGCAAAGACCAGGCTTACGGTGCAGCCGGTATTCGCTGTCAGCGTGGTGCCGCAGGTATTGGCTGCGATGGAGAAATCGCCGCTCACCGTTTCGCTCGCAAGCGCCGCCGTGGAGCCGCCGGTATTCGACACCGTCACATTGCTGGCGGGAGACGTGCTGCCGATGGTCGTCGCGGGGAAATCGACCTGCACCGGATTGAGGATGATAGAAGGCGCGGCAAGGCCGGTCCCTGAGAGCGGTACGGTCACCTGCCCGGAGGAGATATTGGCATAGAGCGTCAATACGCCACTGCGCGCGCCCGTAACAGCAGGCAGGAAATACACCTCGACCACGCAGGCGTCACCGGGCGCGATCGGGCTGGAGCAGGTATCGGACTCGGAAAAATCTCCGGTCACGGTGATCTGCGAGATATTGAGCGACAGGGAGCCGGTATTGTTCACCACCAGCTGCTGCGGCGCGCTTTGCGTAGAAACAGCCTCGGATGCGAAGTTCAGCGAGGCCGGGGTGACGGACATGGTGGTTTGCACCGTGGCCGCGCTGACCAGCGGAATCTGCCAGATGCCACGCCCATAGGTGGCCGCGCGCAGCACCGAAGTTGCACCGTAGTTATAGACCGCAAGCTGCACCGCCGGAGCGTTGGGCAAGGCGGTGCCGAAGACAGACCAGCAATTGTCGGAGGCATCCAGGCAGTCGGAAACCTCCGTGGTCACATACACCCCCATATCCGTGGCCACGTACACGATATTCGCGTTATTCGGATCGACCGCGATGCTGTTGGCCGGCGCATTGGGCAGATTGCTGGTGAGGTTCTGCCAATGGGCTCCGCCATCTACGGAGCGGTACACCTTATCGACAAACACGGCGTTGTTTCCGAAGCCCTGCACCGTCACATAGACCGTATTGCCGGTGGAGTCGTGTGCGTCGACATCGATACTCGAGATATCGAAACCGCCGGGATTAAAGACCGTACTGTTCGAGGCCGGCAGGGTCACCGGCGAGAGCGCCAGATCGGTCCACGACGTCGAGGCACCGGAGGCCGAGTTGACCGAGGCGGAAAAGAGATGGCCGGGAATCGACTCGCCACCATCGAGAAGGCCGGCCAGCCCGGCATAAACCTGCTCCGAGACACCGGCGGCATCGCTGGCGCTTCCCGAGGCCGCGAGCGAGCGAATCTCGGCGTTGCCGTTGCACATCGACCCCTGATCGCCATCCAGCATCGAGCTCAACAGATTGCTGCTGCTCCAGTCTCCGATAGACGGGCCACGCCATATGCGGCAGGTGCCAAGGATGATGTTCGACGTATTCTGCGGATCGAGAATCCACGGCGCCGGGATCAGCTGCGTCCCGCCATCGCCGCTCACATCGCTGTTCCCGATGACGATCGAGCCGAATCCGGCGGTATTGCAGCCGGAACCTTCGGTACAGCGGTTGATGCCGACCCCGAATTCCGAGGTAGCGTACCAGTTCTCCGTCGACGCAGGATCGATGGCAGCGCCCGATCCATAGCCATCGAGCACCTGAAGCCAGGCCGAGGCACCCGATTGCGGCGCGGCCGTGCCGAGGTTGCCGAGCGAAGCCATCAGGTTGGCGCTGTCGGTTTCGTCCTCGGCCATGCTCTCTACCTCGGCCAGCGAGCCGAGCCCTTCGTTCAGGTTCTGAAAGTGCGTGGCATCGTCGCTCGAGCAGGCGGCCTGCTGCTGGTTCACCAGATCGGTCGTGCGCCAAAGGCCGCCGTCATTGCCGAAATAGAGAATGCCGCTTGCCGCTGCCGTGGCGTCGATCGCATGCTGTGCCGGAGCGACACCTGCGGCCATGCAGGTCTGGTCGTTCGTCGTATTGCGCCAGGCACAGGCATTGGCGAGGCTGCATCGGAAGAGATCGTAGGCCCCGGCAAAGAGCAGTGTGTCCTGCTGCGAAGGCACGGCAGCCAGCACGAGGTCGTAGGCCGCCTGCGGAATCGTCGTATCGCCATTGCCGGCTTCGAGAGCGGTGTCCGCGATCTGCGAGCCCCACTGCACGACCGGGTTCGCGCACGCATTGGAGCTGAGGCTGCACACATCGCGCCAGAGCCCCTGGTCCTGATTCTCCTGATCGACGGTGAGCGCGAAGAGATCGCCGGTCACCGGCTGCACGGCCAGCGCGCCGCGAAAGATCGGGCAGCCGATCGAGGCATAAGTGCCGGCATTGGTCGGGCAGTTCGCCGTGGTCAGCGCAGCCCCCGGCTGGTTGGCCATGCGCGTCCAGGTCACACCGTCCGGAGACTGGTAGTAGCCGTGATAGCGCACGGCGGCAAAGAACAGCTGCCGCAGCGGGTTCCACACCACCGCCGTGGCTGCGTTGCCGCCCCCGGTGATAGCCATCTGGCTGGACTGCACGACATTGCCCGACCCATCCGTGATGGTAGCCAGCTGCCAGCTCTTCCCGGCATCGAGCGAGTAATACAAACCGAGGATGCCGGTGGCATCCGAGGGAGCGTTGACGATGATGCCTTCCGCTGACGTGCTGACAGCAGCCACCACCGTGGATGGCGAAGCGGTGCTCCATGCGAAACCGGCAAAGCTGTTGCCGAGGAAGGTGTAGTTATTGTTTCCTCCCGTTTCCAGGTCGTCCGATTCGGCGATCAACGACCAGGTGAGACCGCCGTCTCCGGAGCGCAGAATACCGGCACCGTAGTAGGAGTCCGCAGCACTGTTCGGATCGCCGGTGCCGGCCAGCACGACGCCGGTGCCTCCAGGCTGCACGCTGAGAGCACCGATGCTCAACGAGACGCTGGAGTTCGCAGAGTAGGCCGCGAGCGTATCCGTAAGCGGGGCGAAGTTGGCTGCGCCCGCGGCGGCGGTCGATTTCCATACGCCGCCTCCGGTACTGCCGACATAGAGCGTGTTGCCTGTCGCGTCCGCAGGATCGGCAGCCAGCGCGGTCACGCGGCCGGTGACCAGGCCAAAGGATGCGGTAGAAACCTGCGCCGGTCCCACCGGCTGCCAGGCAGCGGAGAGAGAGGCATCGGCGGGATGAGCAGCTGCGTCAACAGCGGAGAAGCGAGGCGACAGGGCCTGCTGGCGGCGGGCGGCAGCCAGCGTCTGGTCCGGGCTTCGTCCGCCCGGCGTGAGACCGCGCTCCACCAGAAAACGCATCGCCTGCAGCCGGGCCAGCGCGGCATTCCCGAGCACCGGCGGAAGAAGATACGGCAGAGCAGCAGGCGGTGTCGGAGCCTGCTGTGCCATCAGCATCGGCACGCCGCATAGGACAACCCATGCCAGTATCGCCAGCATGCATTGCCGCAGCACCTGCTTCTTTTTCCAGGCTTCCCAGCCGAGCGTTCCCAAGGCGCACCCGTAGCCGGAGCTCCCGGCCAGCAGCACTCAGACGAGCGATGCCGACCGGGCCGAAAACGCGCATACTGCACGAGAGAACGGGTCCGGAGATCAGTGGGCCCATTATGGGCACGCTGCATGGCAGCGCTCCAGATTACTTCCGTTTGAAATCGCGATGAGAAGAGGCAGCGCAGGCCCCTGGGGCATCCGGTCAAACCTCGAGAGCACTCACCTGCGCGATATAACGCTTCGAGTCGAACTTCTTCCCGGTGGAAGCTCCGGACATAAAACGGATGGTCCCGAAGATCGGCCGGTCAAACCAGGGACGATCATGCACCCCGCCGATAGCCCATGCGATGCCGCTGTAGCCGTTCGGATCGCGGCCGTCGAGCTCGTACTTGTCATTCAGAATGACGGCCCACTCCCAGGCGATAGCCGGATTCGGCGCCCATTCGAGAATCTTTTTCGCCCAGTACATGCGCAGATAGTTGTGCATCCAGCCTGTCTTCACCATCTGCACCTGCCCGGCGTTCCAGAGCTCATCGCAGGTCTCACCGCGCTCGAGCTCCTCAAGCGCATACCCGGGATCGCGCCGGTCCCGGCTGTGCTCCTCGAGCGTCTTTTTCGCCCATTCCGGCGCGCACTCGATCGAGTCGTAGCCGGGCACATGCTTCACAAAGTTCACCGAGAGCTCACGCCAGCCGATCAGCTCGTCCAGGTAGGAGTCCCGCGCAGCCTGCGTTGCGTGGCCCGCCGTCACCGCATCCTCGACGGCGAGTGCGATGGTCAGCGGCGAAATGTGGCCGAAGTGCAGATAGGGCGACAACTGGCTGGTGCCATCGACCTCGGGATGATTACGCTGCGTATCGTAGTGTGCGAGCTGATGCTGCACGAAATGCCTCAGGCGCTTGAGCGCTGCGTGCGTGCCACCGGTGAAGTGATCCACGGGCTTTACGGAGCGATCGAAGTCACGCCAGCCATGCGTGACGTCTTCCCGCACAGCGAAGTGCTCGAAGCCACGCGGCTTCGCCCAGCGATGCTGCGCTTTCGCGTTCTCGAGCGGATGCAGATATCTCGGCAGCTCGGCATGCAGCTTTGGCCGCATGTTGTGCAGCATGTAGAAGTGCCTGGAGAAGATCGACGAAGGCACGACAACATCGGCATCGACAGTCCAGAACGGCAGGGAGAGCCGCCGGGCGAGCACCTTGCGCCAGCGCTCCGGCTCGCGGCAGGGATTCTCGTCTCCGATGACCATGGCTGCGCCCACTTCCCCGAGCAGCGCCTCAAGAGAATTGCCCGGAGGACGACGAACGACGAAAGCGATATTCCGCTCGGCGAGATCCTCCTCGATGTCTGCGAGCCCCTGGTTGAGAAAGCAGTAGTGGCGCAGATTTGCGTGCGGAAAATTCGAGATAGCCGAGAAATACACAACAAGCGGCAAACCCAGTTCATTGGCAATAGCCACAGCGAGATCGACGGCCGGATTGTCGAAGCCGCGCTGAGCACGCTGCATCCAGTAAACGACGCATTTGCCCTCAGGCAGAGGCGCGCCGCCGCGGCGCACGGTTACGCGCGGATCGTCAGCGAGCACTTTCAGAAGGGCAGGTAGCTCTTCCTTGCTCTTTTCCGGGGTCTTATCTGCCTTCGCCGCCATGCATGCTCTCCACTTCCCTGCTCTCCACCTCTAAGACTAGAGTCTGTTATGGACTTTCCCACGGCGGCGCTGGGAGCCAATTTTTACGAGATCGAGGAGCGAGTTGCGACGGATATCGGGCCATATCCTAGCAGCGAGCGACGAAGAGGTCGGGAAAATTGGCCCCAGCCCTTCGGGTTGCGGGGAAAATCGGCCCATACTTCGTTGTCGGCCTCGCCTAGGAATCGCCTATGTCTTCGGCCTCCGTCTCGTCTGGGCCGATTTTCCCCAGCAACGCCGCTCGCGCGAAAGTCCATAACAGACTCTAGATGCATGCGCGTGGACATTTCCCCGGTGAGTCTTCGCTTCAATCCGCACGAAGAGTTGCGGGCAAACGAAAGAGGCGGCTCCAAGCCGCCTCCCCTGTGTTGCGAAAAAGAGAACTCAGCTCACCATTGTCCCCATGCGCGAGCGATGTAATCGGTCAGCGGCAGGGTGATGAGGATGAAGAAGGTGAACAGTCCGGCAGCCACGGTGAGCTTCGTCAACCGCGAGCTGCTCTTGACATGCATGAGGTAGAGCACAACCAGCACGGCCTCGATCACCGCAATGCCGATGGCAATCACCGCATTAAAAATATGGAGATTCAGAAAGGACGCTCCGACCGTGGCACCGGTGAGCAGCAAGAGCAGAACGAAAACAACGAAATGAGCCTTCGGGTCAGTACCGTGCTGGGTTGATTCGGACATGGCGAAATCCTCGGAGAAAGCGGTCACTGATGCCGGCTGATGAGATAAAGCAGTGGAAAGAGGAAATTCCACACAATATCGATGAAATGCCAGTAGAGACCGAAATTCTCGACGGTGTTGGTGTGGCCGCTGGTATATGCCCCTGCCCGGGCACGGAAGATCAGACCGGCGAGCACGCAGATGCCGATGATCATGTGCAGCGCGTGCATGCCGGTCATGGCGAAGTAGAGCGAGAAGTAGACCTGCGTCTTCTCGGCCATGTCGAGCGGCAATGCCGGCTGTCCGGGATAAGCGGGATTGACGTGGACGAAGTCGCTGACGCTGAAGTTAAGTCCCGGAACGTGGTGCTGTTCCCACTTCTCGCGATATTCACTGGCCTTGATGCCTAAGAAGACGAGGCCGAGCAGGAGCGTGATCGAGAGCCAGCGAACGAGCGCCGCTTTGCGGCCTTTCTGGGCCGCGTATACGGCCAGCGACATGGTGAGACTCGAACAGATGAGGATGACTGTATTGATGGAGCCGAGCAGAACCGAGAGCTGATGGCTGCCGGCGACAAAAGCCGGGTAATACCAGGTGCGGTAGACGAGATAGGCGACGAACATCCCGCCAAAAAACATGAATTCCGTGAGCAGGAAGAGCCACATGCCGAAGCTGGTAGCTTCGCGCTGCTGCTCGACGCTTTCGAAGTGGTGGCGCAGGAAGGGCGGGTGATCGTGCCCGGCGTGCGCGTGCTCCGGATGGGTTGCGATCGCGTGGCTATCCAACGGTGTGCACCTCGTTCCTGGTCTTATTTGCCAGCCACTCATAGTCGTAGGCCTCGTAATCTACGACCGGGGTTTCAAGGAAGTTTTCTACGACCGGCGGGGACTGGATCTGCCATTCGAGGCCGGTGGCCTGCCAGGGATTCGGGCCGGCGATCTTACCGTACTTTAGAGACCAGGTGAGATAGAGCATGGGCAGCAGATAACCGACGCCCAGCACCGTCGCTCCCGCGGTCGAGAGCACATTGAGCACCTGGAACTCCGGCGGATAGGCCGCGTAGCGGCGCGGCATGCCGAGATAGCCGAGGATGAACTGCGGGAAGAAGGTGAGAATAAACCCGATGAAGGTGACCAGGGCCGCCAGCTTCGACAGGTTTTCCGGGTACATGCGCCCGGTAATCTTCGGCCACCAGAAGTGAATGCCGGCAAGGAAGGCCATCAGCATGCCGCCGACCATCACAAAGTGGAAGTGAGCCACGATGAAGTAGGTTTCGGTCAGATGCACATCCATACCGAGCGAACCGAGGAAGACGCCCGTCAGGCCGCCGATCGTGAACAGCCCCATGAAGCCGAAGGCATAGAGCATCGGCGTCTCGAAGGTGATGGAACCTTTATAGAGCGTCGCCGCCCAGTTGAAGATCTTGATGGCCGAGGGCACCGCCACGAGCATGGTGAGCAGCGAGAAGATGAGCGCCGAGTAGCTCGATACGCCCATGATGAACATGTGGTGCTCCCAGACCAGGAAGCCGAAGACGGCAATTGCCACCGAGGAAAAAGCCACCGCCGTGTACCCGAAGACGCGCTTGCGCGAGAAGGTGCTGATCACCTCGGAAATGACGCCCATGCCAGGCAGGATCATGATGTACACGGCGGGGTGTGAGTAAAACCAGAACAGATGCTGGAAGAGCAGCGGATCGCCGCCTTTTGTCGGGTCGAAGACGCCGATGCCGATGGTGCGCTCCAGCACGACCAGCACCAGCGCAATGGCCAGCACCGGAGTACCGAGCACCATGAGGATGGACGCCGCGTAGTTCGACCAGATGAAAAGCGGCAGCCGGAACCAGGTCATCCCCGGCGCGCGCATGCGATGCACCGTGACGATGATATTGATGCCGGTGAAGATAGAACTGAAGCCGGTGACGAAGATCGCAAGGCCGGCAGTAATAACGTGGGTATTGACGTAATGCGTGCTGAGCGGCGTAGTGAAGGTCCACCCGGTATCGACGCCGCCGGAGATGAGCGCGGCCAGCACCATGATGCCGCCGATCGTGTTCAGATACCAGCTCAGCAGATTGATCTTCGGAAACGCCAGGTCTTTGGCTCCGACCATGATCGGAACCAGGAAGTTGCCGAGCGTGCCGGGCACCGATGGCACCAGGAAGAGGAAGATCATGATGATGCCGTGCATCGTAAAGACTTTGTTATAGGTATCGGCCGCGAGCAGATCCGTCTGCGGCGTTAACAACTCGAGCCGGACGAGCCCGGCCATCGCGCCGCCAATAAAGAAAAAGAAGGTGATCGTGATCAGGTAGAGGATGCCGATGCGCTTATGGTCACGGGTGAGCAGCCAGCTCTTGAGGCCGTACTCATTATTCAGATACGTATGCTTCGGCAACGTCGCGGTCGTCTGGTCGGGGAGGCTGACGATAGTACTGCTCATTGGCTCACCACCTTGGGCTGTGCTGCTGAGGCCGGATGCGCGGCAGCTTCACCGCTATGCCCCGCACCGGAAATGCCCTCCTGCACTGCATTCTGGACCTGGCTGGTATTCAGTGTCTGCTGGATGCGGAAGTTGGAGTGCAACGATTTGATGTACTCGACAATATCGATCAGCCCCTCTTCACTGATCTGCCCCTGATAGGTCGGCATGATGGGGGCGTAGCCGGCAGTCTGATGCATGGTCGGGTTGAGGATCGAATCGCGGAGGAAAGCGTCGTCCACCATCGCATAGCCGCCGCCGGAAAGGGGAAGCTTCGCGCCGTACACCTGCGCCAGATTGGGACCGCGCGCCGCGGCATCTCCCGAATGGCAGCTGTTGCAGCCGAGGCTCGCGAAGAGGCGCTCCCCGTTCTGTGCGAGCGACATGCCGCTGGTCGAGCCCGCCGTCCACGCCTCGTAATCCTGCTGGCTCATCGCCGTAATCGTTCCGATCATCTGTGAGTGCAGCGTGCCGCAGTACTGCGTGCAGAAGAGGTGATACTCACCGGGCTGTGTCGCCTCGAACCAGACCGTCGTGTAGCGGCCGGGGATGACCTCGCGCTTCACGCGGAAGGCGGGAATCGAGAAACTGTGGAAGACGTCCTGCGAAATCATGGTGAGCTGCACCGGCCGGCCTACGGGGATATGCAGCGCGTTGATCTCGTGCTGGCCACCCGGATGCTCGGCCTTCCACATCCACTGCTTGCCGACCACATAGATGTTCATGGCGTTGGTCGGCGGATTGAAGATACGGAAGTAAAGCAGCGCGCCCCATACGAAGGTGACCATGAAGAGGGCCAGCGGAATGATGGTCCACGTGGCCTCCAGCAGCGTAGAGCCTTCGATCTGCGTGGCCTCCGGGCTGCGCTCCTTGCGATAAAGAACGGAGAAGACCGTAACCAGCAGCACGACCAGGACAAAGCCGAAGATGGAAATCGCGACGAGATAGAAATAGAGCGCGTCGGTATAGGGCGCAATGCCCGACGCTTCGGGTGGGAAGATCGCGAAGTGCGTCAACCACTTGACGAGGAATTGCCAGAGAACGGGGCTGATGAAAGTGTGCATCGCGGTTATCCGAGCGCGGCTTTCCGGGTCAGCTTCCGGGCTTCGCGTACGTCGCGCCGGAAGTTGATCACCATGTAGGAGCCAAGAATCAACATCGTAAGAAGACATCCGGCCTGAACGATGCGGGCAATTAACAGGTCATGCCGGTTGAGCAGCGGGTTATAGCGGTAGCAGTAGGTGAGAATGGCATCGACCGGCGTGCCGATCTTGCCCTGCGAGGCCTCGACCAAGCCAAGCTGCAGATCGCGCGACGAGTAATCGACACCGAGGTAGTACTGGGCGAGCACACCGCCCGGCGTCACGAGCTGAATGGCCGAGGCATGCGCGAACTCCGTCATCTTTCCGTCCGGTCCCGGAACGCGTGTATAGCCGTACCCTACGGCCTTTGCCAGAGCGTCGATCTCAGGCTGTTGACCGGTGAGGAAGTGCCAACCCGCGGCGGTCTGCGGACGGCCATAGCGCTTCACGTAGTAGGCCTTGCTCTTTGCCGCATCCGCCGGAGTCTCGGCCGGATCGATGCTCACAAAGAGAACATTGAAGTCCTTGCCCGGTGAGAACTTCACCATCTCCAGCGCGCCGACCAGACCGTCGATCTCTTCCGGGCAGAGCATCTTGCAGCGGTAGTAGACGAGGCCGAGAATCGCCGGCTTCTGACCGAAGTAGTCTCCCAGCTTCACCGTCTTTCCGGCTTCGTCACGGAAGGTGAGATCGAGCGGAAGGCGGGTGTTGAGCTTCTGGGTGATGGCCACACGCTGAATCAGCGCAGGAGCCTCATCGCGGATAGGACCGGCCTGCTTCGAACCATAGTCGGAGACCTGCGCCCGGGCCGGAGCCCATGCCAGAGCAAGGATCGACACCCCGGCCAGCAGCGAGAGCATCCGCATCATGCTCGCTGCTGCCTTCCGGATTGTCTTCGCCGTCTGCATTCTGGTTCGCATTCCCGAGAGTCCTGTTTCTGCCTGCTAGTTGTTATTTGCCTTGCTGGAAGCCTGCTCGCCGGCCAGCTTCGCCGTGCTGTTTTCTTCCTGTTCAAACGCTGTCGGCGCGAAGCCGTCGGTGAGCGGCACCTGCACAACAGGCTTTGCATCCCCGGTCATCAGCGGCGCCGGATTGGCCACAGCCGGAGCGACAGGCAGGCCGCGCTGGGCGATCAACTCCATCGCCCGGTCGATGGGAATGCGCACCTTGGTGTGCGAGTCGTCGATCCAGCTGTAGTGATCGAGCAACAGGTCTTCCCTGCGATGAAGATCCGCAAGATCCTGATTGCCGTCATCCGTCTCCAGGCGCGGCGTGGGAAATTTCTGCGTGAGCTGATGGAGCTCCTGCTGTTCCTGCACCGGGGCCGGCTCCATGTTGCGCAGCTTTCCGGCCGGCTCCGCACTGGAAGCATTCCACTTGTTCACCGGGCCATCGCTTTTTTGCAGGACGTTGTTGATGACCTTGCCCATGCCGAAGCAGAAAAGGAAGAAGACACCGACAGTGACCAGCAATCCGACCAGGAAGACCAGAATTCCCTGGGCACTGACATCGGTGACCTCATAGCCCTCGCGGAGCGACTCCTGCATCTCCGGAGAGGGATGGCCGTGAGCGTTGTTTTCGGGCACGTCATGCGGATTATGCGTGGGCATGTTCGGGCTCCAGGATCTCGGCGAGATGAGGATCGTTGACGGCTACCAGCGGACGCTTCGTCAGCTGCGTGAAGTAGTACGCCATCCAGATGGCGATCATGGCCACCGGCACAGTCGCATACTCCAGCATGCCGAAGGAGAAATGCAGGTTGCGGCGGGCATCGGCGAAGTTAGGCTCGATGAGCCACCACATATCCCAGCAGCGGGCGAAGATCATGATGCAGCAGACCACCACCAGGCGACCCTTGATGCGCTTGAGATCGCGCGAGAGCAGCAGGGAGAACGGAATCAGCCAGTGGAAGATCACGTCCAGCGTGGCGATCACGCCCCAGTTGCCGCGGATACGGTCGAGATACCAGGGAATCTCTTCCGGCGAATTGCCCGACCAGATGATGAGGAAGGATGCGAACGCAAGATACATGTTCAGCATCGTGAAGGCGAAGCAGAGCTTGCCGAGATCATGCTGCTCGGTGACGCGGAAGATGGTCTTGATCGGTTCGGCGGGCGAAAGGCCAATCAGGGTAAGGATCACCAGCGCCAGCACGCCATATCCCTGGCCGACGAGGAACTGCAATCCATAAACCGTCGAATACCAGGTGGGGTCAAGCGACATGACCCAGAAGATGGAGCAGCCGGTGAGCAGGATTGCGTAAGTGACGACACCGACGCCGCTGATGTTCTCGAACTTCGTCTGCCAGTAGGGCACGCGCGGCTCAGGGTCCGCATCGCGCTGCAGGGACCACTTGTTCAGCAGGTAGTCAAAGAGGAACCAGATAGCGAATGCGACGAACGAGTAGATCCAGAAGACCTTCGGGTTCAACAGGCCGTGCTTGAAGATGATGGCATGCGCCTGCTCATTGGTGATGAGCTTCTGCTTTGCCGCTTCGGCCGCATTGGGGTATTGCGCCCACAGGTAGAGCTTCCCGTAGGTGACGCCGTAAATCGCGATCGGAATGAAATAGAGGACCGGCAGCAGCAGCGTGCGGCTCATCGCCTCAAGCGGCCGCCGCACCAGCAGGCCCCATTTGCCGCCGGAGAGATACTGCACCATCAGCAGCGCCTGTCCGCCCACGGCGAAGCCGAAGGTGATCATCAGCCCCAGCAGCCAGGCGCGGAAGAAGTGATTCCAGCCGTCGCCGCTCAGAAAGGCCAGAACGATGCCGATTGCCGCGAAGATGACGCCGATCACCAGCGCCCTCGTGCGCCATCCGGCGACGAAGGCCGGGGCGGCGAGCTCAGCAGGCAGCGTGCGGGTTTGATGTCGTTGGCTCATGCGCGTCTTCCACGATCCTCAGTGCGTTGATCCTGCGGCTGCAGGACTGGTGTTCTTCGTTCCGGCCGGGCTCGTCTCCGGGTTCATCGGCGAATGATTCTTTGAGGCTGGAGCAGCCTGATCTTCTTCCGGAGCTCCGGCGGCTACCCTTCCGGTCGGTTTCGCGGAAACAGCGGTCTCCGGCATGGCCCACGCCCCGGCATAAGCGGCCGGCAGTCCCTCCTGCTCTGCGATGCTGGAGAGGGGCTCGACCTGCGTGCCCTGGGGCACATCCGCAGTGGTCGCGTTCTGGCTGAGCTGCAGCGCGCGAATATACGCGGCAACGGCCCAGCGGTCAGCCGGAGGCAGCTGCGCCGAATAATCCGGCATGGCGCCGTAGCCGTTCGACATGACATAGAAGTAGTGGCTGAGCGGCTCGGCCAGCCGCTTCGGATCATGAAAATTGCCTGCCGGCTTGTAGCCGCGCTGCACGATCATGCCCGCGCCATTGCCAACGCGGGAATGACAGGGTGTGCAATAGACATTGAACCGTTCCTGCCCGCGCTCGAGCACGGTCATGGTCACCGGAAAAGGCATCGCATCCTGCTCTTTGCCATCCACAAGACCGGTGTAGAAATACTCGTCCTCATGCAGCTGACCACGAGCCACCGTGTGCTCGACCTGCGGACGCGCGGAGCGGCCGTCGGCGAAGAAGTCGGTGCCGCGCTGCGGGATGAACTTGGGCTGGTCGTGCATGTCCTGACGGCAGCCGACGGCCAGCAGCAGCACGGTTGCTGCGGCCAGCCTGAGCCCTGTGCTCTGTGCTCTGGTCCCTGTATTAATACTCCACCTCCACCACCGAAACCGGATCGAGCGCTTCAAGGAAGGCCCGCGAACCGGCGACTTCGAACTTCGGATCGGTCGACTCAAGGCACAGAAAGAACTTGTCACTGGTGGCGCCATTGCGGAAGTTGGGCGCGTGAAAGAGCGGGTGGTAGGGCTGCGGCAGGCCGTTCAGCGCCAGCATGCCGAAGGCTGCGGAAAGGCCGGCAAAGAGAATCGTCCACTCATAGGCCGGAACCACGAAAGCAGGCCAGGAAAAATAAGGACGGCCAGCGATATTCAACGGATAGGCGACGAGCGAAATCCAGGTCTCGAGGCTGAACATGGCCGCCACGCCCAGCAGGCCGCCGATGAGGCAGACCAGCGAGACTTCGTTCTTATGAAAACCGATGGCTTCGGCTGCTTCTTCCACCGGATACGGCGTATAGCAGTCCATGCGGCGATATCCCGAGGCATAGGCGGCCTCAGCCGCGTGCACCAGCTCGGTCGGAGTGTCGAATTCGGCCAGCAGGCCGTAAGTTCCTTCAAGCACAGGCATCAGTCACCGGCCTCCGGAAGAGGTTCGCCCTCGGCGCGCACCTTGGCCTGGGGCAGCATCATGCGAATCTCGGACATCGGAATCATGGGCAGGAAGCGCACAAAGAGCAGGAAGAGCAGCGTGAACAGTCCCAGCGTGCCGGCGAAGGTCGCATAGTCCCACTTGGTGGCGCGATAGGTGCCCCACGACGACGGCAGGTAGTCGCGGTAGAGACTAGTGACGACGATGACGAAGCGCTCGAACCACATGCCGGTGTTCACGATGAACGACATGATGAACATGGCCGGCACGCTCCTGCGCACGGCACGGAACCACATCAGCTGCGGCAGCGCAATGTTGCAGGTGATGAGCACCCAGTACGACCAGCCCATCGGCCCGAACATGCGGTTCCACATCATGAAGTATTCCCAGTGGCTGCCGGAATACCAGTACGACATGAAGACTTCCATGGCGTAGCCGTAAGCCACGATGAGACCGGTGGTCAGCATCACCTTGGCCATGTTGTCCATGTGGCGCAGGGTGATCAGGTCTTCCAGGTGATAGAACTTGCGAATCGGCACGGCCAGCGTGATGACCATGGCGAAGCCCGAGTACACGGCGCCGGCCACGAAGTAGGGCGGGAAGATGGTGGTATGCCAGCCAGGCAGCAGCGCCACGGCGAAGTCGAAGCTGATGACCGTGTGCACCGAAAGCACCAGCGGCGTCGCCAGACCGGCCAGCAGCAGCGAGGCCGTCTCATACCGTACCCAGTGACGTACCGAGCCGCGCCATCCGAGCGCCGCGAGCCCGTACACATACTGTCCGAGCTTCGATTTTGAGCGGTCGCGCAGCGTGCCCAGGTCGGGCACCATGCCGATGTACCAGAAGACGACCGAGATGGTCGCGTAGGTCGAGACCGCGAAGACGTCCCACAGCAGCGGCGAGCGGAACTGCGGCCAGACATTCATGGTGTTGGGATAGGGGAAGAGCCAATATCCCAGCCATGGGCGGCCGACGTGAATCAGCGGGAACATACCGGCGCAGACCACGGCGAAGATGGTCATGGCTTCGGCGAAGCGGTTGATGGAATTGCGCCACCCCTGCTTGAAGAGCAGCAGGATGGCGGAGATCAGCGTGCCCGCGTGGCCGATACCGATCCACCATACAAAGTTGATGATGGCAAAGCCCCAGGCGACCGGGATGGTGATAGCCCAGATACCGACGCCGCGCAGGAAGAGCCAGGTGACGGCGGTGAGCAGCATGCCCACGAAGCCGCCGGCTAGCACAAAACCGGCAAGCCAGCCGAGCGGGGTGTGCGGCGTCAATACGATGTTCGAGATCTTCTCGGTGACCGACTTGAAGGTGTGGCCTGGGGCCACCGTCACGTATTCGCCGGTGACCGGGTCGAGCATCGGATCATTCAAGGGTTCTTTTGTCGCCATGGCTCAGCCCCCTTACCCTTCACTCGAGTCGCCGGTGGACTCGCCGCGCGCCGCGGCCAGCTCCGGGTTGATGTTAAGCACCTCTGCGATATATGTGGTGCGTGGCCGGGTATTGAGGTCGGCCAGCACACCATATGTGCGCAACCCCTTTTTCAGCTTGGTCACGCGGCTGGCGCCGTCGTTGATATTGCCGAAGACAATCGCATCGGTGGGGCAGGCCTGCTGGCACGCGGTCACCACCTCGCCGTCGCGGATATCGCGGTTTTCCTTGTCCGCTTCGATCTTGGCTGCGTTGATGCGCTGCACGCAGTAGCTGCACTTCTCCATCACGCCGCGCGAACGCACGGTCACATCGGGATTACGGCCGAGCTTCAGACTCTCGGTCTCGAAATCGGAGAAGAGCAGGAAGTTGAAGCGGCGCACCTTGTAGGGGCAGTTGTTCGAGCAGTAGCGCGTGCCCACGCAGCGGTTGTAGACCATCATGTTCAGCCCTTCGGGCGTATGCACCGTCGCGCCCACAGGGCAGACCTGTTCGCAGGGAGCATTCTCGCAGTGATGGCAGGTCATGGGCTGCAGATGCGCGCGCGGCGCAGCCAGATCGCCCTCGTAATAGGTGTCGATGCGGATCCACTGCATGATGCGGCCCATCGTCACCTGGTGCTTACCGACGACCGCATTGTTGTTCTCCGCATAACAGCTCACCACGCAGGCGTTGCAGCCTACGCAGGAGTTCATGTCGATCGACATGCCCCAGGCATTTTTGTCATAGCGGTAAGCCGGGAACATACTGCTGGTGGGCTCGGGCGTTTCGTGGCCTTCGCCCTCGTGCGCGAAGCCGGGATGCGCCTTGTACTCCTCGAGCGTCGCGTAGCGGATGATGCCGCGGTCGAGCGCCTCATTGCCTTCGATCGAATGCGTACCGCTGCCGTCGCCGCCAACACTGACCGAGCGCTGATCGATGTAGTGGCTCTTGGTCACGGCGAATCCCCACACATCGCCCGTCTTGCGGACCTTACTCACCGGAGCGAAAAGCACCGCGTCCGAGGTGCGAACCTGGTAGGCGTTAAAGCCAACCCCGCCGGCCACGCGGCCCATCTTGCGGCCCTGTCCGAGATGCAGCGTGATCTGCCCGTCCGCATGACCGGGCACAGCGAGCGCGGGAGCCAGCACCTTGTAGCTGCCTACGGTGATTTCAAGCACATCGTGCTCGCTGGCGCCGATCTTCTCGAGCGTCGCATAGCTCATCAGTGCCGCGTTATCCCAGGAAAGATTCGTCACCGGGCGCGGAATCTCCTGCAACCAGCCGACGTTAGCGAAGCGGCCATCATAGACACCGTAGTCAGGGCGGAAGACGACCTCGAGCGCGTCGCCTGCGGCCTGCGCTGCGGGAGCCGGAATCGATGCCTTGCCGCTGCCGCCTTTCGGCGTGTAGGCCGTATTCGCGATGAAGCCGTCATGCAGCAGCTTGCGCCAGCCGAAATCCGCATCGCCCGGCTTGCCGGCAGCCTGCGCAGCCCAGTTGGCGCGCACTGCGTCATACGCCGATGTATCAGGATCATCGAGCAGCGACTGCACGACTTCATGCGCCGAGTGCCCGCCGTAAAGCGGACTGATGAGCGGCTGCACGATCGACGCCGTACCGTCATAAGCACGCGCATCCGACCACGACTCAAGGTAATGCGTTCCGTTGATATGCCAGTCGGTCGCGAGACCCGTCTCATCGCGGTGCAAACCGAGATGCGCGCTGGCCTTCACCCTGCCCAGCGCATTCTCGAATTCGAGATCGGCTGGAGCGGAGTAGACCGGGTTCGCATTGAGAATCACCAGCCACTCCACCTTGCCGGCATTCATGTCCGCGACCAGTGCCTTCAGCTCGTCGCCCTGGATCGTCGGCATCGGGTTGACGGTCTCGGTGTAGACAACGGTCTTGCCGACATTGCCGAGCGCATCGTTGATGGCCATGGCCGCCAGATGTACGCTCGCCGGCTGCTGCTCGCCGGGAATCACCACGCACTTGCCGGCATTCGCCTTCAGGTCTTTGGTTGCGAAGTTAAGGAACTTCTGTGCGTCATCGGACCACGCATAGCCCGCAGGCGCCGAGCCCGCGCCGAGGCCAGCCGCCAACGCTGCGGCAAATCCTGCGATATCGCTCGCACGCAGTGCGAGACGGTGCTCGGCCTTGAGCCCTGTGGTCGTGGTCATGCTTTCGACCACATAGAGGCGATTCATGCCATCATCGTTTTTTTCGAGACGGCGGCGATTCGCATAGTCCTTCGATAGACGATGGAAGCCGGGATGCGTTGCACCGGAGAGAAAGTCCGCGTCGAGCGAAAGGATCACATCCGCCGCATCGAGCTTGTACTGCGCATCGGCGTAGTCCCCGAAGGCAGCCTTCGAAGCCGCATATGCAGAGTCGCGATTCACCGGGTCATACTGCACCAGCTTCGCCTGCGGATATGCAGCCTGCGCCTTCTTCCACTGCGCAGCGAAGGTCGGCGAAGTAACCGTGCCGGTCAGGAAATAAAGTCCAGCGCCGCCGGATGATTTTCTCTCCGCCACAGCCGCGCGGAAGGTCGCAAGAAACGCAGCCCACTCGCGCGTCTCATCGCGGTAATAGACTTTCTGTGAACGGTCGGGATCGTAGAGATCGAGCAGCGTTCCCTGGGTCAGCGGATCGGAGCCGCCCTGGTTGTAAGGATGCTCGGGATTGCCATCGACCTTGATGGGACGATATGCATCGCTCTTGACCAGAAGCGGTACGGCGCCGGTCGGAAACGGAAAGGCCGTCGCGAAGTACATCGGCTTGCCAAGGACCAGATCCTCCGGCGCCTTGACGTATGGATAGATCGGCTCGTCGGGCTGCTTGGTGCAGCCGGCAAGACCGGCCAGCGCCATCGATGCGCCCATCAGCTTGAGGAAGCCGCGACGCGAGACTGGATCGATCCACTCCGAGCTGTGCTGCGGAAACTCTTCGGCCACCGCTGCGTCGAACTCCGGCGTGCCGGCAAGTTCGTCGATCGAGCGCCAGTAGCGCTTGCCCTTCTGCCCGGCGAGCTTCTGCCGCACCTCGGCCAGCGTGAGCGTTGTTGTTCCCTTCTGCATGTCAGGCCCATCCACGCCGTGATTTTTTGTCATGGCATCGTTCATCGGTGGCATACCTCGCAGCTCGACAGTTCACGCGAAGAACGGATGTTGTAGTGCTCGATGAGGAAGCCGCCAAGCGCTTCCTGGCTGGTGAACTTCGTATAGTGCAGGCTGGAGGCGGGCAGCATCGTCGCTGGAGTATCGCTCACCTGCGCCGGCATCTGAGCCTGCGCAAAGAGCGCGGGCGAAAGCTTCAACGATGCCAGCTGCGGATCGCCTCCGCTGGAGGAAGGATCGCTGGTGGTGCAGGTCACCGACTGCGCCGTCGGCGTGCCGGTCTTCTTGTCCGCGGCTGCGCACCACACGGGATTCAACTCCGATGCGCCTTTCCACGCCATGTTGTAGATCTCGCTCGTGGGGCGGATATTCTTCCCCGGATTGCGATGGCAGTTGAGGCACCACTCCATCTGCAGCGTGTTCTGCTGATACATGATGGGCATCTCGTCGACGCGGCCATGACAACTCGAACAGCCCATGCCCTTGTTCACGTGGATCTCGTGGTTGAAGTAGACGTAGTCAGGCAGATCGTGCACCTTGGTCCACACGATCGATTGACCCGTGGCCCAGCTCTGCCGCACCGGCTCGAGCAGATCGGCGTTGGTCCAGATCTGCGCATGGCAGTTCATACACGTGCGCGTCGGCGGAATGCCCGCATAACTCGACTTCTCGACGGAAACGTGACAGTACTGGCACTGCAGGCCAAGGCCCTGCACGTGATGCTTATGGCTGAATGGCACGGGCTGGTCGGCGCGCTGTCCCTGCCGCGTCACCCAGGGGGAGCGCTGCAAGGTATCGAGTGTCACGCCCAGGGCAATGATGATGAAGCCAGTAAGAACCAGACTCATGCGGGCCAGCGCGTTGGAGCTACGGTCGAAGATCTGCGCCATGAATTGCTTCCCTGCTTCCTCGAACTCCTTAAAGTGTTTCGAGTACCAGAAGCCTGCCACGCCCGCGTTGAGAGCGTTCTTCGGCACTCCGGCTGCGCTTGTCTTTCGCAGCCCGTAACGCACCGCTCAAAAATGAAGCAACACTATAGCAGGCAAATCAAGTCACTCTGCAAGAGCCAAGGACAAAGAAATGCAAAAAAGTTTTCGATACTTCTACTTAGGAAACAGCGACTGCTTCGGTCGCCAATCTGAAATACAAAACCACGCACAAGGCCGCACCCGCAGCAGACTGCTCCCCGCGATACCCTGATTTCCATGAATGACGGACGCCGTGCCCCGCGCTATGACATTGTTCAGGCCTGCCGTGAGCTGGCCGAAGCCGATCCGAAACTGGGTGAACTGATCGCCCGCGCCGGCCCGTATACGCTGCGGGTCAAGAGCCAGCATTCCCCCTTCGAGGCGCTGCTCGAGTCGATCATCTATCAACAGCTGCACGGCAAGGCCGCGGCCGCAATCCTCAAGCGGCTCATCACCTGGTTTGGCGAATATCACCCGACACCGGAACAGATACTCGCTGCGCCGGAAGAGGCCCTGCGCGGCTGCGGGCTTTCTGCGGGTAAGCTTCTCGCACTGCGCGACCTCGCGGCGAAGACCATCGACGGCACCGTGCCAACGCTCACACAAATCCGTCGTCTTTCCGATGAAGAGATCCTCGCGCGGCTCACCTCGGTACGCGGCATCGGACCATGGACGGTCGAGATGCTGCTGATCTTTCGTCTCGGGCGCTCCGATGTCTTTCCGGTCAGCGACTATGGTGTGCGCAAGGGATTCGCACTCACCTTCAAGCGCCTGCCGAAGAGCAAGCCCTTCGACGCCTCCATGCTGGCCAAGCCGGCAGAAATGCTGCGCCGCGGCGAACGCTGGCGCCCATGGCGCTCGGTGGCGAGCTGGTATTTATGGCGCGCCTGCGATCTTGCCGGATCGGCGTCTCCACCGCCGGAATAAGCGGCCATTTTGCAACTATTTCAGTTACATATTGCCTGCAACCAGGCAAACATGCAGCTTTGCAATAAACCGCGCCAGGCGCAAACAGAGCAGAAGGAGCACTCGCAGAGAAGAAATATTCGGGGAGAAATGCCCAGGCTCAGGCTTGCCGGGGAACAGGCGATAATGTCTCTGAGGAATCTCCCCTACCATGCCCGCACCCGAGCGCTATCTCTGCATTCATGGCCACTTCTATCAGCCGCCACGCGAGAACCCATGGCTCGAGACCGTCGAAACACAGGACTCGGCCGCTCCCTATCACGATTGGAATGAGCGCATCACCGCGGAGTGCTATGCGCCGAACGGCGCCGCGCGCATCGTCAATGCGGAGAACCGCATCGTCCGCATCCTGAACAACTACGGCTGGATCAGCTTCAACTTCGGGCCCACCCTGCTCTCCTGGCTCAAGGAGAATGCGCCGCGTGTCTATCGCATGATCCTCGACGCCGACCTTTACAGCCGCAGGCGCTTCTCCGGCCATGGCTCGGCGATGGCGCAGGTTTACAACCACATCATCATGCCGCTGGCCTCGCGGCGGGACAAAATCACCCAGATCCGCTGGGGTATTGCGGACTTCCAGTCCCGCTTCGGCCGCCTGCCGGAGGGCATGTGGCTGGCCGAGACCGCGGTCGACTCCGAGTCGCTCGACCTGCTGGCTGCCGAAGGGATTCGCTTTGTCGTCCTCGCACCCCGCCAGTGCGCGCGCGTGCGTCCGCTGGTCGTTGCCGCGGAAGCAGAAGCGGCCTGGTCCGAAACGCCGAATGCTTCCGTCGACACGACGCAACCCTACCGCGTGAAGCTGAAAGACGGCCGCAGCATCGCCATCTTCTTTTATGATGGCCCGCGCTCGCAGGCCATTGCATTCGAAGGCCTGCTGAACGACGGCGAGAGCTTTGCAAAGCGCCTGCTGAGCGGATTCAACGACCCCTCGCGGCCGCAGCTGGTGCATGTCGCCACCGATGGTGAGACCTATGGGCACCATCATCGCTACGGCGAGATGGCGCTGGCCTTCGCCCTGCGCTGGATCAGCACGGGCGAGCACGCCAGGATCACGAATTACGGCGAGTATCTGGAGAGGTTTCCACCCCTATCGGAAGCCCAGATCGTCGAAAACACCTCCTGGAGCTGCGCGCACGGCGTCGAGCGCTGGCGCTCGAACTGCGGCTGCAACAGCGGTCATCCTGGCTGGAATCAGCTCTGGAGACAACCGCTGCGCGAGGCGCTCGACTGGCTGCGCGATACCGTCGCCCCGCTGGTACGCACTCTGGCTGAAGGACTCTTTACCGATCTCGACCGCGCCCGCAACGCCTACATTCAGGTGGTGCTCGACCGCGAAAAGCGCGACGCCTTTCTCTCGCTGTATGCCAGGCAGGGCCTGGGTCCGAAGCAGCTGCAGCAGGCGCTGGAGCTGATGGAACTGGAACGCCATGCCCTGCTGATGTACACCAGCTGCGGCTGGTTCTTCGACGAAATCTCCGGCATTGAAACAGTGCAGATTATCGCCTATGCCGCCCGCGTGCTGCAGCTGGCCGCCAGGCTCTTTGGCGAGCCCGGCGCCGCGCTCGAAGCCGAGTTCCTCCGCCTGCTCGGCGAAGCGAAGAGCAACGTGCCGGAACGCAAGGACGGCGCAGCCATCTACGAAGAGTCAGTGAAAGACATGTGCGTGGGCCTCGAGCAGGTGGCAGCGCACTACGCCATCAGCTCCATCTTCAAGGCCTACGGAGACCAGACCGATCTCTTCTCCTACGTCATCCGGCGCAAGAGCTACGAGGTCGTGAGCTCAGGCCGCGGACGCACCGTCATGGGCCAGGCACACATCTGCTCCAACCTGACAAACGAAGAAACGACCGTCTGTTTTGCCGTGATGCACTTCGGCGACCAGAACATCACCGCAGCCGTGAAACCGTGGAACGACGCCGATGCGCCGGCCTACGAGGAGTTCGTGCAGCAGGTACGCACAGCCGTCATCCGCGCCGACTTCCCGTCTGTCGTGCGTCTCTTCGACCGCTTCTTCCCCGGCCCGTCGTACTCCATCCAGTCACTCTTCCGCGATGAGCAGCTGCGCATCGTCGACCTGATCCTGAAGAGCACGATGTCCGAGGTAGAAGACAGCCTGATCAACATCTACCGCGATCAATCGGCATTGCTGCACTTCCTGAGCCAGAGCAAGCTGCCGCGGCCTGCGGCCTTGAGCACCGCGGCGAATTTCGCCATCAACGCCGGCATCCGCCGCGCACTCGAGAGCGAACCGGTGGATGCCATCGAGATGCGCTCCTACCTTGGACTGGCGCGCGCCGACGGCGTCACGCTGGACAAGCAGTTGCTCAGCTACATTGCCGACCAGAAGATGAAGCGGGCAATGATCGAGCTGCAGGACGAGGTCGACGAAGGCACGGAGAGTACAACCGATCTCGAGAACGCATTGCTGGTGGCGCGCACCGTCTCCGAGCTGCCCTTCGAACTGAACCTCTGGCAGGCGCAGAACATCTGGTACGACATCTACCGCCGCATGGGACAGTCATGCAGTATCGACCCGACGGCCTGGTGCCGCCGCTTCTTCGAGCTCGGCAAGCTGATGCGCATCTCGGTGGACGAGCTGGTGATCGAGGAGGAGCCGCCGCATCCAGCCGCACAGGCTCACGCCTGAAGCTCGCCGTCTCAGGCCGTCAACTGCACACTGGTGCTGTCCAGCTCGAGAGTGGACGGTGTGAAATCGAGATCGCTGTCGACGATCGACACGGTGGTGTAGAGGTCGGCGGCGATCTCGGTGACCGTCTGTCCCTGCTGGTACAGATCGCGGATCTGCTGGGTCAGTGTGGGCTTCGGTTCCCCACCGCCGGAGTTCTCCGCAGCGGCGTTGTTCGAAGCCGAGCCCGACGAGGAGTCGGACAGCGAGGAGATCGGAAAGGACGGCTCTACTGCCTGGGCAGCAGAGTACAGTGACGTAACGGAAAGGCTCATGGGGCACCCTCCTGGAAGAGATCGTTTATCCCTGGGTCGGCATAGGTTCTCCACTAAGGACATCGGAACGATGGCTGCTTTTTGAGAGGGGTGTCTGAATTTGAGACACTGGCTCCAGAAGCGGCGATTCCGATATCTCAAGCCCCGCTGAGCGGAGAGTTCCATGCACCAGATCGTGCCCGGCATCGTGCGTATTGCGCGCATGGGTTCTTTGATGAACTGCTATCTCGTCGTCGAGGAAGACGGCATCACCGTCGTCGACACGTTGTTTGCAGCCGTCGTCCCGGAGATCCAGTCGGCGGCAAAGACGCTTGGCACGCCGATCCGGCGCATTCTTTTAACGCATGCGCACGGCGATCACATCGGTGGACTCGACCGGCTGGCGCGGAGCCTGCAGGGCGCGGATGTGGCGATCGGACGGCGCGAGTCGCGCATCATGGGCCGCCGCGATTTCTCGCTCGATCCGGACGAGCCGCAGACCAAGATCAAGGGCATGTACCCTCGCGTGGCCACCAGCCCGGTCACGCTGCTCGACGAAGGCGATTTTTATGGCTCACTGGAAGTGATTGCGACCCCAGGCCACACGCCGGGCCACATGTCGTATCTGCACCGGCCCACCGGCATGCTGCTCGCTGGCGATGCAGTCGTCGCTGTCCCTGCACTGCGCGCAGTTTACGATTGCCCGTGGTATTTCCCGTTCGGCAACTTCGCGACCTGGCACCGGCCCACGGCACTCGCTTCCATGCGCAAGCTGGCCTCGCTCGATCTCGACGGCGTGCTGCCGGGACACGGTGCACCGGTGCTCGCGGATGTGCCAGGCGCATTTCAGCGGGCCTTCACGCGGATCAAGGCTTAGTTCGTTTCCCTAAGACCTGTCATCCCGACCAAAGCGAAGTAGAGGAACCTGCGGTAACCCACTCAAGCCAACTTCAGGCTTGAATGGGCCACCGTATCTGCATCGCGACCAACGGAAGCGGAGGCCGAAGGCGGAGTGCAGCGCGGTTAGCGCCGCGACCAACGGGAGCGGGTGCCGAAGGCGATTCGCCCTGTGCGAAGCAGCTAGCTGCGCCAGCGCAGCGTGACCGGGCCGCTCATGGGATGGCGCTCGGGCTGGCCATCGAGCCGCGCCTGCTTGAGCGCGAAGTACCACTTCGCCGGGCGGTCGGCATCGTCGATCAGCATCAGCGACGGCTCCCAGCGCAGGCCCTCGGCCTGCTGCACCATCGTCAGGCGGTCCTGCTCGACGAAGCGCTTGCCGAAGAATTTCGCGACCGGCAGCACGAAGGGCACGTGGTAGAAGACATTCCACGCCGCATAGACATCGATGCGGCAGGCATTGGCCGTGGTCGGCGTCACCGTAGTGAGGCTGGAGAACCACTTCGGCCCGCAGCGGATCGTCTCATACCGGCGGTTGGGCAGCACAAAATCAATGGTCGTGGTGATCGGCTCACCATAAACTCCGAGCAGCTTGTAGGGCGCGCTGTTGCCGGAGGGCGCATGAGCCGACATGCGGAAGCCCTGCGGGATGGGCTCGAAATGCTTTTCCTTTTCGTGGATGGAGGCTGCGCGGCGCCACCACCAGCTCTGGTGCACGAAAGGTCCGTGCGCCGGATCCATCAGGCCAATGATGCCATGGTCGACATTGCAGGGCAGGTCGGCGGTGAGCCACGCGCTACGGAAGCGCTCGCTGAATTTCGGCAGCTCCGGCACCGGGACCAGGTCAGCACCGGCGCGCACGCGCCCCGAGCCTGGCTCCGGCACATAGACCCAGGCATAGCCGTCACGCTCTTCACAGGGGAACGCGCCGGCGAAAATCCTGTTCGGATCGAGCGTATCCTGCGAGGTCAGCGAAGGGATCGCCGTGCACTGGCCCGAACAGGGCTCGAAGGCCCATCCGTGATACTTGCAGGTCACGTTCTTCCCATCGAACCAGCCGTCGGAGAGCGGGATGCCGCGGTGCGGGCAGGCATCGCGCATGGCGAAGATCCTTCCATCCTCGCGCCGGCCCAGCACCATGGGGATGCCCATCAGCATGACGGCCTGCATCTTCTTGCCCCGCAGCAGATCGCTGCGCATCGCGGGGTACCAATCGTTGTAGATCAGCGTCGTCGCCGGAATCGAAGGAAGGGTCACCATGTTCACGCGTTGCACCTCTCTATTCTCACCCAAGTCTCGCGCAGCCGTGGTGCGGTACCTCACTGCCGGACGAGCCTTGGGTTCTCTATAATCGGGCAATGCCCACCGGGACCAGACCTGCAGGACTGGGACAATCCCCACGGGCCCGTGCGCCGCTCGCTGCGCAGAGCACGTCCTCAAAGGATAGGTCTCGATGAACAGTCTGCGAACGGCCAAGCGTTTTGTCTTCCCTCTGCTCGGTCTCTGGGTTCTGCTCTACGCTTCCTTCTCGCTGGTCAAACCGCCGCTGCTCGACGGACCTGACTCGCTGCAGGCTGAGGCAGCACGAGAGATGGCCTCCTCGGGCGACTGGATCACTCCGCACCTCGACGGCGTCCGCTCCTTCGCCGTGCCTCCGCTGCCCACGTGGCTCATCGCTGCGAGCTTCCGCGTCTTCGGCGTCACCGACTGGGCGGCGCGCCTGCCGCTGGCCTTTGCCGCGCTGGCGCTCTTCCTGCTCGCGCTCTCGCTGGCCTCGCGCATGTGCCTGACGCCGGTCGCCGGCTTCTACGGCGCGCTCATCCTGCTTACTTCGAGCGGTATCTTCCTTTTCGCGCACCTGCTTTTTCCACACCTGCTGTGCACACTGTGGATCACGGCCGCACTCTTCTATTTCTGGCGATCGCTGCGCACGCCCACACTGCGCACGGCTATCGGCTTCGCGCTGACCTGCGCGCTCGGCTCGCTCACCATGGGTATCGCAGGCGCACTGCTGCCGGTGCTTATCGCGCTGCTGTTCCTCTTTTTCACGCGCAACTTCGCCCATCTGCGGCGGTGGCATCCTGCGGTCATCATCCTGGTCTTCTGCGCGGCGGCGCTGCCCTGGCGAATCCTCGCACATTACGCCAACCCTCACCATCCTTACCTCTCGGCGATTCCGCGGCCGGCCACGACACCGCTGCTGCTCTTCTGGGACTTCCTGCTGCTGTGGCTGGCGCCCTGGACCTTCTTCTCGCTTGCCGGCCTGAGCCGCCTCTCGCGCGGCCTCTTCAACCGCACCGCGCATCTCGACTGCCGCAAACAGGGCTTGCTGCTGCTCACGCTGTGGCTGGGTGTGACCGTGGTCTGGTTCAGCATCTTTCAGCGCCATGAGTTCTCCCTGCTGCCGGCGCTCCCGCCCTTCGCCATTCTCGGCGCGACATGGCTCGCTGCCGAAGAGGCCGCGCCTTCGCGCTATGGCCGCGTGGTTGCGTGGGTGCTCTTCGTCGCCGGACTCATCAAGGCCGTCACCGCGGTGGTCCTCGCGCTGCGCGCCCCCTTTCCCGGCTTCGCAGTGGATATCGCCACGCTGCTCCACCTCCACCCTGGTCAGCATCAGCAGTTTTTCGACTACCTGAGCGATCTCACCTTCGCCTCGATGGGCGCCTTCCGCATTCCGCTGCTGATCTTCGCCGCGGCGGTAGCTGTGGGCGTAACAGCCAATCTGATCCTGCGGCTGCGGGGCAAGGCACGCCTCGCGAACTGCTTCCTCGCCGGCATGATGGCCTTTGTGCTCATCGCTGCGCATATCGCACTCAATACGTTTTCGCCGGTCTTCTCCTCGGCCATCCTCGCCCTGGCAATCCGGCCCGAGGTCGAACAAGGCGACGCGGTCATTATCGACGGGCGCTACGAAGACGCCTCAGCGCTTGGCTTCTACCTCCGGCAGCCAATCCAGATTCTTTCGACGCCCGCAGGCGATCTTGCTCCCGGCTCGCTGGCCACCGATGCGCCGCCGGTCTTCGTCGACCATGATGCCTTGGCCAAGCTATGGGACGGACCGGGCCGCGTCTTTCTCTGGACCTCGCCTGAGTCGATGCCGCAACTGCCGGGTGAAAGCTACGTCATCGCGCGCGACGGCGGCCGCGAGATCGTGAGCAACGAGCCGAATAACGGCGGAGCGACGTTCTGAAGAGCAGCAGTCAGGGATAAAGCGGGCCAGCAGTTAGGCACAAAAGCGGCCAGCGGCGATCATGCCACTGGCCGTTTTATCTCTGACCGTTCTTGCGCCTGACCGCTTCCCTACTGCCGTTCCAGCTTCCCATCCCGCAGCGTGAACTGATATCCGCGCCACGTAACAGTGTTGCTGGCAAAGCTCCATGCCCAGATCCAGAGCGCAGTGAGATCGCGCAACGGCAGCAGCCACAGGTCGCGGAGGACCTGACGATCACCGAGGATACCGACACCGATCGCCAGCGCGACGGTGACGCGCACCAGCAGCGAGAGGCTGAGCAGCGCCAGGCTGGGCAGACTCATGCCCTGCGCCACCACATTCAGAAGTGCCCACGGCAGCACGAATGTGAAGAGCAGTCCGATGTATCCCGCCTTGCGCGAATCGCGGATGCCGCGCGCCCACCGCAGCTGGTGATCCATAAAGCCGCGCAGATGGTATGCAGGGACGGAGGTTTCTACGACCTCATGGCTCAACTCCACGACATAACCAGCCTGCGCGATGCGGAAGCCCAGTTCGTAATCGTCGGCCAGACAGTCGACCAGCGGCGCGAAGCCACCCATCGCGTCGAGCGCCTCGCGCGAGACCGCAAGCGTCGAACCAAGGCCGAAGCGAATCTCGCCATCGAGCAACAACGCCGTGAGCACGCCAGGGAAAAAGTCCGTGCTGATACCAAGCGATTCGAGCTTCGAGCCCAAGGTCCCATGCGAGCGGCCGCGATACGGCGCCGTGACCATGCCCACCGTCTTGCCCTTATTCTTGCCCGTGCCCGCATGCGCAAAGCCGCTGACAATGCGCTCGAGATAGCGCGGCGACACGTGGATATCGCTGTCATTCACGAGCAGATAGTCGTACCGCGCCTGGGCCGCAATCTGCATGACATTGCTGATCTTGCCGTTCAGCCCCAGCACCTCGGGACAGAGCACCAGGCGGATCTCCCGCTCGGGGAACTCGGCTTTCAGCCGCTCGATGGCCGCCACTGCCGGATCGTCGATGCTGGCCGCGCCGAAGAGGATCTCATAGTCGCCCGCATACTGCTGGCGGCAATGGCTGGCAAAGGCCTCATACATGCCCGGGTCAAAGCCCTTCACCGGCTTGAGGATGCTGACCGGCGGCGCAAAACTCTCCGGCTTACGCCAGCGGCGCATGAAATTGCGCGCACCCCACAGCGCAACGATGGAGTAGAAGAGTCCCGCGAAGGTGAGGATGGTTGTCAGGGAAGCGAGGATGGCGGCGAGGAGCATGTAAGAACAGGGTATAGGGGATAGGGTTTAGGGTGTAGCCAGGTCCTCACCGTAGCCGGCATCCTTCGCACCGGCAAGCCCGAGCTATCCCCTACACCCTCACTCGTACCTGAGCGCCTCAATCGGATCGAGCGTCGCCGCCTTCCACGCCGGGTAAATGCCGAAGACCAGCCCGATCGCCAGCGATACGGTGAAACCGATGATCGCCCAGGTAGCCGACATCGTAGCCGGCAGCGCGGAGATCACCAGGCGGATGAGCAATGTGATAATCGCTCCTCCGATGATGCCAATCACACCGCCGATGGCACAGAGCGTTGTGGCCTCCGTCGTGAACTGCACGAGAATATTGCGCTTGGTTGCGCCCAGAGCCTTGCGCACACCGATCTCACGAGTCCGCTCGGTGACCGAAACCAGCATGATATTCATCACGCCGACACCGCCGACCATGAGACCGACACTCGAGACCGCGACCATGAAGATGGCGAGGCCGCCGGTCAGCTGATTCCACAGGCGCGCGATCGAATCCGGCGCGAAAATTTCGAAGTTATCCGGCTGCCAGACCTTTACATTGCGGCGGCGGCGCAACAGCTCGCGCAACTCGTCTTCGACGAGCGGCCGGTTCTTCGGATCGTCGTACTTCACGCTCAACCACAGGTCCTTGTCTTCCGGATGCAGCTTCTTGAAGGTGCGATAGGGGAAGATCGCCTTGTTGTCTTCCGGATTATCCCCGCCCCCGAAGACCTGCTTCTGCTTGTCGACAACACCGATCACGGTGAAGAGATCGCCTTCGATCTCCACTTCCTTACCGATGGCGTTGTCATTGTTGAAGAGCTTCTGTGCCGTATCGTGCCCGAGCACCACGACATTGGCAGCACGGTCATCCTCACCCTGCGTGAAGAGGCGGCCCTGGATGAAGGTAAGGCTCGAGACGTCCGCGATCGAGGTCGTGTCGCCTTCGAGCATGGTGCCCTGCGCCTTCTTGGTGCCATATTTCACGCCAATCACACCCACCTGGAAGATAGGGTTCACGTGCCGGACGCCGGCGTTCGAGGCCACGACATGCGGAAGGTCGCGCATGGCCATTGCGTCCTCATAGGTCATCTTCTTGCGGGCCAGCATCTCTGTCGTCGGCTGCACGCCGATCACCGGCATGTGATAAATCCACAGCACATTCGAGCCGAGCGAGTCGACCCAGCTCTGCACATTGTTGTTGAGACCGCTGATGATCGACGAGATGGTGATGACCGTCAATACGCCGATGACAATGCCGAGAATGGTGAGCCCGGAGCGCAGCTTGTTGGTGCGCACCGTCTCGAGCGCCATCCGGACCGATTCTCCCGTGCTGCCGAATCGCATAGCCATCTCTTTTTCCTCACTCTGCCTTGAAGGCTACATCTCCGACCGCAGCGCAACGATGGGGTCGAGCATCGCCGCCCGCCGCGCCGGATACACACCAAAAAATACGCCGATGCCCCCAGAGACGACGATAGCCAGCAACACCGACCAGAGCGCGACCTCGGACGGAAAACCGACCAGCAGGGTAACCAACTGGGCCACGCCCGCACCGACCGCAATGCCGATGATGCCGCCCAGCAGCGACATGGCGCCCGACTCGATGAGAAACTGCAGCAGGATGTCCTGATAGCGAGCGCCGAGCGCCTTGCGCACACCGATCTCGCGCGTCCGCTCAGTGACCGAGACCAGCATGATGTTCATGATGACGATGCCGCCAACCACCAGCGAGATCGACGCAATGCCAATGACCACAAACAGGAAGGTCGAGCTGATGCTCTTCCACAGGCCCACGAAGGTCTCGTTCGTCGAGAGCTCGAAGCTGTCCTCAGCGCCCGGCGCATCGTGGCGCCGCGAGCGCAGCAGCACGCGCGCCTCATCGGACGCAGTCTGAAGCACCGGGCCCACCGCGCCTGCCTTCACATAGATATCCACACTGTCGTTCGTGCCATAGGTGTGCTGATAGGCGGTGATGGGCACGGAGACATAGTTGTCCTGGCTCGCGCCGAGCGTCTTGCCCTGCCGCTCGCCCACGCCGATGATCGTGTACGGCTCGCCGTCGACGCGGATCTCCTTGCCCAGCGGATCGCCGTTCGGCATCAGGTTATCGATGATGTCGTAGCCGACAATGGCGACGCGGGTGCCGTAGTCCTGGTCGGCGGGAACGAAGCTGCGGCCGAGCACGATGTTGATGTTGGAAATCTGCGGCATGTTCCATGTCCAGCCGCGGATATCGGTGTTGTTGCTGGAGTGGTTGCCGTAGACCACCTTGCCGCTGTTGCTCAGCAGCGCACCCACCTGCTGGCAGCTGCGGCAGCCGGCTTCGATGGCCTTGTAATCCTCGAGGGTCAGCTTCTTGCGCTTCTGGTACTTCTGCCACTGCTCGTAGCTGAAAATGACCGGGGACTGCTTGGTCAGCGTAAAGACATCCGCACCGTAGCCATACACCTTGGTCGCGACGAACTTGTTCACCCCGTTGGTGAGGGTAATGACGGCGATGACCGACGAAACACCGATGACCACACCGATGAGCGTGAGCACCGACCGCAGCTTGTTGGCCCACAGCGACTGCAGCGCCATTTTCATCGCTTCTTTAAAATTCATCTCGCCACTCGCAGGCCTGAATCGGACATCCCGGATGCGTCATCCTGTTCTCTCCGGGTAGAAGCAGTGTAGCAACGGGCATACACCGGCTTCCGGGCACACCTTGCCCCGGCTTCTCAGAAAGGATACGCACCCGCCGTTCCGGCAGTTCCCGCCCATGATTCAATAAAAGAGAAGGAAGAATCGATGCCTCTGAACTGCGGAATTGTCGGACTGCCGAATGTCGGCAAAAGCACCATTTTCAATGCACTCACCTCGGCCAAGGCCCAGGCGGCCAACTATCCCTTCTGCACCATCGACCCAAATACCGGCGTCGTCAGCGTTCCCGATGAGCGCCTGCAGAAGATCGCCGACCTGATCGTGCCCAAGAGCCTGGTCCCCACCACGATGGAGTTCATCGACATCGCGGGTCTCGTCGCCGGAGCCTCCAAGGGTGAAGGCCTCGGCAACCAGTTCCTCGGCCACATCCGCGCCACCGACGCCATTGCGCACGTCGTGCGCTGCTTCGAGGACGATGAGGTCATCCACGTGGCCGGCGGCGTCAATCCGCTGAGCGACATGGACGTGATCAACACTGAGCTGCTGCTGGCCGACCTCGACACCGTGGAGAAGCGCCGCACCCGCACCGAGCGCGCCGCGAAATCGCAGGATGCCAAGGCCAAGGCCGAGCTCGAAGTGCTGGACAAGCTGCTCGAAGCACTGAACGCCGGCCGCCCCGCGCGCACTGTCGAACTCACGCCGGAAGAGAAGCTGATCGCCCGCGAGCTCTTTCTCATCACCGCCAAGCCGCAGCTCTACGTCGCCAACGTGGACGAAGCCGCGCTCGCGAACGGCAACGCCCACACCGCGGCCGTCGAAAAGCGGGCCAAGGAGGAAGGCGCGCAGGTAGTCCGCATCTGCGGCGCGCTGGAGAGCGAAATCGCCCTGCTCGAGCCCGAAGAGCGCCTCGAGTTCCTGGCCGACATGGGTCTGAGCGAGCCGGGACTCAACCGCCTGATCCGCGCGGCCTACACGCTGCTCGACCTCATCACTTACTTCACCGCCGGCGTGCAGGAAGTCCGCGCCTGGACCATCCGCCGCGGCACCAAGGCCCCCGGCGCCGCCGGCGTCATCCATTCCGACTTCGAGCGCGGCTTCATCAAGGCCGACTGCTACGCCTCGGACGACCTATTCGCGCTGGGCAGCGAGCAGGCTGTGAAGGAAAAGGGCCTGCTGCGCTCCGAAGGCAAGGAGTACGTGGTGAAGGACGGCGACATCCTCTTCTTCAAGTTCAACGTGTAATTCGGCACACGAGTCCAGATTACGAACGAGTCCCAAAGCTGGAGGGAAGGCGTCCGAATTCGCTTCGGACGCCTTTTTACGCGTTAGAATGACAGCAAGCCCGGAGGATCGCGTTGTGCAAACCGCTTTAACCATCATGGTCCCGACCTTGGTTGTGCTGGTGGGCATTTTGCTCAACCGCCAGGATTACTCCCGCCTGGACGCAAAGATCGAAGGACTGGACACTAAGATCGATAGCAAAATCGATAACAAAGTGGATGGTCTCAGGGCAGACCTCACCTCCCAGATCAATGAACTCCGCAACGATATCAAGGAGTTCTACCGCACGCTTGGCCGGCATGACGCACGGCTGGATGCCCTGGAGCGCCAGCGCAAGGCTTGACGCCCCGGCCGTAATCGAATGTCTACCAGCGAATCGTCACCGTTTTAGTTACATATCCGTCGCCGCCCGAGAACGGCACGCTGAGCGGATATACCCCATCTTTCTCCTCGCCGATCTTCGCATCCCCGCTTGCAGGTTTCACCTTGAGGTCATTGACGCGCAGATCGAGCTGCTGCGTGCTGCCGCTCTGCGCGGCAAGCGTCAACGTCAGCGTATGGCCGCTCCACTCCTCGTTCAGCACCTTCAACTGGCGCGTCTCGTCGCCGAAGGGCGGCAGCTCCGAGCGGATTCCGGCTTCGACGGCCGGCAGCGGCAGCATCACCGTCGCACCTGCCACCTTTGCGCCTGCAACCGGCGAGATGAGCTTCACGCCCGCCGAGCCTGAAGCCGTAACCAGCAGCGTCTGCCCACGGCGCGTGAAGCTGAGATCGACCTTCCCTTCGCCCAGCGGCAGGTTGCGCAGCGTGGCATGATCCCACGCCGCCGGCAGCTGCGGCGCGACAGAGATCGTATGATCGGCCGCGTTCCAGCCAAGACCGAACATGCCGCGGAGAATCGGTGACACAACCATCGCCGAGGACCACAACTGATGCGCGGTGCTGCGTCCAAGCACCTGGTAGAACTGCCCCGAGAGCAGCTCCGTCGTCGCGCCCAGGTCCTGCGCCCAGGTCAGGTTTGCGTTCTGCATCAGGTGCGCATAGCCGGAGAGCGGACGCCCGGCGCGGTACTCCGCCACCGATACCCAGCCCGTAAACAGAGGCCACACCGAACCCTGGTGATAGCTGATGGGATCGTAAAAGCTGGTCTTGTCGCTGAGGATGCGCGTGCCCCAGTCGGTTGAAAACTCAGCGGACGCCCAGCGGTCCAGCATCGCCTGCGGCTGCGCGAGCGCGGCATCGCCGTCCCACCACGTGACCGCGGGGAAAATGGTTGCGGTGTTATCTGTTGTGCCGTCGGCATTGTGGCTGAAGGCGTAAAACTTCTGCTCCGGCAGGTAGTATTCCTTTTCGATGGTCGCGCGAATCTTCCCTGCGCGCTCCCTGGCCTGCGCGGCCAGATCCCCGTGCCCGGTCGCCTCGGCCAGCCGCGAGAACGCAAGGCTCGCCTGCTCGTCGAGCGCGGCCATGTAAATCTCCTGCTGCGGCATCGAAGGAATCCACGACTCAACCCAGCCCGAGCCCTGGCTGTTGTTGTAGATTCCGTCAGCCGAATCGTGCGAGGTCTCGAAGCTCCACGCCTTCGCGATCTGATCCCAGTGGCTGCGGATGAACGCCGCGTCGCCACTGATGTTCAGATAATCGTCCATTGCCATGGGCAGCAGCTCGGTCGCATCCGCCGAAGCATACTCGTAGGGCAACGACTTCCAATCGACCAGCGTGGCGGTCTGCGACCACTCATGCATGATCTTGCCCTCGGGGCTCTGGCGATGAAGCAGGAACTCGATCTCGCGCTTCGTCGTATCGAAATCGCCATAGCTGTTCACCGCGTAGAGCGACCACAGCGCATCGCGCCCGAAGAACCAGCCGAAGCCCGGCCGCGCCGCATCGCCCGAACCGACAAAGCCCGCCGTCAGCGCCTCTTCCTTCCGATCCATGCTCAGCACGCGCAGCTGATCGATCGCCACTTCCGCCCAGGAGAACGCTGCATTCAGGTTCGCATCGGGTGAGTCGAGCGAAGCATGCGTATCGACAAACTTCCGGTAGTAATCCGCATTCGCGCGATAGTCAGCCGAAGCCGAAGCGTCGAGCGCCGTGAGCTTCTGCCCCAGCGCTTCCTTCGTCGCCGCATTCGCGTCGCTGGCTACCGTCATCAAGAGCGGAAAGAGCTTGCCCGCATCCTTTTTCGGATCGAAGTGCAGCACAAACTGCAGAGGCCACGCCGCAGCCCGCTCCTGGTAAGGCGGTAGAATGCCCGACTCCGCTCCGGGCATGGCCAATGCTCCGGCATACTCCGGCGTGTTTCCGTGCAGGATGTAGTAGCCCGACCCGCCCTGGGTCACCACCCATTCCGGCGAGGGCTTGTCGTCCGACATCGCCGGCCACATCCGCTGCATGATGGGCTCGAAGCTGAAGGTCAGCGTCATCGGCCGCACCGCTTCGATCTGGTAGTAGACATTCACCCCTGCGCCGTCGGTAGCCTGCTTCGGCGCGACCATGATCTGCCGCACGGTGAAGTTCGCATGGGAGTAGGTGATGATCGTCCGCTCGGGCTGGACATCGATCCATGCCGCATGATCGTTTACATCGATCGGCACAGGATAGTCCTGCATATTCGCCGTGATGCGCATGCCGCTGAAGATCTTCCAGGGAAAGATCCATGCCTCATACCTGCCGTCCTGCTCACCCAGCAGCGCGCCGCGGGGACCAAGCACGGAAAAAGGCTTGCCCGCCACGGTTTCCCGCGCAATGGAAAGCCCGCCAGCCGGGGTCGAGCTTACAAAATTGTCTGGAGCAGGGAGAGCAGAGGTCTGCCCGGAAGCGAAGGAGGAGGCAAGCGCGCCGGCAAGAAACAACGAAGGATACAGAACTGCTTTCAGCATCAGAAAATCACCCACTGCAAGCATACAAAGCAAACTGCCGGGATGGCCAAACCTCTGCTGCAGGAGGAGCCGATCCGGCTGCATGCGCGGGGCTCTGCCGCAAGCCCTCCCACGCAAAACGGCGACAGCACCTTACGTGCCGTCGCCGCTCATGGGGCCAGAGCCTGTCAGGGAGACCGCTTACCTGGGAAGCGCCTGTTGCCCGGCAATGTGGAAAGTGGACGAGATGCCCTTGCCCTCTTCCGGCTGTTGACCACCGACGAAGATGCCATACTCCCCGGCATCCACGCTGCGATTGCCCTTGTCGTCCACCTGGCTCAGCTGGCGCGGCGAAAGCTCGAACTCGACGCGGCGGCTCTCACCCGGAGCAAGGTGAATACGCTGAAACGACTCGAGCGCATGAATCGGCGAGACATCGGTCTTCGGCGGGGTCAGATAGAGCTCGGCCACTTCATCCCCCTCGCGGCTGCCGGTGTTCTTCACCTCGGCCGAGACCTTCAGCGTGTCTCCCGCGTTCAGCTTCTCCGCTGAAAGCTGCAGATCGGAATACGCAAAGTGCGTATAGCTCAGGCCATAGCCAAAGCCATACAGCGGTGTCCCGGTGAAGTAACGATAGGTACGGTTCTTCATCGCATAGTCATCGAACGGAGGCAGCTGATCGGTCGAGGCGTAGAAGGTCACCGGCAGGCGTCCCGCCGGATTGTTCTTGCCCTCCAGCGTCTCGGCAATCGCCGTGCCACCGGCTTCTCCCGGATACCAGGCCTCGAGGATCGCCCTGGCATGCTGCTGCGCCCAGTCGACTGCCAGCGCGCTGCCATTCATCAGCACCACCACGAGGGGCTTGCCCGTCGCACCCAGTGCTTCCAGCAGATCGCGCTGCTCCTTCGGCAGGTGGATATCGGTACGGTCGCCACCGGCGAAACCATCCACATGCACCTGCAGCTCTTCGCCTTCGAGATTCGAAGTGAGGCCGACAAAGGCCACCACCACATCGGACTTCTCCGCCACCTTCACCGCCTGCGCACGCAGAGCCTCGACCGGAGGCTGCCAGGTGAGCGTAAGCCCCGCGCCGAAGAGCGGCGCGCTGTGCGCGTATTCGATCTCGATCGCATGCGGTTTTGTGTCGGTGAAGTTCAGGTGAAAGTCCGGCGTGTGGCTGTCACGCGCCTCTTCCTTTTCATTGGAAGTAAAGGTTGCTACTTCTTTCCCATCTAGCTTCACCACATAATGCTCGCGATCGCCGCAGGGATAGCAGTTGGCCAGCCACACGCCGAAGGTGTAGTCGCCCGGCGTAGGCGGCGTGATGGTGCCCGTCCAGCGTGCTGAAAAGGCCTTGCCATCCAGCCCCGCGAGCGGATGGAGCGTGCCGTTCCAATCGAAATCGATCTGCGCATCGACGCGCGTCGCCACGGGCTTGCCGGTGAAATCGCTCGAAGCGAAGTACTCCGCCTTCAGGCCCTCCTCCGCCGCAGCATCGGAAGGATGAAAGAGTGTGCGCGGCGCGGGGACCGAAAGACCGGCAGCATAGCTCGAGCCCTGTGCGTAAAGGATCTTCGCGCCATGGAACTCCTCGCGCAGGCCGTCGACAGGCAGCACCGGGTGCGAAGGCACCGCGTTGTAATTGCCCTCGAGCGCGATGAGCGATGCGGCATTCGGCCCGATGACGGCGATGGTCTTTCCTTCCGGCTTCAGCGGCAGAAAGCTGTCGTCATTCTTGAGCAGCACCATGGACTCGCGTGCCGTGCGCAGCGCCAGTGCCTGGTGCGCGGCGGAGTCATCCTCCCTGAAAGGGATGCGGTTATAGGGCACATCTTCTGCCGGATCGAACATTCCCAGCTTGAAGCGCGCCGTGAAATCGCGCTTTACCGCGGTATCGATGGCCGACTCCGGCACCAGCCCGTCCTTCACTGCTTTGGTCAGCACCTCGTAGGTATTGCCGCAGTTCAGGTCCATGCCGGCCAGCAGCGCAGAGGCCGCAGCGTGCTCCGCATCCGGCGAATAGTGATGGCCGTAGGACATGAAGAAGTCATCCACCGCGCCGCAGTCCGAGGTGACGTACCCCTTGAATCCCCAGTCCTCACGCAGCGTCTGCTGGAGGAGCATCTTGTTTCCGCACGCTGGATCGCCGTCGACCTCGTTATAGGAGCACATGATCGAGGCCGCATCGGCGTCCTTCACCATGGCTCGAAACGCGGGGAAATACGTATCCGCAAGATCGTGCGCCGAGGGCTGCGCGTTGAACTTGTGCCGCGTCGATTCCGGTCCGCTGTGCACGGCAAAGTGCTTCGGCGTTGCCGCAACCTTCAGGTACTTCGGATCGTCGCCCTGCAGGCCGCGCACAAATGCGACACCGAGCCTGCCGGTGAGATACGGATCTTCGCCGTAGGTCTCCTGCCCGCGGCCCCAGCGCGGATCGCGGAAGATGTTGATGTTCGGCGACCAGATCGTCAGCCCGAAGTAGATGCTGTGCAGATCATCGTGCATCGCCTGGTTGTACTTGGCGCGCGCTTCGGTGGAGATCGTGGTTCCGATCTCGCCGAGCAGCGGCGTATCCCACGTGGCCGCCATGCCCATGGCCTGGGGAAAGACCGTCGCATACCCGGAGCGGGCTACGCCGTGCAGTCCCTCATTCCACCAGTCGTACTTCGGAATACCGAGACGCGGGATCGCGGGCGCGCCGTTCACCATCTGCCCGACCTTCTCGTCGAGCGTCATGCGCCCAACCAGATCGTCGACACGCTGCTGAATCGGCAGCTTCGTGTCCTGATAAGGGAGTGCCGACTGCCCCCACGCACCGGTACCACCAAGCACAGCAAGGCCGAGCATCACCCCGCCCCAATGCAACCATCCTGACTTCATCGCGATCCCTTCAATGTCTCTCTGTTGCGCAGGCTGCAGTGCATGCAGCCGTCTCTGCGCAGAGACGAGTCTACGCCTGCACACTTCTGCCGCGGCTCTGGCTATTAAATCGATTTTACGTTGTACGCATAAGAACCGAAGACACGACCTCAGCCGGAGCTCTAACGATCGTCGCCCGTTCGCGGCGTGGACTTGTAGCTCACCTGCTCATGAAATTGCTGATTGCCCACATCTTCATGCGTGGTCCACGTGCCCAGCAGGCGATAGTAGCCATTCTGATCGCGTGGCGTCTGCGGATCGCCACGTTCGATGGTGCCCTCGAAGGAAAACCAGCGCCCATGCACCTTCTTTGTCGAAAAGGTGATGCGGTGTCCGGAGACGGTAGCCTCCGTAAAGAAAAAGGTGACAGGCACATCCTTATCGCTGCCTTCATCCCCCATCTTCGTTACATAACCACTCACACGGCTTTTCTCGAGTGTGATCTCAACCGTTGAGCCTCGGCCATCGATCTCGAACTCCCCCGAGGCATCGTCGGGAAGCGTGGAGACGCCCACTTTCTGCTTCGCCACCGGCACCTGTCCGGCGGTGGAGTCGCGATGTTTCAGCGCAGGATCGTCTGCCGATTGCGACAGCGCAGGATGGCTGCTCACAGCCGCCATTCCCGCCGTCAACACCACCGCCCATACCATCCTGCGCTGCATCGCCGCCTCCTACTGCGCTTCGCTCGCCTTGCGCGGCCGCTCGAACTCATCGCCCGGCTGCCACTCGACGCTCTGCTTCATCGCCGAAGCCTGCCACCCGAGAATGAACCCGAAGCGCGCCAGCTTAGCATTGCCGCGGAAGTCCATCGCGTCCGTATATTCGTCGCTCGGCTGGTGATAGCGATGTTCGTTGTAGTCCTTGGCCTGAGCCTCACCCCAGGCCGCATCATGACCTTCAAAGTGCGTGCCCTGGTCGATCGAAAACGCAGGAACACCCACGCGCGCGAAGCTGAAGTGATCCGAACGGTAGTACGATCCCGCCTGCGGGAAATGATCGGGATTGATCGCGAGATCGAAAGCCTTCGCCGTCCTCTCAAGCGTCGGATAGAAGGTCGTGCGCTCCGCTCCGCCCGCCTCGATATCCAACGGCACACCGATCGGGTTGATCATGTCGTAATTCAGATCGAGCGCGATGTCCTTCGTCGGCACCGGCGGGTGCATGCCGAGGAACTGCGAGCCCAGCAGCCCCTGCTCCTCCGCCGTAACCGCAGCAAAGTACATGGCATGCGGCGGACGCACGGAAGCATTGGCATACGCCCGCGCCATCTCGAGGAGAATGCCGCAGCCCGTGCCGTTATCGCCCGCGCCGTTGAAGATGTTATCGCCCTTCATTGCCGGGTTGATGCCGAGATGATCGTAGTGCGCCGTGTAGATCACGGCCTGCTTCGGCGTAGAGTCGGCACCCGGCACCTCGGCGACCACATTGCTCGAGATGTAATGCCGCACGCGGCTCGCCACATGCGCCTTCAGCCGCACCGGCAGCTCGTATGGCGTGAAACCCGGCTTGCCCGCGGCCTCGATCTCCTGGTCCACATTCTTGCCGGCCATCGCAAACAGCTTGCGTGCCACATCGAGCTGAATCCAGCTTGCGGCGCGCAGCGTCGCCGCAGGATCGCCTGCCAGGTACGACTTCTCCACCGACTGCGAGTTCTCGACCACCTCCCAGCCATAGCTGGCGAGATCGGTGCGATGGATAATCAGCACGCCCAGCGCGCCCTTGCGCGCAGCTTCTTCGTACTTGTAGGTCCATCGACCGTAGTAGGTGAGCGCCTTGCCCTTGAAGAACTTCTCGTCGCTCGAAGGCGGCTCATTCACAATGACGAGCAGGATTTTGCCCTTCACATCGACGCCTTTGTAGTCGTCCCACTTGTACTCCGGTGCATCGATACCGTAACCGACGAAGACGATCGGCGCGTCGAGGTCTGCCGCAGCCTGCCCTGTCTGATCCTTGGTCACATAGTCGGTGCCGTAGTTCAGAGCGAGCGGCGCTCCGGATTGCGGATCGAACTCGAACTTCGTCGTGTCTTCCTCGGTATGCACCGCATAGAGCGGTACCTTCTGGAAATACGTGCCGTTATCGCCGGCAGGCTTGAGGCCATCGAGCGCAAACTCCGTGGCGATGTATTTCGCCGCGATATCGCCGCCGCGCTGCCCCGGCCCGCGGCCCTCGAGCAGATCATCGGCAAGAAAGCGCACATGCGCGCGAATCTTCTCCGGGTCAATCGAGGCCGCGGCCTGCCGCGCCGCAGCCGGGATGCCCGCAATCTCGGGCACGGACGCCTGCTGCGCCATTGCCGGTATCGTCAAAACCGCTGCACATGCTGCCAGAATCAGCTTGCTCTTCATCGCACTCCCATATTTGAATCAGTATCTGTTACAGATTTTGCGTGAGCCGCAATCTTCGGAAACGCGCCCAGTTTCTTCAGCACCTTGCGCGCCAGGCCCGTCAGAGCCACCTCATGCAGAGCGGAGACTGCGAACCAGCGCATCACCTGCTCCGTCTTCGGCAGGGCTTCATCCCCGGCGGCAGAAAAATCGTAGACCCCGACGGTGTAATTCGTCACCGTAATCGCATGCTTCACCTCGAGCACGCGCAGGCTCTGCGGAGCGGCTCCGCTCTCAAGCGACGGCAGCTCCCACATGCCCGGCATCAGCGATGCGTCCTTGGGCCTCTGTGCCAGCAACACCCGTCCACGCCTGCGCGCAAAAGCATGGGAGACGGTACGGCTCTGCATCTTCTTGCGCTCGCCCGTCAGGTGCTCGCCGCGCGTGGCGCACAGCGGCTGCACCGGGCACTGTAGACACAGCGGACCGCGCGGCACGCAGATCGTTGCGCCCAGCTCCATCATGGCCTGATTGAAATCGCCCGGCCGTGCTGCATCGAGAAACTCGGCCGCGGTTTCACGCAATCGGGTAGCGGAAGCATTCGACTCATCCCAGCCCTGCACGCGCATCAGCACGCGCTCCACGTTGCCGTCGACCGCAGCTGCCGCCTCACCAAACGCGATACTGGCCACCGCGGCGCTGGTGTATGCACCGATGCCCGGTAGATCGCGCAGCTCCTCGGCGGTTTTCGGCATCACCCCGCCCAGCTCGGCCTGCACCTTCTGCGCAGCACGATGCAGCATACGGGCGCGGCGATAGTAGCCCAGCCCGGACCACACCGCGAGCACATCTTCTTCTCGCGCAGAAGCAAGGGCATCAAGCGCAGGAAAACGCTGCATGAAGCGCGCATAGTGTTCGATGACCGCGACCACCCGCGTTTGTTGCAGCATGATCTCCGAAACCCAGATGGCATAAGGGTCACGCGTGCGCCGCCACGGCAGATCGCGCGCATGCGTATCGAACCATGCCAGCAGCATCTGCCGGAAATCGCGCCTTTGGGCGATGGAAAGCATAGAGCGATTGTACGGCGAAGACTCCCGCCGTTCCGCATCTCGATTACCTCGCGCGTAATTGCTGCGATTCTCTCCTGGCGCGAAAGTAGAGCAAAGCATGGCTGCTGCCGGCGCAGCCAACCTACCTCAAGGAGAGAGACCATGCAGACCGACACCATACAAATCGCACCCCCCGCCATGACCATGACCCGGAAAGAGGCGCCGCAGTGGCTGCTCGATTTCTGGAAAGAGATCGACAACAAGACCTTTGGCAAAGGCTTTGACTGCTTCGCCGAAGACGCCACCTGCCATCTCGGCATCGCCGCATGGAAAGGCCGCGAAGCCATCCGCGAGAACCTCCGCGCCTTCATCGACACGGGGTTCACGGCGCATCACGACGTGCTCGAATACTGGGACGGCGGCTCGTTGAAGATCTTTCGCGGCATCGTGACCATGACGCCCGACGACCCCGCGAAGCCTGTCGTGAAGCCCGTCATGACACACTTCTTCTACATGGACGAGGCGAACCCGGAGCAGGTCCGCAGCTGGATCGGCTCGGTCGGCCCCATTGCCTTTTAACCCTGAAGGCGCCGGTGCACGGGGAACCCCTGCGCCGGCGCCGCACCTCGGAAGCGGAGTCAAGCAATGCCACCGGATTCTCTCACCCTTCAACCTGAAAGAGAGCCGCTCGGCACGCTGCTGCGCTACTGGCGCGGCCAGCGCGGCCGCAGCCAGCTCGATCTCTCACTCGATGCCGGCGTCTCGCAGCGCCATATCAGCTTCATCGAGAGCGGACGCAGCGCACCGAGCCGGGATCTGCTGCTGGTGCTGGCACGCGCGCTCGACATCCCGCTGCGCGAACAGAACGAGTTGCTGCTCGCAGCCGGCTACGCTCCCGTATTTCTTGAGTCATCCTGGGATGCACCGGAGATGGCGTCGGTCCTGCGCGCAGTCGATCGCATGCTGCAACAGCATAAGCCTCACCCCGCGCTGCTGATGGACCGCTACTGGAATGTGCTGCGCACCAACGACGCTGCCCCACGCTTCTTCGGCTCCCTGACCGATCTCTCGCATTACCCGAAGCCGCGCAACCTGCTGCGGTTGATGTTCGATCCCGAGGCGCTGCGCCCGTACGTCGAAAACTGGGAGCAGGCCGCGGCAGCACTGCTCGACCGCGTGCAGCGCGAGGTCGTCGGCCATGTCGTGGATCAAAAGACCGTGGCCCTGCTCGAGAGCCTCCATGCTTATCCGGGTGTGCGCGAGTTGAAGACATTGCGCAGCCATCTGCCGGTCGTCCCCTTGACCTTCCGCAAAGGCGGCGAGCGCTGGTCTTATTTCTCGCTGATCACAATCGTCGGCGCACCGAATATCGTCCCCGCGCAGGAGCTCAAGGTGGAGTGCATGTTTCCTCTATAACCGGCGCCGCATCGCGCTACACTCGCAGCACGCATTCGCAGGCATGAATACCTGGAAGCGGGAGGTGGTGATGGACCGCAACCTTGCTTTGAAGGTCGCACTCTGTGTCTTCGGCGTGCTCTTCCTCGCGCTCGCCTACCCCATGATCCTGTTCCTGGCGCAGGAGCCGGCGCTCTCCATGATGATGAGCCTCTACGTCACGCTCGGCATCTTCCTGCTGCTCACCATCCGCAACCCGGCCGGGCATCGCAGTCTCATCGCCTTCACGGCGTGGTCGAGCCTGGCCCATGCCGTGGTCATGGGCTATCAGGCATGGCGTGGTATGGTCATGCGTGGCGAGCTGATCGGTGTGGCCGTGCTTATTCTTATCTGGGCCGTGTTGACGGCACTGGCGCCACGCCGGTCCTCGCCTGCTGGCACCACAGGCTAAGGTAGAAGCGCCGGCAGCGCCTCCATTAGCCTTCGACCGGCACGGGAAGGATCTGGCCCGCATCGCGGTCGAGCTTGAGCACAACAACCACGCTGGTCTCGTTCGCGCCGCTACGCTCAAGCTCAAGGTCGATACCGGCGACGGTCTGCCGTATGTGCACAGCCTCTCCCGTCAAGCTTGCAACGCTGGATACCTGAGCCGGAATCGGCGGCAGTTTCAGCCTGCTGATTTCCTTATTCAGTATGTGCACATAGATGTTCTCGACGCGATGCGTCGAGGCACCGTAAACCCCTGGCAGAAATGGTCCGCCACGGGTGCCGTAGATGCTCTCTCCATACTTCGTGAGCCACTGGCCGATCTCCCGCAGGCGAGCGGCATGGCTGGACACAATACTGCCGTCGGCACGGGGACCGATATTGAACAACAGATTGCCATCGCGCCCAGCCACATTCGCCAGCAACTGGATCGCTTCACGCAGCGACATCGGCTCGGTATCGCCAGCATAGCCCCAGGAGCCGGCCAGCGGATAGCAGGCCTCCCACGGCGTCTGGTTGTCAAAGTCACCGGTAATCCACTCACGGGAGAAATAATCGGGCGGCACATCGGCACCGCGGTTGTTCACAATGATCTGCGGCTGCAGCCGCCGGATCGTCTCATACGCCTTTTCGCCCTGCCAGCTGAACTGGCCGCGATAGTGTTCGCCGGGTTTGCGCTTGGCGAATTCGGCCGTGTGCATGTCATGGCCGAAGCTCAACCAGTCGGTCTCGCCGCCGTCGAACCAGAGCACATCGATCTGACCGTAGTTTGTGAGCAGGCGCTCGATCTGCCGATGGTACTGCTCACGCATCTTCACCGCATTCTCTTTGTAGAGGTCGGGAAAGAAAAAGCCGGGAAAGCGCCAATCGAGTGGCGAATAGTAAAGACCGGCGTGAAGTCCTGCCTGCCGGATGGCTTTCGTATATTCGGCAACGAAGTCACGCCGTGCCGCGGTGCTGACGCTGGTGAAGGGATTGCCCGGATCGTCGAAAAGCGCAAAGCCGTCGTGATGTCTCGCCGTCAACACCGTGTACTTCATCCCCGCATCCTTCGCCAGGGCTGCCCACGCGGCGGCATCGAACTCTGCCGGACGGAACTCTTCGGCCAGCCGCGCATACTCTTCGACCGGAATCTGCTCGTTGAACTGCACCCATTCCCCACGCCCCGGAATGGCATAAACGCCCCAGTGTATGAAGAGGCCGAAACGCGCCTCGGTCCACCAGGCCAGGCGCTCCGAGTGCGGCTGCGGCATCGGTTTCGGCATGCCCGCGGCTGCAGGCATCGTGCGTGCAGCACGCAATGAAGACGGCATCATCATGCCCCCGGAAAATGCACCCAGCCCCAGGCAGAAATTTCTGCGATCCAAGCAGCACCTCACGTTGAAAGCGGCGTATCGATTTCACCCAATGTAAAGCGTCGCCACTGCTTCCGCATAAGAAATGAAACGTCTGCATCCACAGATGCCAACAAACAAAAAGGCCGACTCTCTCGAGTCGGCCTTTTTGTTTTGCGCCGAAGGCGCGTGTCGCTGGACGCGCAGTCCTAGTCACCCATGACGGGCTCTTCGGGCTGAACCTTCGGAGCGGGCTTGATGGAGTCGAGCGAAACCAAGCCTTCGACCGGCTTCTCGCCGAGCACATGCTCGCGATACAGCTTGGCCATCTTGGCGTTCTCGGCATCCTGCTTCAGCTTCGCATCACGCGCACGGATCTTCTCTTCGCGGGCGTTCTTGGCGATACCCAGCTTGTCGAAGGTGTCGTTGGCGGCCGAGTCCACGTGCTCCTGGTTCAGGACCAGCTTGTTCTTGGCCTCGGTGCTGTTCATGCCGACCTTCTTACCACCGGCGAAGATTTCATGGCGGCCATGCTCGTCATACCACTTGGTGAGCGTGGAGGTCATGTGCATCTTCTCGATGATGTTGCGCCAGCCGACGCCCGTGTTGTACGCGCAGAAGCTGATCTCGCCTTCCTGCGTCGCGTAGGGGATGATGCACTGCTCGGTGCGGCGGAAGTCGTAGTTGAACAGATCCTGGAACCACATGCCGGCGATGAACAGGAAGTTCCAGCGGTCGGCACGGCGCTTCTCGATGTCGGCCATGGTACGGTCGCCGGTCACCTTGCCGTACTTGCGGTTCGTAGCGCCAAAGCACTTGTCGAACTTCTGCAGCAGGTCGAGGATGCGGAAGTGCGTGGGCGACTTGGTCGGATCGTAGTTGCGCAGCAGCGCGAGCGTGACACCGACGATCGAGAGGAACTTGCCACGAGCCGCATCGTTGACCTTCGCGACGTCCTTGGCCAGCTGCTCGGCGTTCAGGAAGGCAGTCACCGGGACGGCTTCCTTGGTTTCCTTGTCGATCATCAGCGCCATGCCGATGCCGCAGTTCGGGTGGCATCCGCAGGAGAGCTGACCCCAATCCTTGTCCGGTCCATGGACCAGATCGGCCCAGTCGGAGAAGGTGGACATGAAGCTGATCGGGAACCAGTCGCGGGTCGGTACGCCGAGGCCGGTCTGGTTCTTGACGTCATGCGCCATGTGCGAGAGGGTGTAGCGCTGCGCGTTACGGCGCTCGTCGCTGATCTCTTCATCGCGGCCGGTGAACGAAACCGGCTGGAAGCTCAGGAAGCTGATCGTCTTCGGGTTGTCGAGCGCGAAGTTGATGATGCGGCCGACCTGCTCGTTGTTGATGCCGTTGATGATGGTGGTCACCGGAACGATGTCCACACCGGCCTCGTGCAGGTTCTGGATGGCCTGGACGCGAACGTCGAACAGGTTACCGACCTTGCGGTGCGAGTTGGCGGCGTTGCCGATACCGTCGAACTGCAGGTAGGCGTAACGCAGACCCGCCTCAGCAGCGGCCTTGCAGAATTCCTTCGACTTTGCGAACTCGATACCGTTGGTCGCGGCCTGGACGGAGTTGTAACCGACCTTGCGGGCGTAGGCAACGGCGTCGAGGAAGTACGGCGACAGGGTCGGCTCGCCGCCCGAGAACTGCACCGACATCTGGCGGCGCGGCTTGATGCTGATGGCGTTATCCAGCATCTGCTTGATCTCTTCCCACGTCAGCTCGTGGACGAAACCAACCTGGTTGGCGTCCATGAAGCAGGGGTCGCACATCATGTTGCAGCGGTTGGTCAGGTCGATGGTCAGAACCGAGCCGCGGCCATGCGTAACGGTCGACGTCCCGTGGTTGTGCAGCTTCTCGTCATTGTGCGCCTTGATGTCACGACCGGGGAAGACCTCTTCGAGGTGCTTCATGAAGGCCGGGTCGATGGACATGACGTCCTCGAAGTGACCGTGCTTGGGGCAGTCCTTGACCATCAGGATCTTGCCGTCGCGCTCGATGATCTGCGCCTTGATCTCGCCAACCTTCTCATTCAGAAGGATCTCGTGCGGCAGCTTGCCGTCGATGATCTGCTGGCGAATCTCAGGCACGCACTTGGGACAGAGCGAGTCGGTCGTACGCGGCCAGCCGAGGGGGGGCTTTTCCTTCTGCCACGACTTGAGCAGGGGCTTATCCGACCACTTGGGCGTGAACGACGGGTTCGGCTTGATGCTGTTCAGCTTCTCGAAGATGGTCCAGGTAGCCTGGGCTGCGATCGTGACTGCCCGCTCGGCGTATTTGACGGCTTTCGACATGAAGTTAATCTCCTGTTGCTCGTCCTTACCGCCGGCCCCGGCAGGGGGAGAGGGCGGGTAAAACAAACTACAAAAACGAAAAATGGTGGAAGATGCACCCGAAAGATGCCGGCTCCCGGACGCAATTCGGCCCGGAAGACCTTTTCCATCCTTAGCATAGCCCCGGCTGAGCCCTGTCTGAACGGGATGTAAGTGAATGGGGAAAATCCACAGCCGGACGGGGATTCCGCCCTCCGAACGGCGCCGATTTCCCGGCCAACCGGTCACCAAACTGTCCCGAAGCCGTCCAAGTCCCCAGTTGTCAGTCCCCAGTCCTCGGCAACGGACAACTGGCAGCCGGGGACTAACCCAGCCGCAGCAGTTAGTATTGTTCTTTTGGAGGTCTTTCCGCACCGATGTTCCGCTTCTTCGCGCCCCGCACCCCGCTGTCCGCCGCCCGCCTGGCCCTGTTCGCACTCGCCGGAGCGGTCATGCTGGTTCCCGCCGCCAAGGCACAGAACATCCTCAAGAATTCCTCCGCCGCCGTCAGCGGATTCGCGCAGTTCACCGGGACCACCACCGGCGACGGCATCACCGACAGGCCCACCAGGTCGGCCGGCGCACAGGGCGCCTTCCGCAAGAGCTACCACTGGTGGCTGGGCTGGGAAGCCAGCTACGGCTACACCCGTTTCGCCGAGTACTACACCGGCCAGTCCTACAGCTACCAGCACAACATGCACGAGTTCGGCGGCTCGTACCTGGTCCAGGCCCCGATCGGCGTTCTCGGATTCAAGCCCTTCGCCCTGGCCGGCGTCAGCGCGGTCGTCTTCTCGCCGTCGCTCAACGGCGGACAGAATGTCTCCTGGCAGGGCCGTACTGGGGTCAACTTTGCCGGAGGCATCGACAAAGCGCTGCTGACCGACCACTTCGGCATTCGCGTCCAGTACCGCGGCGTCTTCTATAAGACGCCCGACTTCAATGAGACGGCACTGACCACCGGCACCAGCCGCCTGACCTCCGAACCGATGGCCGGCGTCTTCCTCAAGTTCTAAACGGAGTCCAGCCCGCACCAAGCCCCGCACGCGTGCGGGGCTTGGTGCTTTTCAGGATAGATATCTAGGGCGTATTCCCATATAGATGATCTGAAAATAAAGAACTTACCCTTATCGTTGTCATCCCGACCGGAGCGCAGCGGAGTGGAGGGACCTGCGGTTTTGCCTGTGCCGGAGAAAACTGCAGGTTCCTCCGCTACGTTCGCCTTACGGCTCACTCCGGTCGGAATGACAATCCGCAAGATAAGTCGCTTATTTTCTGCCTGGATATAGGTGGATACGACCTAGTTCACGTCCGGCTTGTCGATATGGGTGACCACTACCATCTCCACCGGGATGGCGATCGGCTCAAGCTTCAGGCCAAGACTCTGAAAGTCCCACTCGTCATTGGGGCCTGTATCTAGCGCAGCCATCCCCACATTCGCTACCGGCGGATTCTGGCCGAGCTTCGGCAGACTGAAGTCATAGGTACCGGTCAGGCCGGTACGATCGACAACCGGCGCCCCGACGAAACCATGCAACTGGTTTGCGAATGCAGCCATGGTGACATGCACATATTGCACCTGCGGATTCTACGTGCCACGCGCGAACGGGACGACGAATCCTCCTCCGACCATCGGCACCTTGATGGGCAAGTCCGGCATGGTGGCCGCCGCATCCTTCACTTCCTTGCGATTCAGGCCTTTCTTATCAAGTACCAGGGCATAGCCGCGAATCGTTCCCGGCTCCCTGCGAACCTGCAGCCCGCATCGCTCCACCAGCGCCGCCTGCAGCATGGACTGCAACATGGGGTTACCCCCCATCGAAGCCGGAGCTTCCTTGTAGCGGCGCCATTCCGTCACATTCTCGCCTGAGACCTTTCCTGTGAAGTCATAGCGTGTCTTCCAGACCCAGTCAGGCGCATCGACCAGCTCGCTCCTGACCTGGCGCCCAATGGGGAAATAAGCATTGAAAATAGTGGTCGCGAGCGGCGCACCCGTCGCCGAGTAGCCATCCGGCCCGAGACCCATGCTGAAACCGGCGCCGCTTCTGCTCGGCCGGATTGAAACCACATCGAAGGCCCAGTGCCTGCCTCTGGCCGAATCGGGATTCCCTTCAGACACGGCGGCAGAAGTTGCCTGAGCAAACAGCCCTAGCGGGTGCCGCAGGCCATCTCCGGGAAAACAGACCAAGGCAAACACGGATACAGCAATCACCAGGCGACTGCGCATCATCCAGCTTCTCCCCGTGAGATGCTCCGCATGCAATAACGGCCAGCATGGATTAGACGGACCAGCCATAGAAAAGCAGGCATCTGGTTTTCCATGCCGGTTATGCCCGGTCCCCGCTGGTTTTCAGAGATTTTACAGCCGCCATCCACTCAACTAGGCTTTTCTTAACAGCTCATTCGAGGTACATGCATGCCACCCTACCGCTCCAGGACAACTACGCACGGCCGCAACATGGCGGGTGCCCGCAGCCTTTGGCGCGCCACCGGAATGAAGGATGGAGATTTCGGCAAGCCGATCATCGCCGTCGCCAACAGCTTCACGCAGTTTGTCCCCGGACACGTCCACCTGAAGGACCTTGGCCAGCTGGTAGCCCGCGAGGTCGAGGCAGCCGGCGGCGTCGCCAAGGAGTTCAACACCATCGCTGTGGACGACGGCATCGCCATGGGTCACGGCGGCATGCTCTACTCGCTGCCCTCGCGCGAGCTGATCGCCGACTCGGTCGAGTACATGGCCAACGCGCACTGCGCCGATGCCCTGGTCTGCATCTCGAACTGCGACAAGATCACCCCCGGCATGCTGATGGCTGCCATGCGCCTCAACATCCCTGCCGTCTTCGTCTCCGGCGGCCCCATGGAGGCCGGCAAGGCGGTCGTCAAGGAGAAGAAGCAGGCCTTCGACCTGATCGACGCCATCGTCTCTGCCGCCGATATCCATTACTCGGATGAAGAAGTCGCCGTCATCGAGCGCTCCGCCTGCCCGACGTGCGGCTCCTGTTCCGGCATGTTCACCGCGAATTCGATGAACTGCCTTACCGAAGCACTCGGTCTCTCGCTGCCCGGCAACGGCTCGGTGCTGGCGACCCACTCCGACCGCGAGCAGCTCTTCCGCCGCGCCGGCCGCCTGATCGTCGACCTCTCCAAGCGCTGGTATGAGCAGGACGACGCCAGCGTGCTGCCCCGCAGCATCGCCACCCGCGAAGCCTTTGAAAATGCCATGAGCCTCGATATCGCCATGGGCGGCTCGACGAACACCGTGCTGCACCTGCTCGCCGCCGCCGGCGAGGGCGAGGTCGACTTCACCATGGCCGACATCGATCGCCTTTCGCGCAAGGTGCCCTGCCTGTGCAAGGTCGCGCCCGCCAAGAGCGATGTCCACATGGAAGACGTACACCGCGCCGGCGGCGTCATGGCCATCGTCGGCGAACTCGACCGTGCCGGCCTCATCGATAACACCGTGCCGACCGTCCATGCGGCGACCATCGGTGGAGCGCTCGACGGCTGGGACGTGATCCGCACCCAGGAAGAATCGGTCCACACCTTCTACCGCGCTGCGCCCGGCAACGTCCCGACGCAGCAGGCCTTCTCCCAGTCCGCACGCTGGGACGAGCTCGATACCAACCGCGAATCCGGCGTGATCCGCTCCGCCGTGCATGCCTTCAGCAAGGACGGCGGCCTCGCCGTGCTCTTCGGCAATCTCGCGCCGGAAGGCTGCATCGTAAAGACCGCGGGCGTCGATCCCTCCATCCTGGTCATGCATGGCAAGGCGATCGTCTTTGAGAGCCAGGAAGACGCCATGGAAGGCATCCTCAACGACAAGGTTGTGGCTGGCGACGTGGTCGTCGTCCGCTACGAAGGCCCGAAGGGCGGTCCCGGCATGCAGGAGATGCTCTACCCGACCAGCTATCTGAAGTCGAAGGGGCTGGGCAAAGCCTGCGCGCTGATCACCGACGGGCGCTTCTCCGGCGGCAGCTCGGGACTCTCCATCGGCCACGTCTCGCCGGAAGCGGCCGAAGGCGGACTGATCGGGCTGGTTGAAACCGGCGATCCGATCAGGATCGATATCCCCGCCCGCCTGATCCAGCTCGACCTGAGCGATGCGGTCATCGAAGAGCGCCGCAAGGCCATGGCCGCCCGCGGCCCCAACGCATGGAAGCCGGTCAACCGCGAGCGCGTCGTCTCTCCCGCGCTCCAGGCCTACGCCGCGCTCACCACCAATGCGGCACGCGGCGCCATCCGGGACGTGACACAGCTTCACGCGAAGTAGCAGCACGGCGGCGCATCGGCAGCAGAGCGATTGTCATCCCGACCTGCTGCTTTTCATCAAGCGAAGAGACGAGGATGGCCCATTCAAGCCCGCTTTTAGGGCTTGAATGGGGAAGCGCGTAACGTCCGCCATGCACCGGGATGCCCGCAAGAACGCGCCGAAGGCGCAGTCGCCTGGACGGCTAGTCCTGGCCCGGATGTGCACGCTGCCAGTGCCGCGATTTGCGGTTGTGATGGAACGCCGCGTCGCGGATATCTGGCCAGAATTCCATGAAGAGGTTGTTCGCTGCCGCGCCGGCCAGCGACGTGCCCCAGGTCTTGAAGACCACGCCCGCATTTACGCTCGCCGAGGGATAGTAGGTCATCGCCAGCGCCGAAGCCGCCAGCCGGCCGCCCAGATCCGAGTAGTTCGGAATGCGGTTGCCCTTATCGTCCTGGTCGATCACCAGCCGCTCGACCGCCCACTCGGCACGCTTCCCCGGCCTTCCGGAGCCCATGCGGAAATAACGCGGATCGGTGTGAGTCAAGGTAGGGATCAGGCTGTCGGAGAAGAATCGCATGCTCGATTCCCTGAGCGCCGCCGCTCCCAGCCGCTCGCCGAACGCCCCGGAATCGGTGCCGAACTTCGGATCGCCGCCGGTCAGCTGCCCATATCCTGCGGAAAAGAACGCAGGAACCAGGCTCACCGGGCTGACTTCCTCATGCAGCCAGAACACCATCTTCTCGCTCGGGCGCAGCGGATGATACGGCCGCCCCGGATCGACCACACCATACCACTTACTCTGCGCATAGGTGAGCTCCGGAGCCGAGGCATGAGGCGGCACGGGCGCGTCAGGCAATGGATTGGAGTTCTGAGGCTGCGTCTGCGCTGCTGCCATCAGCGGGCCCAGAAAAATCATGAAAAATACCGATAAACAACGTGCCTTCGTGAGTGTTCTGTGATTTTTTCGTTCCATCCACGTTTCATCCAGGGGATTGCTTCCATGGGCCACACGGCATTTCCCCTCCTGGAACACCACATGTTGAAAGAACCGAGGCAGCTGCATTCGGGGTTAGACAAGGAATCTCCCCGGAAAGATGTATGCCAACCACCAGAGGATGCAGGAGCATCCAATACAACCTCCGCGAGGTAACTCCTTCGGCACCATAGGCCTCGCGCGCATTGATTTCGCCGCATGCAGTTACCGATACTGTCTCTGCACCCATCCGCGGAGAGGCGGCATTGGCCATGGATGACCAGAAGAAGCGCGGCTTCGAGAACTTCGGCCGCAAGGTTGATGAAAAAGTAAATGATGCGCTGCCTCGTATCGAGGAGGAGCTGAAGCGCATCATCGCCTACCTCAACGACGAGGTAGTGCCCGACGTGCGCCGCAATTCGCTCAAGGCCATGCGCATCGCCTCCGAAAAACTCTCCGCGCTGGCCGACCGCTGGGAGCAAGGCCACGGCAATCCTCAAGGCGGTACCCGCTGAGCATGATTCATTCCTCATTGCAGAAACGGCTGGCAGCCCTCGCTGCAGCCGCCGCTACACTCTGGCTTGCCGGGTGCGGCCACCATCAGCAGGCCGTCTATGTACCGCCGCCACCGCCAGTCAGCGGCTCACAGCCGAGCTATCCGCCTGCGAATACCACCGGCATGGCCAGCGCCCCGGCATCGCCCTCGGCCACCATTCCCGAGCACCCGATCTACAGCGAAGTCGGCATGGCCAGCTGGTATGGGCCACCCTATAACAAGCGCCGCGGCGCCAACGGCGAGATCTTCGACCAGGATGCCATCACCGCCGCGCACCGCACCCTGCCCATGGGCTCGCTCATCCGGGTCACGAATGTGAGCACCGGCCAGACCGCGACCATGCGCGTCACCGACCGCGGTCCCTTCGTGCCCAACCGCGTGCTCGATCTCTCGGTCGGCGCAGCCAAGACAATCGGAGTCTGGCGCCCGGGCCTGGCGCAGGTGCGCATCGACGTCCTCGAAGCACCCAAACCGATTGCCACCGGCGGCCGCTGGTGCGTGCAGATCGGCGCATTCCAAAGCGAACATGACGCCAACAAGCTCGAAGAACATCTCCAGCACAAATACCAGACAGCCAATGTCATCGAGTTCGCCGGGCCCACCGGGCACTGGGTGCGCATCCGCCCCGCCGGCGACGACCGCCAGAAGGCCGACGAGATCCAACGCGAACTCGAGCCGAAGGAAGGCCAGGCGTACCTCGTAAGGCTGGACTAGAGCGAGTCAGCGCGGCTTCGCCGCCAGCGAGTCAGCAACAGGCAGCCAATCACAAAAACGGCCAGCTGAAAAGCGACCAGCAGTCAGGCACAAGAACGGCCAGTAGAAAAGCGGCCAGCAAAAGCAAAAACGGCCAGCAGGGGCAACACCCCCACTGACCGTTTTTGTGACTGACTGCTGGCCGCTGACTGCTGACTGCTGACCGTTCTTACGCCTGACTGCCCAGCCTTACACAGCAGCCGCAACAGCCGCGTCATTGGCCTTGACCTTGAAACGCTTGGTCGAGATGCGCAGGGTCTTCTCGATCTTGCGCAGCAGGTGTGCTTCGTCAGGAGCGGCGAAGGTCGAGGCCATACCGCGCGCCGAAGCGCGGCCGGTGCGGCCGATGCGGTGCACGAAGTCCTCGGCCTCACGCGGAATGTCGTAGTTCACCACGTGCGCCACGTCGGCCACGTCGATGCCGCGCGCGGCCACATCGGTCGCCACCAGCACGCGGTTGCGGCCGTCGGCAAAGCTGCGCAGCGCGGTGTTGCGCTGCGACTGCGAACGGTCACCGTGGATCTGCGTAGCCGAGTGCCCCTTGCGCGCCAGGCGACGGGCAACACGGTCGGCACCGTGCTTGGTGCGCACGAAGACCAGGAAGCTGCCCTCATGAGCATCCAGCAGATGCTCAAGCAGCTCCTGCTTCTTCTCGACGGGAACCTCGAAGCTCTGCAGCTCGACGTTATCGGAAGGCTTCATCGTCGAACCGATTTCGATGCGAACCGGGTTCTTGAGATAGTCGCGGACGACTTCCTTGATCGGGCCGCTCAGCGTGGCCGAGTAGCAAAGCGTCTGGCGCTCGGCTGAGAGCGCGCCGACAATGCGCTTGATGGCCGGCTTGAAGCCCATATCCAGCATGCGGTCCACTTCGTCGAGGACCAGCATCTTCACGCCCGAGAGGTTCACCAGCTTGCGCTGGAGATAGTCTTCGAGACGGCCCGGGGTGGCCACGATCAGGCGCGCGCCGCGGCGCAGAGCTTCGAGCTGCGGGCCTTCGGCCATGCCGCCGACGACCAGCGCCGCGCCCTGATTCGAACGGGTGAGCTGCTTGTAGCGCTCGAGCACCTGCATGGCCAGCTCGCGCGTGGGCAGCAGAACAAGCGCCGAAGGCGTCTTGCCGGCGGGCATCCGCTCAATGACCGGGATGAGGAAGCTCAGGGTCTTGCCGGTGCCGGTGGCCGCGGTGGCCAGAACATCATGGCCTTCGAGGGCCGGAGGAATCGCACCGGCCTGCACCGGGGTCGGGGTCACAAACTTGGCATGGGCCAGCTGCTGCTTGAGCGCGGCCGAAATGGAAAAATCGGAAAACTGAGTCAACTTGATCCTTAGCGCGCGGCGCTGTCCACATTTCATCCCGCGCCCGAATAGGCGCACACGGACGGCCGCTGCCTGCTGGCTTTCCATACGCAGGCACACACCCGCCGGAAAGCAAAAACATAGAATGCGTCGGGAAGGATAGAGCTGGTTTCCTGTTTCAAGGAACCGGCTATAGCGAAAGCGGGAGCGCTACTCTAGCGCTGGCCTCGGCGTTGTTCCGAACGCTGCGTCTTCGGCCGCAATGCCTGCAGGAACCACACACTGCATGCGACGGCCTGGCCGGAGGTCATACAAAACCGGCCATTACGCTGAGGGGCTTGGAAACGATTTGCCAGGCGATCTTGCTGGATGAGGGCGAGAACGACTCACACGCCAAACAACTGAGCGTGATCCCAGTATAACAGGATTCCCTGCTGCACTCACTGCGGCGGCTACGTCCTTTGTGTCATGCCAGAGCATTTGGCCATCGATACACGGGAAACACAGCTATTGGTTTCCTATCCGCATGAGCCAGCGAAAAACAAGCACGAAAACGCATAGCCTTTTTAGCTTGCAATGGGCGTGAGTAAGACAAGCAGAAAAGCATTTCACCACAGAGGACACAGAGAGCACAGAGGGATTCGCGCCGAATCCAGCATCCCTGTTTCAGCGGCAAGACGCAAAGAACGCCAAGTTCCGCAAAGACACTTCGGGAAAAGTAAGGACGGGTGCCCCACATCTCGTGAAGTTCGAGATGTGGGGCACCCGATTCCTCCTCCACTGCCTCATTTCCAACGCCTCCAGTTCGCGACCAACGGGAGCGCCGTGCGAAGCCCAATGCCCGCGCGGCCAGCGCCGCGACCGACGGGAGCGGAGGCCGAAGGCAAAAGACCGCACGAAGTGCCGACTAAAGGGAACGGAGGCCGAAGGCGAAACGCCTGGACGGCCAGTCCCCTGTTGATTTCCAAAAGGAGACGTGACACACTTCTTTTGGATACCAAAAGGAGACTGCGTTCGTGCCGAAACCCTCCCGATCCGCCGCTTCCCGCTCTGACGTTCAGCAGGGAACACTTGCCCTGATGGTCCTCAAAACCCTCGATGTCCTCGGCCCCCTGCATGGCTACGGCATTGCGCGGCGCATTGAGCAGATCTCGGGCGACCGCCTCGCGCTCAACCAGGGCACACTCTATCCGCTGCTGCTGCGCCTCGAGCAGGAGGGCTCCATCGCATCCGAGTGGGGCGCATCGGAAAACAACCGGCGCGCGCGTTTCTACGAAATCACCAGGGCAGGCCGCAGACAGCTCCAGGCCGAGCTCGATGGCTGGCAGCAGACCTCGGAGATTATGGCCCGCTTTGTCGCAGCAAAAGCCGGGGAGATCGCATGAGCCCTCTGCACCGCGGCTTGAAACGGCTGGGGGCACGCCTGCGCAATCTCCTGCTGCGCAGGAACACCGACGCGCGTCTGCGCGAGGAGATGGAGTCGCACCTCGCCTTTGAGACCGAGGCCAATCTGGCCTCAGGCATGTCGCCCGACGAAGCACACCGCCAGGCCCGTCTCCACTTCGGCCACGCCGAAGCTATCCGCGAGAGCTACCACGCCGAGTCTGGAGTGCCGTGGTTCGAGAACCTCCTCCGCGACCTGCGCCACGCGCTGCGCGAGCTGCGCCACGCCCCCGGATTCACCCTTGCCGCCGTGCTCACCATCGCACTCGGCATCGGCGCCACCACCGCCGTCTTCACGCTCATCGAACAGGCCCTGCTGCGGCCGCTGCCCGTGCCCCAGCCGGGCCAGCTCTGGGCCATCGGCGGCTCGGACGACTGCTGCTACTCGGCCCGCTATGCCCCGGGCGAATGGCACTTCTTTTCCGACGAGGCCTATCGGTTTTTCCGCGAGCGCAACCCTGAATTCAGCGATCTCGCCGCCTTCCAGGTGGGCATGGGCAATGCCGAGCTGGCCGTGCGCCACGCCGGTGCGCGCGAGCCCATCGAGCCGCGCAACGGCCAGTACGTCTCCGGCAACTACTTCCGCACGCTCGGGGTACAGGCATGGCGCGGACGCCTCTTCCATGACCAGGACGACAACGAGGGCGCGCCGCCCGCCGCGGTCATGAGCTATCGCACCTGGCAGCAGAAGTATGGCTACGATCCATCCGTCGTCGGCGCAGCCTTCACCATCAACGGCCACGCCTTCACCATCGTCGGCATCGCGCCGCCCGGCTTCTTCGGCACACGGTGGGAGAGCAAGATCATGCCCGACTTCTGGCTCCCGCTCTCGACCGAACCGCTGATCGCCGGTCCCACATCGCGCCTCAAGGACACGCGTACCGGCTGGCTCGATCTCATCGGACGCCTCAAGCCTGAAGTCAATCATGCGCAACTCGAAGTCCGCATCCAGGCCCAGCTCCATCAATGGCTCGGCAGCCACCTGACCGACATGACGCCTGAAGAGCGGGCGCTGCAACCGCGCCAGACCGTACACCTCATGCCCGGCGGGCGCGGCGTCTCACCCGACAGCACAGACTATCGAAGCTGGCTCATCCTGCTGTTCGCCGCCTCGGCCTGCGTGCTGCTGGTGGCCTGCGCGAACCTCGCCAACCTGCTGCTGGCTCGCGGCCTGCGCAATCGTCCGCAGACGGCCATCCGTGCCGCGCTGGGGGCCTCTCGCGCCAGCCTCGCACAGCGCGCGCTGGTCGAAAGTCTTGTCCTCAGCGCCATCGGCGCCGGAGCCGGCCTGGCCGTCGCGTGGGCCGGAGCGAAGCTTATTCTGAACCTCGCCTTTCCGGCCTCGAGCATGACACCGTTCGACCCCACACCCTCGCTCCCTGTGCTGCTTTTCGCGCTGGGCCTCTCGGTCGCCACCGGCCTGATCTTCGGCATCGCGCCGGCATGGTCGGCCTCACGCACCCAGCCGATTGAGGCCATCCGCACCGGCACGCGCACCGTTGCAGGCGGAGGCACGGGCCGCACGCAGAGAATGCTTCTGCTCGCGCAGACCGCGCTCTCGCTGGTACTGGTGAGCATGGCCGCACTGCTGGGCCAAAGCCTGCGCAACATGGAGCACCGGGACCTCGGCTTCCCCACCGCCGGCCTCTACCAGGTCTCGATGGACCCCAAGCTCTCGAACTACCCGCAGGAGCGCCTGCTCCCGCTCTTCAACGAGATTGAAGCCCGCATGCGCGCCATCCCCGGTGTAGCCGATGTCACGGCAGGCCTCGGCTTTCCGCCGGACGTCGGCTACTGGAGCCACGACATCCGCATCGCAGGCCATCCCGCGCCGCTCTCGGAAGACAGCGACACCGCCTACTGGACCCGCGTCATGCCCGGCTACTTCGCCTTCTTTCATGACCGCATCGTCTCCGGCCGCGATTTCACTGCCGACGACAATCAGGGTTCACGCCCGGTTGCCGTCATCAACGAGGCCTTCGCACGGCGTTACTTCCCGCATGAGAATCCGATAGGCCGGCACTTTGGTCCCTCCCCAGGCAACTATGCGGGGCTCTACGAGATCATCGGCGTGGCCGCCGACTTCCACACGGACCTGACCCCCGAAGGACCCTCCACCCAGCCGCGCTATTTCCTGCCCGAGGCGCAGGGCACCACGTTTGCCGAGTTCGAGCTCGAGAATCGCGAGCTGTGGTCGCACGATCTTTACGGCGTTGCCATCCTCGCGCCGCACGCATCGCCGGGACTCGAAGAGCAGCTCCGCAGTGCGCTCACGGAAGTCGATCCCGATCTCATTGTGTACTCCGTGGAATCGTTCCAGGACTCGATGGCCGAGGGCTTCGCGCAGCAACGTATGATCCTCGTCCTCTCCTCGATCTTCGGACTCGCCGCGCTCGTCCTGGCCGCAGTGGGGCTCTACGGAGTCACGGCCTACAGCGTGCAGCAGCGCACCGGCGAGATGGGCGTGCGCATGGCTCTCGGCGCCAACCGCATGCAGCTGCTGCGGCTGGTGCTGCGCTCCGCACTTGGACAGTCCGCCATCGGCATCGGCATCGGCCTGCCGCTGGCCATCCTCGCCGGACGCGCTCTCGCCGGACGGCTCTACGGCATCGTGCCGTGGAATCCGCTGATCCTGGGCGGCGCGAGCCTCGTACTGCTACTCACGGCGCTGGCCGCGGCGCTGATCCCGGCACGGCGCGCCGCCGCGGTCGATCCCATGCAGGCGCTGCGCAGCGAGTAATCCAGGCGCACAAACACTTTCCTGTGCCGGACGGGTGCCTCCTTCGGCGCGCATGGGGTGGCTTGCTGCCACCCCACTTTTTTGAGCGGCGGAGACAAACACTTAACCTGTTCAATCATCTTCCGTTTGAGAAGATTTGCGCGTGTCGACCACGATGGTTTCGGCCAGCCGGTCCTGCGCGCACATCCGGTTTTTGTCCCAGAAGTACTGTGCGAATCCGAGACCACCCTCGAGCACTGCCGCACCGTAACCGAGACCGCGCTCGATCGACTGCCAGAGACCGAGCCGCTCGCCGGTGAGCGAGACTGCGCGTGTCCGCGCCACCCATTTGCCCGGCGTGCGCCCGTTGCCGAAGTAGTTCGAGAGGCCCCAGTACAGCAGCATCACCGCGACATTGCCCTTCTCGTGAAAGTCCCAGTTCAAATCGATGTGCGGCTCATGCAGAACAAAGCGCTTCCAGCCATACTCCAGCGGAGCCCACAACAACAGGGCGATCAGCAGATCGAGCCAGAAACCCAGCGCCCGCTGCCAGAAGTGCGCCAGCGGAGCACCCTGCAGCGCATGGACCCGGCTGCTCTCATGTGCATAAAAACGTCGCCCTCGTTGCTCATTGGCGTTCATAGTGGACGCAGGATAACCCGTCCAGCACTGATTTTTGCCACGAATTGCACGGCTAGAAGGAAGAGCGAAACAGGCGAGCCGCCTCCATCCTGCGAGGACGGCTCGCCTGCATCAGCCGTGCCGCAGGCAGGCCTGGACCGCCTGGCGAAAGAAGGCCCAATACTCCGGCTTTGGCATAGTCTCCCTGAGCCGGGCTGCGCGCTCGTCATTCGGCCAATGGCTCTCGTCTTCGAACATCCGCCGCCAGCCTTCGCCGATTTCCGGGTCCCCTTGCGTGAACTCGTCGGCCAGCCGCATCCAGCGCGCCAGCAGCATCCGGCCCTCGGCGCTGTCCGGAGACGCATTGCGGTCGATCGCGCCCTGAATGTCATCGAATAACGCCTTCCAGCGCCTGCCGTTTTCCGCCATCTGTTCCGGCGTCATCGCTGCGCGCCGCTCCCGAAGCACCTCAGCGGCCTTCGGACTGTAGTACTTCTCCGTCCAATCGGTAGATTCCTGCATGTGTATCTCCTCGAGAATGGTTTGGTAGAGGAGCCATTCGGGTTCCGCAACTTCTTCCTTTGCGCGCCGCTGCGCGTGCTCAATGGCGCCGAGGACGCGATCCAGGCCATGGCGCCGCTGCCGCAGCGCCGCCTGCTGACGCCGAAGAGTGACGGCCAGCGGCTCCGGGCTTCCAGAACCATGGCCTGCCGGAGCGCTCAGCAGCGCGGCAATCTCGCGCAGCGAAAGGCCCAGGTACCGCAGCACAAGAATTCGCTCCAGACGACCGAGATCCTCGTGACAGTAAAGCCGGTAGCCGCGCTCAGAACGATGCGCCGGGGAAAGCAGCCCGAGCCGGTCGTAGTGGTGCAGGGTCCGAACCGTAACTCCGGCAAGCGTTGCGAACTGCTGGATGCGGAAGGTGCTCATGGGTCTCACCACAGACATCCTCGCCCCTGACGCAAGGGCAGGGTCAAGCCCGATGTGCAGCCGTCGCGACAAAAATCATTCTCCCGCAATCTGCGCCTCCTATGATGAAGAGGCATGCCCGGTACGGGCCTCAAGGAGAATCCCCATGGCTGCCAAAAAAATCCTCTTCCTCGTCGGCGATTTCGCCGAGGACTACGAGGTGATGGTCCCCTTCCAGACACTGCTTACCGTGGGCCACACGGTGCACGCTGTCTGCCCGGACAAAAAGGCCGGCCAGACCATCAAGACCGCCATCCATGACTTCGAGGGCGACCAGACCTACACCGAGAAGCCCGGCCACCACTTCACGTTGAACGCGACCTTCGCCGATGTCCGCGAGAGCGACTATGACGCGCTGATGATCGCCGGTGGCCGCGCTCCGGAGTACATCCGCCTGAACCCGCGGGTCATCGCCATCGTGCGCCACTTCGCCGAGGCGCACAAGCCGATCGCCGCCATCTGCCACGCGGCGCAGGTGCTGGCCGCGGCAAGCGTCATCACCGGCAAGCGCATCTCGGCCTACGCCGCCTGCGCGCCGGAGGTGCGCCTCGCCGGGGCCACCTACGTCGAAACACCGCCCGACGGCGCCATCACCGACGGCAACTTCGTCACCGGCTTCGCCTGGCCCGCGCACCCGCAGTGGCTCGCGCAGTTCCTCGCCCTGCTGGGGACGAAGATCGAACTGTAAGCGGCACGAACACGGGTGCCCCACGTCTCGCTTTTGAGACGTGGGAAGACGCAAGACTGCACGAAGTGCCGACCAAAGGGGGCAGAAGCCGAAGGCGAAAGGCCTAGACGGCCAGTCCTATGCTCCCGAAGCCAGCTTTTCCTTCGTCAGCTCATTCCACTGCAGCAACGGCTCCCACATCGGCGGAGACACCACGCCGGGAGCCACGCGATCGATCGCCTGCTGCGGCGGAATGTTGCCCTGCTCATTGCGGAAGAGCCCCTTCACCCAGGCAATCGCCGCCAGGCCCGACTTGCCCTCGAAAACCTGCTCCATGTACATCCACTTCTCGTCCCAGCACATCAGGCGCGTCGAAAGCGTGAAGGGCGCCCAGAAGCCGAGCGAGCGGCGATAGGTGATCGACACCGAGCCGACCAGCGGCGTCCAGTGCTCGCGCACCGCGGGGACCAGCAGCCCCGTGGCGGCCATCAGACGCGTGCGCCCATAATCCATGAAGGTCAGGTAGCGGGCGTTATTGAGATGGAAATTGAAGTCGATATCCTGCGGCCAGACACGCAGGCGCAGCACGTCCGCCTCGAGCACGCCCATGCGCGGATGCGGCCAGAGCTTCTGGCGAATGACCAGGCCGGGAATACGGATAAAGCTGTTGTAGTGAGACATGGATTCGATTTCAGTTTAGAGCGGAATCCAGGCAAACCTGTGCCAATGGGTACCCCCGGCAGGAATTCCAATCAGGAACGCAGCCGCCGCCAATCCTCGCCGGCAAAGAGCCGGATCGCTGCAATCCCCGCCGCGCCAGCGGCAAGGCAGGCCGGGGCATTCTCCACCGTAACGCCGCCCAGAGCCAGCACCGGCTGCGCACCGGGCGATCCCAGACCCGATCCCGGACCTGATCCTAGACCCGATCCTAGACCTGATCCTAGACCTGCAGCCTTTGCAGCGGCGGCCAACGCCTCCAGCCCGGAGCCCGGCAGCCGGCCTCCACCCTCGCGGGCGAGGCTCTTTTCAAAGACCGGGGCAAAGAGGATCAGGTCAGCCTCCGACGCGGCAACCTCCTCCGGCGCATGACAGGACCGGCCGAGAAAAGCCTGCCGCCCGGCGCGATGGAAGATCGCCCGCGCCGCCGCCGCGGCTGAACTGGGGATGGTACCAGGCAGATGAACGCCGTCGCAGCCGGCCTCGAGGGCAATCTCCGCCGGACCGTTCAGCAGCACCCGCGTTTCGCTTCCCACCGCACGCACCCCTTGCACCACCTCAGCGGCCAGCGCCAGCAATTCCCGCGGCGACAGGTCCTTTTCCCGCAGCTGGATAACATCCACTCCCCCCGCAGCCCAGCCGCGTACAGCGGCCAGCAGCGCACGGCGGCGAGCGGCCTCGTCTCCGGCGAAGATGCGGCGGTCCGTTATGGCACAGAGAAGCATTCTCCTGACTATAGAAGCCCTCCTCCATCCAATCGGAACTCAGGTTCCAACCTTTTGCGTCGATGCAAAGAACGAGGCAGTATCATGGTCACGGAGCGGACACCGATTCCCCACTCGGGCCCGACCCCGACCTGAATTCCCTTTCCTCGCCCATGCCCACGAATGGCTGGCGCGGCAGACCCGTCAGGCTGCGGAAGCATTGCCGCCTGCACCCATATGGAACAGGCGTACATGAGTTCGCGCCGCATGCGGAGAACATGGCTACTTACGATCTGCTGGTAATCGGTTCCGGCCCCTCGGGCCAGCGCGCCGCGGTGTCCGCGGTTAAAAAGGGGAAACGCGTGGCGCTCGTCGAAATGCGCAGCGTGGTGGGCGGGGTGTGCATCAACACCGGCACCATCCCCAGCAAGACCATGCGCGAGGCCGTGCTGCACCTCTCGGGCTACAACTATCGCTCCGTCTACGGCATGAATTACCGCGTGAAGGAAAAGATCACCATGAGCGATCTTGCCTTCCGCGTGCAACACGTCATCAAGACCGAGGTGGACGTCACCGAGGCGCAGCTCTCGCGCAACGGCGTCGATGTGCTCACCGGCACGGCCAGCTTCGTCGACACCACGCATGTCCGCGTCGACAGCACGAACGGCTCCACCGTTCATGAAGCCGAGCGGATCGTCATCGCTGTGGGCACCAAGCCGGCCAGCACGCCCAAGGTGCCGCTCAATGGCCGCACCATTATCAACAGCGACCAGATTCTCGACCTGCAAACGCTGCCCAAGACCATGATCGTGGTGGGCGGCGGCGTCATCGGCGTCGAATACTGCTGCATGTTCGCCGCTCTCGGCGTACGCATGACGCTGATCGAGAAGCGTCCCCGCCTGCTCGAGTTCGCCGACCAGGAGATCATCGAAGCCCTCAGCTACCATCTGCGCGACAGCCGCGTGACCATGCGCCTGCACGAAGAAGTGGAGAGCGTCGAAGAGCTGGCCGACGGTACCGTGGTCGCCAATCTCGAAAGCAAGAAGCGCATCTCCGGCGACGCCCTGCTCTACGCGGTCGGCCGCCAGGGCAATATCGACGAGCTGAACCTCTCCGCCGCCGGCATTGAAGCCGACTCGCGCGGCCGCATCCCGGTCGACAAGGACTTCCGCACCAAGGTGCCGAACATCTTTGCCGTCGGCGATGTCATCGGTTTCCCCAGCCTGGCCTCGGTTTCGATGGAACAGGGCCGCATCGCCGTCGAGCGCGCCTTCGGCGACGAGGTCGTGCAGTCGAATCCCAGCTTCTATCCGTACGGCATCTACACCATCCCGGAGATCTCCTTCATCGGCAAGACCGAGGAACAGCTCACCGAGGAGGACGTGCCCTACGAGGTGGGCGTGGCCTACTACCGTGAGATCGCCCGCGGCCAGATTCGAGGCGATACCACCGGCCGCCTCAAGCTCATCTTTCACCGCGAGAACAAGCAGATTCTGGGCGTACACATCATCGGCGAAGGCGCGGCCGAGCTGGTGCATATCGGCCAGGCGGTGATGACGCTCAATGGTACGGTGGACTACTTCATCGATACCGTGTTCAACTATCCCACTCTGGCGGAATGCTACAAGGCGGCTGCTTTCAACGGCATCAACCGGCTTGCCCGCTTCCAGGAATAACCGGGCCCTGACGTCTCCCCAGGCGCAGTTCCCGGCGCCAGGGGAGAATGCTGCTAAATCGTAGGAACTTCTTTCAGAAAGGAGCGACGATATGGCAATCAGTGTTGGCGTCACCATTACCGACCGCGTCGTCGCGGGCCTCATCGAGGACCACAAGGTTATAGGCGAGCTGCTTCGATATCCAGCTCTGACGACCGGGGCTGGCGAACACACCTTCGACGAAATGGGTGTGCTCATCGAAATGCCCGCCGATTCGCTGTGCGAGATGGTCTGCGATCACGTCGCACAGCTGGCCGGAGAACATAAGAACCTCAACGCCGTCGGCGTAGCCATGCCCGGCATCATTCGTAACGGCATCATCGAAGACTCTCCTAATCTTCCTCAGCTCAAAGGCGCGCATGTCGCCGATGCGGTGCAGGCCGGCATCGAAGCGCGCGGCATCACCGGCCCTGTCACCATCCTGAACGACGCCGACGCGGTTGCCGCCGGCCTTGCCGCCACGCGCGGGCACCTCGACCGCCATGTGCGCGTATGGACCATCGGCAACGGCATCGGCTTCGGCCGCTACCCCTACACGGAAGGCCCGTGGGAGGGCGGCCACACGGTCGTCACCCTCGATCCGAAGGAAAACTACTGCGGCTGCGGCGGCAAGGGGCACCTGGAAGGCATCATGGGCCACCGCGCCATGCGGCTGCGTTTCCTCGACCTCGAGCCGGACGAAATCTTCGCCCACGCCCGCAAGGGTGACCGCCGCTGTCAGGAATTTGTGGAGCTGTGGCACCAGGCGCTGGCCGCGGCCACGGCATCGCAGATTCACCTCGAAGGCCCGGGCCGCTTCTACTTCACCGGGCGCGACATCCAGCGCCTCGACCTGAAGCGCGTGAAAGAACACCTGTGGGACATGGTCAAGATGAGCCCGCTCCAGAGCTACACGCTCGAGGTGCTCCCCGAAGATCCTTCCCTCTCGGTGGTGGGAGCAGCCGCAGTCGCCCTGCTCGGCACCCGATGCTAGAAAAGCAGGGTATAGGGTGTAGGGGGTAGGGTATAGAAAAACCTGGCTCGGACAGAACCCCGACGGTGGCCCACTCGGGCAGGTGTTGCCTGGGAGGGGTACACAGAACCCCGCACAGAAAAAACCGGGTGCCTTGCTCAGGCAAAGCTGAGCAAGGCACCCGGTTTTTTTCTACACCCTACACCCTATACCCCACACCCTGCCTTACCGGTAGCTGCGCTGGTAGGTCCGGGTAATGCGGTCGTGCCAGGTCAGCCGGTCATCGTCGAGCACAGCCCAGAGAAAGCCCATGCCCAGCGGCAGCGCAGAGAGCAGCAGCGCCGCGATGCGGCCCCGCATCTCCTTGCGGGTCGGGTTCTCGTCCTCGAAGGTGCAGAGCGCGATCTTCGCGTACTGCATCCCCGGCGTGCCCTCGGAAAAGCTGAAAAACAGCCACTGGTAGATCACGAAAAAGACCACCAGCACACCGCCGGCTGCTGCAACGGCGGGCTTGCCCACGGGCAGATGCGGCGTCGAAGCCACAAACACCAGCACGAAGAGCAGAAAGGCAATCGAGACCAGCGCCAGGTCTACCAGCGCCGCCATGAGCCGGTCCTGCATCGGGGCAACGTGCAGGGGAAGCATCTCCATCAGGGCAGAATACGCCTGTCCGGCACGAGTCTGCGCTTCCGGAGCGGTACGCGGTTGACGGCCGAGCGGGCGCGGCTCCGCTTCCGGCTCCGGATGAGCATCGAGCTGGATGGAGTGCCACTCGGGCAGCGTCTGTTGCACGCTTTCCTGGGTCATCACCTCATGTGAGATGCTCTCCGGCTCGACCTCAAAGATGCGTAACTGGGCACCTTCGGGCTCGGCCTCTTCGCGCAGCGGCCCCTCGGCCAGCCGTGGACGCGCCTTGCGCGTCGCCACCAGTTCACGGGGAAACTCGATGAGCTTGGCCGGCAGCGGCTGCGCATCGGCCACAAAGGCCTCCGCAAAGGGATCTTCGATGTGCGTCGGATAGTCTTCCGTCCGCTGTGGACGCGAGGGCTCGACGGTGCGGTTCTGCATGCCGCGGGCAGGGCCCTGCGGCGCCTGCGGCAGCGAGCCGGGATCGATACGGTAATCGATGGGGGTGCTCACCACCGGTTCATCCAGAACGGCATGGCTCATGACCGGAGTGTGATCCACAGCGGCCGCCGGCGCGCTATAGGCCGCTTCGGGCAGCGGCATCTGAACGATCTCCGCCGGCTCAGCCGGCCACTGGAGCTCGGCATGCGAGGCTTCATACTCGGCAGGCGTGAGATCAAGCCCGGCGAGGATGGCCTGCGCGGCGGTATGTGCCTGGCGTGCAGCCTCGGCGGCAGCCTCCGCAGCACGAGCCGCGGCAGCGGCTTCGGCGGCCAGCATTTCGCTGTAGGTCGGAGCCTTGGAATAACGCTCGGCAACGCGGGCCGCTACCCGCGCCGCGCGCGAGGCCGCCGAAGTCTCCATGCCAGGCAGTGGAGGCTGATTGCTGCCCTCGTCACGGACCCGGCGCGTACGGTGTGCCTGCAAGCGTGCATTGACTTCCTGTTTCCAGTCCGGCACGGATGCCAGCACGGGCTCAGTCTGTATGGGGCTCGTGGAAGCGCTCAACGTTCCTCCTCATTTCTTTCGGTCCCGCATCCGGCTGCCTGGACCGCGACAAATCCCGGCGTAAGCACGTCTGCTGTAAGTGGCGATGCGCATCGGTAAAGAGAGGAAACGAGGCTGGAGACACGAGTACGGTTCACTGGTTGCAGTCCAATGTCGGCGAGAGAACGAAACTTCGAGCCAGAGCGGCGAACTGTTTTCGCGCTGATTTCTCCCGGCACAGCCTTTGCTATCCTTGAGAAGTCCCTCGCGATGAGAGCCCGCACTTTTTTGTGTACCATGCTGCTCCTGCTGTGTCACTCGCAGCTTTGGTCGCAGGCGTTGACGAAGCAGTTTCCCCTTGGCGGGACGGCTCTCTCCTCATCGTCCGCTTCCACGCCCTCTTCCGCCGTAAAAACCCCTGTTTCGGATAGTTCCGCGCTCCCGGAAGACGCCAGCGTCGAGAGCCAGATTCCTGAGGCCCATGTCGTTCCGCCGCCCCCGCAGGGCATACCGGTGCGCATCCAGGCGGATTCGCAGACTTACGTGAAAGCCGACAGCGGCGGCGTTTACACGCTCCTCGGCCACGTCGTCATTCATTACAAGGACTACATCATCTCCGCCGACCGGGCGACCTACAACCAGGACACTGGCGAGATCGTCGGCAACGGCCATCTGCACATCGACGGCGGCCCGGACGAGGCGCACCTGATGGCCGACCATGGCACCATCAACCCTGACGCACACACCGGCCATTTTTACGATGTCTCGGGCACGCTCGGCCACGGACGCACCTCCGAACCGAAGCTGATTACCAAATTCGTCTCCGGTTCCGGCGAAGTACAGCAGGCAAAGGTGCTGCTCGCCTCGTCCAGCCCCTTCGCCATCACCGGCAAGGAGCTGATCGAGACCGGCGAACGCCAGTATCACGTGATCGACGGCTCGATGACCTCCTGCCAGCTGCCCAATCCGGACTGGCGGCTCATCGCACAGAATTTTTTCCTGAATAACAACGTCGCCAAAGGCGCGAACAGCTGGTTTGAGTTCGATGGCCTGCCGGTCGTGCATCGTGTACCGGTCTTCTACCTGCCCTACGTCACGCACCCCATCGACAGCGACTCAAGGCAGAGCGGCTTCGTCATCCCGTCCTTCGGCAGCGATACCACCAAGGGCCTGATCCTCGGCGAGGATTACTACCAGGTGCTCGGCCGGAGCGCCGACCTCACCGTCGGCTCGCAGTACTACTCCAAACGCGGCTTTGCTCCCCGCGCGCTCTTCCGCTATCGCGGCCGCGACTACGATTTCGCAACCTTCCGCTTCGTCAGCCTGCTGGACCGCCTGCCCGGCACCGAAAACCAGGGCGGCGTCGATATGCTCTTCGACGGACGCCATGACTTCGGCCCGGAGACCCGCGCCGTCGCCGACCTCGAGTACCTGAGCTCTTACACCTATCGCCAGGAGTTCGAAGACAACTACGTGGTCGCCATCAACTCCGAGGTCAAGTCGCAGGCCTTCCTCTCCCACGCCCATAACGGACTGGCCGAAAGCGTCGCCTTCAACCGCTACGAGAGCTACGAAAGCAGCTCGACCACCAGCTCCGGCGAGCAGGAGATCAAGATCATCCACGCGCCGACGCTGGCATTTGACGGCGTCGACCAGTACCTGCCGGGCACTCCGCTGATGTGGGGCGTCACCACCACCGGCACCGGCCTCTCCCGCTCCGAACCGGGCTTCCAGACCACGCATTTCATCCCCCGCATCGATCTCGAGCCGCACCTGGCCATGCCGCTGCACTTCGACAGCTGGCACGTGCGTCCGGCCGTCGGGGTGCGCGATACCTTCTATGGCAGCAGCCAGAACCCGGCGCCAATCGGCGAGCTGCCGACCGAGCGCGACGCCTCGCTCAACCGCAAGGACTTCGAAGCGGACATCGACGTGCGTCCACCAGCCCTGGAGCGCGACTTCTCCTCACCCCTGCTGGCCAAAATCTTCGGCGCCGACCTGCGCCATACCATCGAGCCCGAGGTGGAATACCGCTACGTCGGCGGTATCGACAACTTCAGCTCGGTCATGCGCTTCGACACCGTCGACGTCGCCAGCAACACCAACGAGCTGGGCTATTACCTGCACCAGAAGATCTTTCTCCGGCCGCTCAAGCCGCATCCCTGCAAGGGTGACGAAGCCCTGGGCCCGGATGACATGTGCAGCAGCGAGACCAGCGCCTGGCTCAACTGGGAAGTCGGGCAGAAGTTCTTCTTCAACAACACCTTCGGTGGAGCCATCACAGACCGGACCCGCAATGTGCTCGACACCACGCTCGACCTGACCGGCGTCGCGTTCGTCTCACATCCCCGCGATTACTCGCCGATCATCTCCCGCCTGCGCATGCAGACCACCTCGACCACCAATCTCGAGTGGGATATGGACTACGACACCAAGACGGGCCGGCTGGACTCGAGCAACCTCTTCGGCACCTACAAGCACGGGGACTTCTCCTTTACCCTCGCCGATGCCCATCTCCACACCCTGCCGGGCGCCAGCCCCCCGAGCGACGCCAAGAGCTCCACTTCGACGCTTACCACCACGACGTCGAGCAGCGAAGAGATCAACTTCAACCAGCTGCGCCTGACCGCCGTCTACGGCAGCCCGCTGAAGACCGGCCTGAGCGTGGGCATGAATACCGGCTACGACTTCACGCTCGACCAGCTGCAGTATGCCGGCGTTCAAACCACCTACAACTGGAACTGCTGCGGGCTGAGTTTCGAGGTACGGCGCTACGCGCTGGGCACAGTGCCCGAGCACACGACCTATCTCTACAACTTCACCCTGGCGAACGTAGGCACGGCCGGAAGCCTCTCCTGGGCCGAACGCGTCTTCTAAAGAAAGTCTGTCCGGGAAGGACAGAGCCGCTTTCATGCAGCAAGCGATAGGTTGTATTCACCTATATATGCATGAAAATAAATAACTTGCTTTTATCGTTGTCATCCCGACCGCAGCGAACCGGGGTCCCCGGCGCGCCCGATGTTGGCGCACTGGGGGTGGGGAAGCGCAGTGGAGGGACCTGCGGTTTGTTGTATCCCCGCAACATGCCAGCTCGCGACCAGCGGAAGCGGAGGCCGAAGGCAGATTCGCTCTGCGCGCAGCAGAACCGCGGGTTTCTCCGCTCCGCAGGACCACAAAACGGTCCTGCTCCGGTCGAAATGACAGCCTTTTACTATCGCTATATGGGGATACGGCCTGGAAGAAGTCTTTGGAAGATTTGCCCTACAGAGCTGCAGCGAGCTGCGGACGAAGGCCCGCGTGCGTTGTTTCGTAAAGACAAAGCAGGCGCCGCTGCATGAGGTAGTAAGAAGAGGCCGCCTGCTGCAGATAAAAGGGCAGGCGTAGCGGACGGCGGTGCAGTGCCCTGTCCACGCGAATCCGGAACAACGCGCGCCGTAACAGGATCGCATCCTGGCGCATGCGCTCGGCGACGATGGCTGCCTCGACCAGGTTCCAGCGGCTGGCATAGCCAGCCAGGGCCACCATGACATCCGCATTGGCCTGCATACGGCGCAGCCCCTCGGCACCGCCAAGGAGTGACCACATCTCCGCCGGTTCCAGGCGAATCTGATTGCTTTGCGGCTCAATATGGTCCCGGGCCACCATCTCCAGCCCGCCGGCATGCAGCGGCTCGAGCAGGGCGACCAGCTCATCCCATTCCTTGCGCTGAAGACCGCCGGTACTGCGCATGGACCATACCAGCGCCACACCAGTGGCGGCGACGGTGGTCCCGGCGGTAATGAGGAAAGGCAGGCTCATGAAGATCGTCGCGTGTGCGGGCGATGAACCAACTTGCCCACATAGTAGTCGAGCTCGCGCTGCCGTTCAACAAGAATTTGGCGCATCTCCGGCGTCATTTCCCGGGTCGGCTCATCCCGCCAGAACACAAACATCCAGTACGCCTGGGCCAGCACCCCTGCCAGTGCCCCGACATAGAAGAGCGAGAAATAGACATCCCCATAGCCCCAGTAGCTATGGCAGGTCTCCACGACAAAGGTGATAAAGGCCCAGAAGGTCCAGCCCTGGGCCAGCCCCATCACATGGTTGCGCCAGCTGAGGCCATAGCGGCGGGCCGTGACCAGTACGGCCACAGAAACCATGCAGGTGAGCATGACCGCAAAGAGATCTCCGCGCAAAACCCACGCCCAGGCCGAATCCGGAGCCTGCGGCTGCGCCAGAAAGACCATGCCCAGCGCCAGCACAAAACACACCGAACTCACCGCGATCCAGAAAGCCCGGGCATCCTTGGCCCATCGCCCAAAGGGCCGGAAGACCTGGCGTGCAATTTCCACGACGACCGCAAGTTGCAGCAGGAGATCGACCACCTGTCCGCCCCAGTACAGGCCGTTATAAAGCCGCGGGCGCGTCGAGGCCAGCAGCAGAACGATGCTCTGCAGCGCATCAAAGCCCACCAGGCAGGTGAAAAACGGAAACGCCTTCACGCGCCGGCGAAAAACCATGACGCCAAATAACAGCGAGAGGGCAGCGAATCCCGCCGCCCAGATGGCCATCTGCAGCCCGGAGAACCCCACAGCTAAAGAATGTATCAATCCCGCCGAAAAAACGAGATTGCTTCAGCTGCAATCTCTGCTTTTATTTACGCAGACCGTGCGGCGTCGGCGGGGGTGCGGTGGAAAGCCCGGCATACGAGGTGGCGGCAAAGCCGGCGAGAAGGCTGGCGGCGAGGATCGCGTTGCGGACAATCTTGTTCATGGCTATCTCCTTCAGATCTCAGTCGTAGTTTGCAAATAAGTTACAGGCTTGGCCAGTTACTTGCGCAGGCCGTGCGGCGTCGGCGGAGGCGCAGTGCAGAGACCGGCATACGAGGTGGCGGCAAAGCCGGCGAGAAGGCTGGCGGCGAGGATCGCATTGCGGACAATCTTGTTCATGGCTATCTCCTTCAGATCTCAGTCGTAGTTTGCAAATAAGTTACAGGTCTCGCGAGTTACTTGCGCAGGCCGTGCGGCNACCGGCATACGAGGTGGCGGCAAAACCGGCAAGAAGGCTGGCGGCGAGGATCACGTTGCGGACAATCTTGTTCATGGCTATCTCCTTCAAATCTCAGTCGTAGTTTGCAAATAAGTTACAGGTCTCGCGAGTTACTTGCGCAGGCCGTGCGGCGTCGGCGGAGGTGCGGTGCAGAGACCGGCGTACGAGGTGGCGGCAAAGCCGGCGAGAAGGCTGGCGGCGAGGATCACGTTGCGGACAATCTTGTTCATGGCTATCTCCTTCAGGTGCGGATGTACTGCGTGAGGTAGTTTCCCCTTCCTGTGACGGATTGGGAATGTTACTTACGGAAAACGAGCGGCTGCCGCTGCGCTATGTCGCTTGCTGCGGCATGAGATGGAGCGGCAACGCCGGCAGTCGAGCCGGCAGACGGGCGGACACGGAGGACGACTCTGCGCATAGTTCTCTCCTGAACCACGCCCGCAAGCAAATCAGGAGTGGCTAGAGCTTCTCTGAGGAATCAAAAGGCAGCAGTGCGAAGACCAGGAGCTACAGGGGAAGACCTCTCCGCGCAACCGGTACAGGCGCGCCTGCTGCACGAACAAACAACAACAGCTTGCTGCAAAACATGCGCACTGCGGAGATACCCGAGCTTCAGGGAAGTTTCCGGCCTGGAGGTAACGCACCGGTGAGCCGGTCTATCCCATCCCTGAACGATCTCGTCCTATCTGACGTACTTATCGTTCATGCTGCTTACAGCAGTTGCAATCATGACACCCGGCAGGTTTTCCGGAGAAGGCATGCGCAACAGCCAGGCGGGCTTTTACGCAAGCCTGTATGCCTTCCCTGCAACTACGCTTGCTACACAGCTATGAGGGTATGCCGAGTTGTGCTATTCGACAACATGTTGTGATGTCGCTTTCGGAAAATAATTCTCAAGTTATGCGAGATGCGAGGTTCAACCATAACTTGTTGTTGATGGACTCATGTTTCCCCTGCAAAATCCACGCCCCAAGCCCCTTCCCGCACCATCCCCAGCTATTTCTCATGCCATGTGGGAGATAGACGGGAAGATAACTTGTGCCCCCGCGGCTCATGGATACGCTTACGCCTCGCCACATCCGCACCCGCGAGCGTCAGGCTCCTCATCCGGAGACCCCGAGGCTCGAATGAGATAATCGAACCATCCGAAAGGTGGCAGGTTTGCATCGCAATCGACTCCTTCTTTTCTGTCTCATGGCCCTTTCCGTGGCCGTCTGCAGGGCGCAATCGAGCCCGGCTCCTCTTGATTCGCTGACCGCCCGCAAGATCGAGGTCCTGGCCCGCACCAAGCTCAACGTCCCTACCGAGTACCAGATTTCTATCGGCGGCCGCGAGTCCAGCACCATGCCCGGTTATGACACGGTCAAGGTCACCTTCTCGCTGCCCGGCCATCCGGATCACACCCAGAGCCTCAACTTCCTTCTTTCGAAGGACGGCAACACGCTGGCCCGCCTCTCGGAATGGGACATCTCGAAGAACCCAGCCGAGATGGTGCCCTATGCCGGACGCCCGTTGCGCGGCAACCCGGACGCCAAGGTTGTGCTGGTGAACTATGACGACCTCGAGTGCCCCTACTGTGCCCGCTTGCACGCCGAGCTCTTCCCCGAGACCCTCGATCATTACAAGGGACTCATCAAGATCGTCTACCGCGATCTGCCGCTGGAGGAGATCCATCCCTGGGCGCTGCATGCCGCCATCGACGCCAACTGCCTTGCGGCCCAGAATGACAAGCCTTACTGGACCTACGTGGACTACCTGCACACCCACGGCGAGGACATTACCGGCCCGGACCGCAATCTGGACAAATCGAAGGCCCTGCTGGACAAACTGGCCATTGAGGAAGGCGCGACCGCTCATCTCGACCCGGTCAAGCTGAGCGCCTGCGTCAAGGCCCAGGATGAGACCGCGATTCGTGCCGAGATCAAGCAGGCCGAAGGACTCGGGATCGAGCAGACTCCTACTCTCTTCGTGAATGGCGAGGAGATGCAGGGCGCGCTCGATACCTCGACCCTGTGGACCATCATCGACCGCGCGCTGGTCTCCGAAGGCGTCACGCCGCCTCCTGTCCCCAAAACCACAACCCCGGCGGCTTCGCCTTCCGCGCCCGCGGCCGGAGCTAAACCCGGCGGGACGCGTTAGAGCATTTCCCTTGAAGGTGTAAAGTGAGGGCGAGATCGCAAGTGCCGTTTTCTCTCCCGGAAGACGGCATGGCCCGCTGGCGGCATTCCAGGATCAGGAGAAATACTCTCCATTCTGCCTGGAGCGGCTTTCGATATATCCTAAGAGAGCCGCGCCACCCGTATTCATGGCCGCGTTCATTACCGCGTGTGACCTTCAGCCGAGTGCTTCGTCACACCGGAACGCGCTCAAGGAGAAAACTGTTTGTTCTCGAAATCTGACGTCCGCCGTACCGCTGTTTCCTTTTCGTCTCTGAGCCAGCTTCCTGGAAAAGCCGCTTCTGTTCTCACCCTGGCCGCGCTCTGCGCGATGGCCGGCTGCCAGCGCAGTCATGGACCGGATGTGCTGGCCACCGTCAACGGCAAGCCGATCATGAAGGCCGACGTAGAGAATCTGTACCAGGACACGCTCGGTCAGTCGAACCAGCACCCCTCGCAGGCGCAGGCCGACATCATCCGCCTGAACGTAGTGCGCCAGCTGATCGATGAAGAGATCCTGATGCAGCGGGCGACCAAGCTCAACCTCGCGGCTACGGACGAAGAGGTCGAGAGCAAGATCAACGAGATCAAGGCGCCCTTCACGCAGGAAGAGTTCAACAAGCGCCTGAGCGAGAAGCACATGACGCTCGACGATCTGAAGCGCGAGATCCGCCGCGGCAAGACCGAGGAGAAGCTCTTCAACAAGGAAATCAACTCCAAGATCAACGTGACCGATAGCGACATCTCGACCTATTACAACGCCCACAAGGCCGAGTTCAACCTCATCGAGCCGCAGTACCACCTGGCGCAGATCGTGGTGACCTCGCTGCCGGCGCCCGGCCAGCAGGCCGGCAACCTGCAGAACAGCAAGGCCGGCAGCGACGCCGAGGCCAAGAAGAAGATTGAGACGCTGCACAACCGCATCGAGAGCGGCGAAGACTTCGGCATGATCGCCGCGAACTTCTCCGAGCGGCCCGACAATGCGCAGAGCGGCGGCGACATGGGCTTTGTCTCCGAGTCGCAGCTGCACTCCGATACAGACGTCTACAACGCCGTCAGCAAGCTCAAGCCTGGCCAGATCACCGATATTCTTCCCCTCTACGAGAACACGCCTGCGGGCAAGAAGGCCGTAGGCTATGCAATCTACAAGCTGGTCGACAAGCAGGCCGCCGGACAGCGCGACCTGAGCGATCCGCGCGTACAGCAGGCCATCCGCACCCAGCTGCGCGATGCCCGCTCGCAGCTGCTCAAGAACGCCTACATCGAGATGCTGCGCGATCAGGCGCGTGTCGAGAACTACCTCGCCGAAGATACCTTCAAGAACGGCGCCCAGTAGCACTCACCCGGTCACTCTATGCGAAACGCCGCCTTCGGGCGGCGTTTTTCTTGGCCATGGTTCGTGCCTTCCCACCCGAGCGGAACTGGATTGGGGTACCCTGCATCCGTCTCCACCGCGAAGATCCCGGATCGCGACCAGCGGAAGCGGAGGCCGAAGGCAAAACGCCGCGCGGTTAGCGCCGACCAGAGCGAGCGGAGGCCGAAGGCAGTACGCCCCACGCAGTGGCGACCAGGGGAAGCGGGCGCCGAAGGCGAATCGCGTATACGAAGCATTATGATGAGGCGTCATGACTCGCTACGGAATTCTCGGCTTCGGCCATCATGCAGTCCGCCGCCTCCTCAAGGGCTTTCGTGAATCGAGCCACTCGCAGCTCACCGGCCTATGGCGCCGCGATGCGGAGAAGGCCTCGGCCAATGCGCGCGAATACGCCATCCCGCTGGTCTTCGAGACGCCGGAAGCGCTCTGCGCCTCACCGGAGATCGACGCCGTCTTCATCGCCTCGCCCGATGCGCTGCATCTGCCGCATGTGCTCATGGCCGCAGCGGCGGGCAAACCGATCCTCTGCGAAAAGCCGCTCGGCATGAACGCGAACGAAGTGGCTCTGATGCTCTCCGCCGCACACGAGGCGGGCGTCCCCTTCGGCGTCGCGCAGAACTTCCGCTATAACCCGAGCGTCGAGCGCATGCACCAGTGGATCGCCGAAGGCCGCATCGGCCGCCCGCGCCTTGCGCACGCGCAGTTTGCCTATGCAGCCGACCACAGTCCGCGTCAATGGATCTACGATCCGGCTCTGGCCTGCGGCGGCCCGATCGGCGATGTCGGCGTGCATTGCATCGACGCACTGCGCTACCTGCTCTCCGATGAAGTCACCTCGGTGACCACCCTCGCGCACGGCGATACGGCCTCCGGCCACGTCGAGTCCTATGCTGCGATCGGACTGGGCTTCGCCTCCGGAGCCGTGGGCACGGTGACCGTAACCACCCGAGCCGCCTATCGCAGCCTGGTCGAAGTCACCGGCGAGAATGGCGTGATTGTCTGCGAGGACGGCCTCACCGTAGACCATCCGGTAGAGCTGGTGCTGCGCCAGAACGGCAGCATAGTCGAGTCCATCTCCATCTCCAACGAGGACGCATACAGCAGAATGCTCGATGGCTTCTCTGCTTGGATCCAGGGCAGAGGCGAGTACCGCGCACCCGGTGTCGATGGCCTGCATAATCAACGCATTCTCGATGCAGCCTACGCGAGCTGGCGCATGGGCACACGCGAAGAGGTCGATCCCACCCCGGCGGCTTAGATCGTATCCACATAGAGCGATAGTAAAAGGCTGTCATTTCGACCGGAGCAGGACCGTTTTGTGGTCCTGCGGAGTGGAGAAACCTGCGGCTCTGCTGCGCGCAGGGCGAATGTACCTTCGGCCTCCGCTTCCGTTGGTCGCGAGTTGGAGTGTTGCGGGCTAAACAAAACCGCAGGTCCCTCCACTTCGCTACGCTCCGGTCGGGATGACAACGATATGGGTAGGTTCTTTAGTTTCAGACCATCTCTATGGGGATACGGCTTAGAGCCTGTCAGCTTGCTCTGTGCTCATCAGGCAATCACTGCAAGCACTTCCCCGGCGGCCACGGTATCGCCGGGTGCAACGCTCAGCTCGGAGAGCGTGCCCGCACGCGGCGCCTTCAGTTCGTTCTGCATCTTCATTGCCTCGATGACGACGACTCCCTGCCCTGCTTCTACGGCATCGCCCTTTTGCGCCAGCACGCGCACCACGCGTCCCGGCATCGACGCGTGGATTGGCTTCGGGCCATCATGATCGACACCGCGACGTCTGCGCGCCTTGAGGGAGCGCGGATCGTCGAGCCGGTACTCATAACGACGGCCATCGAGGTGGACGGCGGTCTCGTCGCCGTTCTCCTCAAGCGCCGCACGATACGATCGGCCATCGATGAGCAGTGAGAGCACCCCAGCTTCTGCGGGCTGAGCCTCCACAGCATAGGCCCGGCCATCGATCTCGCATTGCCACTGGCCTGCTTTCTCTCCCGGCTCGAGCACGACGCGGCGCTGCTTTCCGTCTATTTCCATCTCCAGCTTCATCCGCGAAGCCCCTCCTGCCGTGCTGCGGCCTTCCATGGGCTTACGCCGGCCTGCTCTCCTCCGGAGGGAGATATCGCAGGGCGCAGGCGCTCGAAGAGCGCCGCAGCGATCCCCGCAATCTCCTCGGATTCCGCGCTATTTATCACTTGATGCGTTACATTTTCCGCAAGCAGCCGGTCCAGATAGCCGGTATCGATGTGTGCTGTCCGGAAGTCCGGATCAGCCAGAATACGCCGAAAGAAACCGAGGTTCGTCCGGATGCCGCCAATCACGTATTCCCCAAGCGCCCGCTCCATCCGCACGATAGCCATCTCTCGTGAAGGCGCGTAGGCAATGAGCTTTGAGAGCATCGGATCGTAATCCATGGGCACGGTCCAGCCCTCGTAGACGCCGCAGTCTTCACGGATACCGGGGCCTCCAGGTCGCAAGAGGCGCGTGATCCTGCCCGGAGAGGGGAAGAAGCCATTGTCCGGGTCTTCGGCATAAATGCGGCACTCGATGGCATGACCGCGCAGTTGAACCTCCTCCTGCGTAAACGGCAGCGGCTCACCAGCGGCAATACGTAACTGCAGATGAACAAGATCAAGGCCGGTGACAAGCTCGGTGACCGGATGCTCGACCTGCAGCCGCGTATTCATCTCGAGAAAGTAAAAGTTCTCCTCGTTATCCAGAAGAAATTCCACCGTGCCCGCATTGGTATACCCGGCGGACTGCGCCAGGCGCACCGCAGCCTCTCCCATGCGACGGCGCAGATCTTCACTCACGACTGACGAAGGCGCTTCCTCGATCACCTTCTGGTGCCGCCGCTGCACCGAGCATTCCCGCTCGCCGAGGTAGAGACACTTACCATGTTCATCCGCCAGGATCTGGATCTCGATATGCCGCGGCCGCTCGATCAGCTTCTCCAAATAGACTTCGCTCGAGCCAAAGGCACGCTCTGCCTCGCTCTGTGCGGCCTCAAAGGCTGCCCTGAGCTCGTCGCGATGCGTGACGGCGCGCATGCCTTTGCCGCCGCCGCCGGCCGCAGCCTTGAGCATGACCGGATAGCCGATCTCCTGCGCAACAGCATAGGCTTCATCGAGCGAGGCAAGCCCCCGCGTCGAACCTGGCGTGCGCGGCATACCGGCACGGTCGGCTGCACGGCGCGCCGAGGTCTTCGAACCCAGCTCGCGCATGGCTGCCGATGGCGGTCCGATGAACTTGATCCCCGCATGCTCACAGGCTGCAGCAAAATCCGCATTCTCCGAGAGAAAACCATAACCCGGATGAATAGCCTCGGCGCCGGTCTGCTTTGCGATCTCGAGGATGCGGTCGCCGCGCAGATAGGATTCGCGCGCCGGTGCCGGGCCAAGCCAGCAGGCCTCTTTCGCAGCCGAGACGTGCAGCGCGGCACGGTCCGCGTCCGAGTAAACAGCGACCGTGCTTACTCCCAGCTCGTCGCATGCGCGTATCAGGCGCAGAGCGATCTCTCCACGATTCGCGATCAGAACCTTTCGGAACATGCGCCTCCGCTCCGCAGCAAGTGGCCATTCTATAGGGGACAGCGTGCAGGGGATAGGGTGTAGAGGGTGTGGATGCAAAAACAAAAGCCTCCGCGATGCGGAGGCTTTTGCGTGAAGGAAATCCATCTACTGCATCTGGATGCCCTGGGGCTGCTGTTCCTTCTTCTCTTCGTTGGCCTTGCGGGTGGCCATGGCCTTTTCGCGCCACTGGTCAACCTGCACCATATCGTCCTTGACGGCCGAGGCGTTGCCGCACTCAAGATCTGCCTTACGGCGATAGGTGAGCTGCATATACGCCATCGCATCGTCGTAGGAAGGACGAATCTCGACGGCCTTGTGCAGATATTCAAGACCTTCATCCACAAGCGGGCCGTTCTGAGTCACGAGATCCTGGCAGGCCTTCTTGGGGAACTTCACGTTGCCCTGGCCGTCGTCCTGCATGCCCACGTTCTTGAGAGCCTGCACGGCGTTGCGGTAGGAGAGGCGCCAGTCGATCGAGCCGATGGTGTATGCCGCTTCCGCATCCTGCGGATCCACCTCAAGCACCTTCTTCTGCCAGTCCTTGGCTTCCTGGTACTTGTCGATGTTGTAGTAGATGCTGGCAATGCCCTTCAGACTGTTGACGTCCTTCGGGTCCTGAGCGAGAACGGCCTGGTAGTTCTGAATCGCGAGGTTCGCGTTCTTCAGATTGTCTGCACTGGTAAGGTCGGGAACCACCTGCTGCGCGTACGCAGTTGCCAGGTAAGCGCGGGCCATGGGCAGGGTCGGATCGTAGTTCACCGCTTCCTGGAAGTGATTGATGGCCTCTTCATACTTCGCGCTCTTGTACGCCTGTACTCCCTTATTCAACTGATCGCGGGCCTTGAGGCGCTGGCACCCGGTCATCAAGACCAGCAACGAAAGCGTCGCGGCGGTCATCACCGGAAAACGTGCAATTCGATTCATTCTGTATCTCGTCTCCTTCGAATCGCCAGGCAGGCCCTGACAATTGGGATGCTTCAAGGTCGCGAATGGGAGAAACTCCCCGCGCTGCTGATTGTAATTTGTTTGCGCCTTTAGGCAAGCCTTAAGGGGACAAACCAGAGTATTGCTGCGCACAACGCTTCCCGGGGAAGAAGAAGCGATGCGCTGGGTGCTGATAAAGCGGGCCTACTGGCCCGCTTCAATCTTGGGAGTGAGAAGACCGACGTGATCGATGCCCGCAGCTTTGGCGATATCGACAACTTCAGCAACCGACTCGAAGTTCAGGTTGGGATCGCCCTTCACGAACATGACCTTGTTGGCACGCGTCGAGAAGATCTGATCCAGGCGCGCTTCCAACTGTTCCTTGGCCACATCGTCCTGGTTGATCTTGTAAACGGGCACACCACCGGCCGCGCCGAGCACCTGCACCACAATGGCCGTATCGTTATTTTCCGGTTGCTGCGTCTTCGGCGGCTGGGGGACCAGCGCATCCAGACCGTGCGGCGTTACCGGGACGATGACCATGAAGATGATCAGCAGCACCAGCAGCACGTCGATCATCGGCGTTACGTTGATGTCGGAATTAAGGCCGCTGCCGCCGCCAGTTCCCATTGCCATAGGTCAGTTCCTCATCTCTTCAAAAAGATCTTTGCGATGTAAAGCTCTTCGAGATCGCCAGGACTACTGGCCACCTGTCGGAGGCTTGGTATCCGGTGTACGCTGCTCGGTCAGCAATCCGACTTCATCCACGCCCGCCGTACGGACCGCGTCGACTGCATCTTCCACGGTCCCGTAATGCGAACGGGCATCGGCGCGGAAGTACACAATCTTGGAAGTCTTGTTCTGGAGCAGGTCATTGACCTTCCCGCCGAGATCGGCCAGGGTAGTCTGATCCTTGTTCAGATAAATCTTGTTGTCGCGGGTTACGGCAACGGTGACAGCGTCTTCCTTGCTGGCGTCATCCATTGCGACCGCGTTTTTGCTTCGAGCCAGGTCGACGTTCACCTTGTTGTTCAGCATGGGCGTGATGACCATGAAGATGATCAGCAGCACCAGCATGACGTCCACCATGGGGGTGACGTTGATGTTGGAGTTTACCTTCTTGCCTTCGTCCCTTTTTACAATTGCCATGCTTGACTCCCCTGGTCTTCTGTCGTCCGCAAGCGGTTGCGACGGCTGGCTGCCAACGGGCTCTGACTACCACCCGGGCTGCCCGTTTCGCGCAGCACCCCTCGCGTCGACCCCAGGTGAAATTTTGGGCGTTGGCAGCGGAGCAGAACTCCGCTGCCAACGTGTGATTCCCGTTACTTCCCTGTTTCGTCAGGGCAGAGCGAATTAGCGGCGGCCGCTCTGCTTGATGAAGTAGTCGATCAGCTCGCTCGACGAGTTATCCATCTCGACGTCGAAAGCTTCGACCTTGTTGGTGAAGTAGTTGAAGGTCATCACGGCGGGGATAGCGACGAGAAGACCGAAGGCGGTGGTGACCAGAGCTTCCGAGATACCGCTGGCAACCGCGCCGATACCGGGGGTCTTCTGCGTGGCGATTTCCTGGAAGGCCTTAAGGATACCGGCAACCGTACCGAACAGACCGACGAAGGGAGCCGTCGAACCGATGGTGGCCAGGCCGCCGAGACCGCGCTTCAGCTTGGCATGCACGATGGCCTCGGCACGCTCGAGTGCGCGCTTGGAGGACTCGATCTGCTCGGCAGAGACGTTGCCGCCGCCACCGTAGTTGCGGAACTCCTGCAGACCGGCGGTGACAACCTCGGCGAGGTGCGACTTCTTGTTGCGGTCCGCAACCTTGATCGCTTCGTCCAGCTTGCCTTCCTTGAGGGCGCCGGCAACGCGGGGAGCGAACTCACGCGACTGCTTGCGGGCTGCCGCGAAGTACAGGTAGCGGTCGATGATCACGGCCAGCGACCAGATCGACATGACGAAGAGCACGAACACGACGCCGCGGGCCAGCCAGCCCATGTTGTTCCACAGGTCGACGGGGCTGAAGCCTACTGAAGTCTGATCCTGAAAGAAGCCGAGCGCGGCCGGATGAAACGCAAGCTGATTGAGATGAGCGAGAATCACTGAATCTTTCCTCCTAGGGAGTAACTTCTGGAATCACAAGTTCGGAATCACAAGTTCAAGAGTTAAGCGGCTGCGGATTGCTTTCCCCGGTAGTCCCGGATCGGCGTACTCCGATTGCATCAACCACCAAGGGTAAAGATCACGTTCACCTGGGTTTCTACTTCCACCGGCTCGCCGTTGAGCAGGTAGGGCTTGTAACGCCAGGTCTTCACAGCTTCGAGAGCCGCCGACTGCAGCATCGGAGGACCGCTGATCACCTTCAGACCTTCGATGGTGCCGGTCTTCGAGATCGTCGCCTGCAGTACCACCGTACCCTGGATGCGTGCAGCCTTGGCAATGGCGGGATATTGCGGGGTGGTACCGCTCAGCTTGTTACCAGCAATTACGCCGGCCGAAACCGCGATCTTCTTGGGAGCCGCAGCCTTGACGACGGGAGCAGGACCCGAGCCGATACCGCCCAAGATGCCGCCCATCACACCACCGGCGCTGCCGCCGGCCATGCCGTCCATACCCGCGACACCAGCCGTGCTCGGCGGAGGCGCATCTTCATGCACCATCTTGATTTCTTTGGGAATCGTCCGGGGAGCTGCCATCGGGTTCAGCACCTGGACGACCTTGATCGGATGCACCGGCGCCGGCGGCGGCGGTGGGGGTGGCGGGGGTGGCGGAGGAGGCGCCACCAGCAGAGTGGACATGGCCGCCTTCGGCAGAGCTTCGGGATAAATCAACGGGATAAGAACCAGGGCTGCGACAATCGAGCCATTCAGCAGAATACCCACAAAGGTGAAGTATTTGCTTTTGGTCTTGATCTTCCCGCCGGACTCCATGAGAGCGTCTTCAAACATGGCCTACCTCGATCGTGCGAATCGTTGTTACCACCTATAGACACCAACCCGGTACAGTTTTGTTCCCAAAAAAATCTATTTCGTTTCCGGGTGAAAAAAGGCGGGTTCTGCTTCTATAACACAACGACATTACAGATGAAAACCCTACAACCGACCCGGGCTATGCCCGGGTCTTCTTTGCTGCGGGAAGCACGGCGCCCTTGCCGCGCTTTGCCCGCCATTCCTGATAGGCCACAAGCATTGGAGCAGCCACTGCGATCGACGAATAGGTGCCGATCAGAATACCGATGACCAATGCGAATGAGAACCCGCGCAGCACTTCTCCACCGAAGATATACAGCGACAACACGGTGAGGAAGGTCAGACCCGAGGTCAACACCGTTCTGCTCAGGGTCTGGTTGATACTGCGATTCACCACCTCCGCCAAAGGCTCCCTCCGGCTAAGACGCAGGTTCTCGCGAATTCGGTCAAAAACCACGATGGTGTCGTTCATCGAATAACCGACGAGCGTGAGGATCGCGGCGATCACGGTGAGGGAGATCTCCTGATTCTTCAGCGAGAAAGCGCCTACGGTGATCAGCGTGTCATGGAAGACCGCGACCACGGCGGCGACACCGTAAATCAGCTCGAAGCGGAACCAGAGATAGACCAGCATGCCGGCCAGCGAATAGAGCGTCGCCAGCAGTGCCTGCTTGCGCAGCTGCGCGCCCACCTGCGGTCCGACGATCTCGACGTTACGCACGGCAAAGCCGGAGAGGAAAGAGGACTGCTTGAGATCGTTGACCACCGCCGGGGTGGCGACGCCGGAGAGGCTGTCGATGGAGGTCAGCAGGCCGCCATTCTGGTTGTCCTTGAAGTTCAGGATGGCGTCTGCCTGCTCGGTGTAGTGCGCCGTAGCCGCGTCGTTGCTCCCCAGGTGCTCGGGATCATGCTCGACGAGCCATGGCGTCAGCGCGCTCTTGCCGGCGTTATCGAGATCGAGCTTGCCCAGGTTCGCCGGACCGGTGGTTGAATAATTGCTGGTCAGCGTGCTCAGGATCGTCTCACGGCCCTTGTCGAGCGCGGCCTCGCTGGTCGCGGACTCCGCCAGGGTAATGAGCACTTCATGGCCAGCAGCGGGACCGTAGGACTGCGTGCGCACGTCCTTGAGGCCAGCCTTATCGGCTGCAGCACGAATCTTTTCCAGATCAGGCGTTTGATCGAACTTCACGCGCACGACGGTGCCGCCCTTGAAGTCGACATCGAGCGGCAGGTGATGCCAGAAGAGCAGCGACAGCACGCCGGCGATGCTGAAAATGAGTGAGAATCCGAGGAAATACCACTTCTTCCCCAGCCAGTCGATCTTCACTTCACGAAACAGTTCCACGAATGCATCCCTCAGGGGCAACGGCCCCGGGCATTTCTAACTTTTCTCCGGCAGACCTTTCAGCCTGCCGGTCATTCCATCGCTTCACGCGCCGTCAGGCGCCTGCGCCTGAACGGCGCGTTCAGATCGAGATCGCCTCACCGCGTCCCTTGCGGTTCAGGTTCGCGTCAAAGATGGTGCGCGAAACAAAGACCGCCGTGAACAGGTTGGCGAACAGACCGAACGACAGCGTCACTGCAAAGCCGCGCACCGGTCCCGTGCCAAAGATGAAGAGAATGATGGCCGAGACTATGGTCGTGACGTGCGTATCGAGAATCGTCGTCCAGGCATGCCCGAAGCCCTGCTCGACCGACGCCGACGGGCTCTTGCCTGCGCGAATCTCTTCACGGATACGCTCGAAGATCAGCACGTTCGAGTCGACGCCCATACCGATGGTCAGGATCACGCCGGCAATGCCGGGCAGCGTCAGCACCGAGTGCGTGTAGCCCATGAAGCCAAGCAGGATGACCAGGTTCAGGAACAGCGCCAGGTCGGCATTGATGCCCGCGCCGCGGTAGTAGATGAGCATGAAGATCATCACCGCGAGCATGCCCACGATCGAGGCCATGACGCCCTGGTGGATCGAGTCCGCACCGAGCGAAGGACCGACCGTGCTCTCCTGCAGGTAGTGCAGGGAGGCGGGCAGCGAACCGGTATTCAGCAGCATGGCCAGATCGTTGGCGGTCTCGTTGGTCATGTTGCCGCCACCGATGTTGCCCTGGTCCCGAATCTGGTCGTGAATCACGGCCACTTCCTGGACCTTGTTGTCCATGGTGACCGCGAGGCTCTTGCCCTTATTCGCACCGGTGTAGTCCGCGAAGTGATCGCCCGCAGCCGTGGTCAGGTAGAAGTCGACCTCGGGGGCATTGGTGTTCGGGTTCTGGCTCACGCGTGCGCTACGGATGTCGGTACCGCCTACTTCGGCGACGCGCTTGAGCTCATACCACTCGATCGAGCCGGAGGAAGAGGCGCCGGGCTTGGTCGGCAGCAAGAGCTCGTCGACCGGGACGGTGCCGCCCAGCTGCTGCAGCGCGTCCTGCTCACTCGAGTAGGGGCCACCATCGACAGCGTGAATCTCGAGACGCGCGGTGGACTGAATCACTTCCTTCACGCGGCTGAGATCATCGACACCCGGGAGCTCGACCAGAATCTGGTTGCTGCCCAGGTTGTACTCCTGGATGACCGGCTCGCTGGTGCCCAGTTCATTCACGCGCTGGGTGATCACCTGGATCGACTGGTCCATCGCGCTCTTCTTGAGCGCATCGACCACCGACGGCTTCATCGTCAGGGTGAAGGTATTGTTCGCACCGGAAGCGATGTCGTACTCGGTGCCGTATTTCGAGTCGATGGTGCTGCGCACATCGCTCGTATGATCCGCCGGGACACCGCTGATGTTGATGACATCCGTGCGGGACGTGTCAGGCGCCACCGAACCGACAGTGATGCCGGCCTGCTGGAGGTCCGTCTGGATGTGCGACGCATCGCTGTCGCGCGTGATGCCGACAGCCTCATCCACCATGACCTGGAGGATGAGATGGGTTCCACCCCGGAGATCAAGGCCAAGGCTGATCCGCTGGAGCAGCGCATCTTTGAGGGCAGCGCCGCTCAGGCCCTTCGGCACACCGATGATGCCGAAGACGAAGACCAGCAGGACGGCAATGATGAGGATGACTTTGTTGGTCAGATTCTTACGCATGGACTCGAATCAACTTCCTACGCATGGAGCTATGAACGTACCGCTGTGGATCTGGGGTGGAGAGAGAGCGCCGGTGCGACTACTTTGCCGGCTCGTCGGTGGTCACCGAGGCAATGGCGCTCTTCACCACTTCAATTTTGATATTGTCCGGTGCGACCCGCAGCGTGATGGCGTCATCTTTAATGGAGAGGATCGTTCCCCGGATGCCGCCGTTGGTCGTTACCCGGTCGCCCGACTTCAGGTTGCCCAGCATCTGCTGCCAGGTCTGCTGCCGCTTCTGGTTCGGGCGGATAAGCAGGAAATAAAAGACCACGATGATCAGGACGAAGGGCAGAAACTGGAGGACGCCAGGAGGCAACGCGACGGCCAGCAAGAGAGTCGGTGTCAACACACAATCCTTTTCAGGCCGCACCCGCATTGCGGGCCCGGACCATGGGAAACTCGGGGTGTTTCGGAGGGAAGGCCCCGGCCAGGAGGATCACCTGTCGCGGAGGCTTTGAACAGCATGTGCTGCTTCCTTCGTTTGCACTTGCCTGGGCAGCCTGCCGGTCTTTTCCGCCCCGCACGCCGGGGCTTAAAACACACGCGGAAATGACCTGGGGCGCCTAGCAATTTAGCATCGCTGACCGGATTGGCGCTGTCAAGGAGCCGTTCGCCCGTCGCTCTGCGCATTTCGCTGCGCCGGGCTTCCATTTTCTCCGAATTTTCACCCGGCGACCGGTGCCGCAGCCCCACCCGCGCGCGTAATCTCCTCCCGCACCTTGGCCATGGTCCGCAGGTAGAAAGCCAGGTTGTGCAGTGTGTTGAGCGTCGCCGCCAGGGGCTCGTGCGCCACCATCAGGTGCCGCAGATAGGCCCGCGTATAGCGGCGGCAGGTGGGGCAGTCGCATTCCGGGTCCACGGGGCCCTGATCCTCCGCAAACTGCTTATTTTTCATGTTCAGTCGGCCTTCGGAGGTAAAGAGCATGCCGTGCCGTGCCGCGCGCGTGGGCAGCACGCAGTCCATCATGTCCACGCCCATCTTGGCGTATTCCACGATCTCGTCCGGGAAGCCGACACCCATCACGTAACGCGGCTTGTCCTTGGGCAGATAGGGCAGCGTCTCGGCGATCACCTCGAGCGTCAGGTCGCGCGGCTCGCCCACGCTCAGGCCACCTATGGCATAGCCGGGAAAATCCATCTCCACCAGCCGCTCGGCCGACTCGCGGCGCAGATCCTTATACATGCCACCCTGGACGATGCCGAAGAGATTCGGCTGGAGCCCGGCAAAGCCGTCCGGCCCCTCACCGCGCAGCCCGGTGCCGGAGTGGTCCATCCCGCGCAGCTCCGTCCCCGCAATGTGCAGATCCCAGGGGCGCTCATGGCGGTGGGCATCGAAGTAGGTCTTGCTGCGCTCCGCCCAGCGCAGGGTCGTGTCCAGCGACTTCCGCGCCCGCGCATAGTCCGCCGGGTACTCCGTGCACTCATCGAAGGCCATGCAGATGTCGGCGCCGAGAGCAATCTGCACCGCCATGGAATGCTCGGGCGAGAAGAAGTGCTTCGAGCCGTCGAGGTGCGAGCGAAACTCGACACCATCGTCCGTCACCTTGCGTAACTCATTGAGACTAAAGACCTGAAAACCGCCGGAATCGGTCAGCATCGCCCGGTCCCAGCTCATGAAGCGGTGCAGGCCGCCCATCCGCTGCACCAACTCGTGGCCGGGGCGCAGGTAAAGGTGGTAGGTGTTGCCGAGGATGATCCGCGCATCCAGCTCTTCGAGAAAGTGCTGGGGCAGCGCCTTGACCGAGGCCACGGTACCGACCGGCATGAAGACCGGCGTTTCGACGGCGGCGTGCGGCAGGCGCATGGTCGCCCGGCGAGCCTCGCCGGCGGCGTGGAGAATCTGAAAATCGAGAGACACTCTGGAGATTTTAGCCGGTCACTGCTCCGCGCAGGGCGAATCGCCTTCGGCTGCTCCGCGCAGGGCGGATCGCCTTCGGCACGGGCTCCCGCTGGTCGCCTTCGGGTTCATCCCTCCACCCGGCCAGGGTTCTTGTGAGCCCCACCCCTGACAAACGACACGTCATGGGTGGGGCACCCGGATTCAGAACACCATGATCGACGAGACGCGGTTGTTCCAGGTATGGCCGCCGCGGAAGGGCACCGAGCGGAGGTCCGGGACCGTGCCGCGGAGGGTTACGCTGCCGTTGCGGAAGTTCCGGTCGTTGAAGAGCCGCACCTGCGCGCCTCCAAAGGTCTGCACCGAGGAGATATTGCCGCCAAAATTGCCGGGCAGCGCAGGCAGCCTGTCACCGGCGCGCACACAGAAGCGGTTTCCGCGGAAAGGAGCGGTGGTGAAGAAGCAGGCTCCGCGGCGCGGGTTCGGACGCTGATTCCAATCCGGCCGCCAGACATTGTTATTCGGCCCATAAGCCCAGGGATCGCCCTGCGGCCCTGGCGGCGGGCCCGGCGGGTAATTCTGTGCGACGGCAGCAACGGCAAAGAACAGAGCGAGGACAGCGAAGAGACGCTTCATCGTTTTCTCCTGTGACTGCGGCGAGACTGTGTGAGCGCGGCGGTGAGCCCGCTCGGCCAACGTCGCCATACTAACCGGGATTCCATGGGGCGTCCAAGGCCATACCGACAAAATGGCAGCGCTGACGCACCCGATATCCGCAGCCCCAGACGATACACTCTTCAGGAATCCTCTCCCCGGAAGTCGCGTCCCTCATGATCCAGCCGCAATCTCAGCCTGTCACCCCCGGCCGCATGGAAGTCATTACCGGCCCCATGTTCTCCGGCAAGTCCGAGGAGCTTATCCGCCGCCTGCGCCGCGCCCGCATTGCCCGGCTGCGCGTGCAGTGCTTCAAACCCGATCTCGATGTGCGTTATCACCGCACCGCCATCGCCTCGCACAGCGCGCAAACCCTCGACGCCTCGACGGTGGCCAACGTGGATGCGCTGCGCGATACGCTCTATCCCTCGCTCGATGAGGTCGACGTGATCGGCATCGACGAATCGCAGTTCTTCGACGCTTCGCTCGTCCCGCTGGCCCTGGATCTGGTACATCGCGGCAAACGCGTCGTTCTTGCGGGTCTTGACACGACCTTTGCCGGCGAGCCGTTTCCGCCCGTTCCCGACCTGATGGCCGTGGCCGATGAGGTTACCAAGCTCTCCGCCGTCTGCATGGTCTGCGGCGCGCCGGCCATCCACACGCAGCGACTCGGGGAGAGCCAGTCGCTGGTGCTGGTTGGAGCAGCCGGCATGTATGAGGCCCGCTGCCGCCACTGCTTCCGCCCCTACCAGGAAGAACTGGCGGCACGCCAGATGGAGCTCTGCTCCGCGCAGGGCGATTCGCCTTCGGCCTCCGCTCCCTTCGGTCGCGATCCGGCACGGTAGCCCACTCATGCTGACTTTGGCTTGAATGGGGCGCGGGTTTCGTTTCCGAATCTGGATACCGGCCCCAGGGACGCATCCACATGTAGCCACGAGAAAGGGTTGTCATTTCGACCGGAGCAGGACCGTTTTGTGGTCCTGCGTAGCGGAGAAACCTGCAGTTCGCCTGGGCCGGAGAAAACTGCAGGCTCCTCCGCTACGTTCGCCTTGCGGCTCACTCCGGTCGGAATGACAATGCGCAATATAAGTCGCTTATTTTCTGTCTGGATATCTGGGGATACGGCCGGGTGCCCCACATCTCGTTCTGTTCGAGATGTGGGTCGCGCAGGATGCCGGAATAGGCCAGAGTGGCTTGTACCTTCCCTTCCGGGTCAGTAGCTGCCGGTCACGACATTCTCGAGCGGTTCCCCTTTCAGGTAACGCCGGACCTGGGCCGCGGCCAGGTCCATCGCCCGGCTCATCGAGAGCGGACTCGAGCCGGCAATATGCGGCGTGAGCAGCAGATTCGGCGCCGTCCATAGCGGATGCCCCTCGGGCAGCGGCTCAGGATCGGTGACATCCAGCGCGGCGCGCATGCGCCCAGCCTCAAGCGCGGCCACCAGCGCATCGGTCTTCACCACCGGGCCGCGTGCCGCATTGACCAGCAGCGCCCCCTGCCGCATCAGCGCCAGCTCCGCTTCGCCAATCAACCCTCGCGTCTCGTCGGTCAGAGGCACGATCAACACGACGACGTCGACCTCCGGCAGCACGGCGTGCAGCCGGTTGATCGGCTCCACGCCCTCGCGCTCCGAGCGCGCCATGCGCACGATCTCTACCCCGAAGGGCAACAGCCGCTCCTCGATCGAGCGGCCGATCGATCCGTAGCCCACGATCAGTACCCGCTTGCCGGAAAGCTCCTCCTGCAGCACCTTGAACTTTGAAAGCTCCTGGCCACGGTGCAGGTTCCGGTAGATGCCATCCGCCTCGGAGACGCGCTGCCACTGCTGCGAGTGCTGCAGGTCCCGGTAAAAAGGGAAGAACTTGAGCGAAGAGAGAATCGCCGTCACGGTCCACTCGGCGGTAGGCGTATTGTGCAGCCCCATGCCGTCGCACAACACAGCGCCCTCGGGGACAAGCGGCCGCAGCCAGTCCACACCGGCCATCATCGACTGCACGACCTTCACGCCACGGATATGAGGCAGTATCTCGCGCACCGCCTTGGCCGAGGTCGGCGCGACCCAGAACTCTACTTCGATCTCCTGCTCCGGCTTGCTTGGAATGCGCTCGAGCGCGATCCCTTCGGGAAACTTCCCCAGCAGGTGCTCATCGATCCACGCCGGAACTCCGACCTTCAGCATCTCGCTCTCCTCCTGAACCCTCTTCGCCCATGATGGCAGAATCTTCGCTCCAGAAGCTGGCAGAGCTGGGGCTGAAGCCCCGTGTTTCATGCTCTTGAACGTCCCGGCCGAAGACGGGCTCCGATACTTTTCCTGGCTTGCAGCCTGTGGCTGAGGTTCGTTGCCTCCCATGTCTCAAAAACGAGACATGGGGCACCCGGCTAGAGCGGACTATAGAGATTCCCGCCTCCTGCCCAAGCGGAGCCTGGACGGGGCACCCTGGCTTTCGGCGATGCAAACAGGAAACAAGTCATGAAACGAATCAAGGCTCGCGACCAACGGGAGCGAAGGCTAAAGGCCCCGGACGGCCAGTCCGCGCCCATGCGGCCTGCAGCCGCGCCAGGCGCGCGGACGGTCAGTCCTTCTGGTGGAAGATGTGGTCGTTGATGTCCGGCCAGAATTCCTTAAAGACGAAGGTCATGCCGTCGAGACCGACGCTGGTGGCCCAGCGCTGGCCAACTTTGGTCCAGGTGCGATCCGCGCCCGGATAGTAGAGCGCCGAGATGCCGGCGGCGGCGCCAGCGCCCACCACTTCCGAGTAATTGAAGTTGCTCGAACCGTCATCCTGACGCGTGATCGCGATGCGCGAAAAGGAGTAGCCGATGCGCTTGAAGAAGCCGCCCCGCTCGAGCGTGTAATAGCGCGGGTCCTGATGCAGCGCAACGGGAAAGAAAAACTCGACCATGTAGTTCTCGTCCGTCTGGTCGGCAAAGGTGTGCCAGTAGTAGCGCGCGTATCCCGCCGCACCCTGATGAAACTGCGGATAAGAGTTCTCAAGCTGAGCCTCGCCCGCGAGCAGGCCGGCAAAGATAAAGGACGAATAGTCGAAGCTGTCTTCCGTGGCTCCGATGAACTTGTCCTTCACCGACATCGGCGGCAGCTTCGCATCCACCGATACCGAGCGGAAATTCGGAATAATGCCGAGAATGCGCTTGGTCTGCTTGCCTTCGGCGGCGCTATCGCTGTTTTGCGGCGCAGCAGCGGCGGTAGCACCGCCCTGTTGCGGCATGCCCGGGGCGTCAGGCAGCTCTTCCACCGAAGAGGAATCGTCGCTATGCGCAGCCGGAACGGTCACCGCATCCGTCTCCACAGCCTGCTGGGCATACGCGGGAACGAACGCCAGCGGCAGACCGAGCAACACAGCCGCGAGACGCTTAAAAGATAGAGAGGAATTCGAGCGCATGAAAGAGATGTTTTCTTCTCCGGCCCGGCCGGGTATCAAGGACTGCAGACCGGGGATACGTCCATTGGACGCGCAAAAACGAAAGATCGACGCCAAATAACGCAGGCCGCACAGCCAAGATGAACAAAACTTCATGCTTGACTGTGCGAGCAGCGGCTACTTCTTGATTCCGAAGGCCTTGAGAGCTTCCAGACCTGCCGTAATCGCCTCCATGGTCATGGCATAGCCAAAGCGCACGAAGCCCTCGCCCTGGGCACCGAAGACAACGCCGGGAATGGTGGCCACATGCGCCTTGTCGAGCAGAGTGGCCGCAGCCTTGCGGCTGTCCTTGTGAATCTTCTTCGCGTCCGCAAAGACGTAAAAGGCTCCGGCCGGCGTCTCGCAGGCCAGTCCTACTTCGTTCAGTCCCGCCACCAGCAGATCGCGCCGCTCACGGTACTGTTCCAGACGGCAGTCGAGATAGCTCTGCGGCAGCCTCAGTGCTTCGAGCGCCGCCCACTGCGTCGGCGTGGAGACACCGTTGACCGAGTACAGCACCATCTTCTTCAGCCCGGTCATGAACGGCTCCTGCGCCACGGCATAGCCGACGCGCCAGCCCGTCATGCCATAGCTTTTGGAAAGCGTGTACGTGGTTATCGTGCGCTCGGCCATGCCCGGCAACGAGGCAATGGATACATGTTCGCCGTCGTAGACCAGATCCTCGTAGGCCTCGTCGGCGATCACGATCAGATCGTGCTTCTTTGCAAAAGCCGCGACTTCTTCGGCCTCGGCACGCGTGAAGACAGTGCCGGACGGATTCTGCGGCGTGTTGTAGTAGATAGCCCGCGTGTTCGGCGTCGAGAATTGCTCCAGGGTCTGCGTGATGCCGTTGCGCCGCGCCGTCGTCGTCGGCACAAAGAGGGCACGGGCCTCGGAGCCGGTGATCATATCCTTGATCGGTGTCCAATAAGGCGAAAAGAGCAGCACGTCATCGCCAGGATTCAGTACCGTCTGGAATGCCGCATAGAGCGCATGCGCACCACCCGCGGTCACGATCACGTGCTCGGCCGTTGTTTTGATATGGTTCTTTGCCTGCAACTTGCGCGCAATCGCCTCGCGCAGCGGCTCAATGCCCGATGACGGCGCGTAGCGCGTGCGGTTCTCGACCAGCGCCTTCATCATCGCGTACTTCACAGCTTCCGGTGTTTCGAAAAACGGCTCACCGCCGTGAAAGGCATGCACGGCCTGCCCGGCAGCGCGGAGATCAAGAACCTTGTTGCGGATCTGGACAATATCGGAAAAGCCGACTTCATCGAGCCGGCGCGCAAGATGGTGCGATTTCTTCTTTGAAGTCATGAGGGCATCCTGGTCAGCCGGCCTCGTGCAACAGAGCTCTGGGCCGGGCGACCCATTAGCTTAGCTCATTTCGGCAACCCCGGTGCTATGATGCGGGCAAATGCGCCGCTCGACGATCTGGTTTCTGATTGCAGCACTGTGGCTGGTGAATGCAGGCATCGCTTTCGGCAGCCGGGTACCGAAACGCGCCATCCTCCCTGCCGGGATCGCTCTGGCCTTCGCCGCTACAGGCGTCCTGCAGCGCAGGCGCGAAGAGGCGGCGATGCGCCGCCCCCGGATTCCTGAACAGGTAAAGTAACCTGGCTATGTTGCCAGAAGGCCGGTGTAGACCGCCATCCCCGCAACCGCATCCACACCGATGCGATCGAGCGCGTCGATCTCCGCCTGCTCACGGATGCCTCCGGCCACGATCAGCCGCCGCGTCGTGAGGCCGTGCAGCGTCTCCGCCCGCTCGACAGGAAAACCGCGGAGAGTGCCCTCGGTATCGACATGCGTGTAGAGGTATGCGCCGCAATAGGGATCGAGTTGCGCGATGGCCTCTTCCGGCGTGAGCGAGACCTGTTCCTTCCAGCCCTTGACCGCGACCTTGCCGCCTTTTGTATCAATGCTGGCTACAAATTGATCGGCGCCGATGGCGCTGGAGAAGGCAGCGGCAACTTCGGTATCGACCGAGTCATGCCGGAAGAGCACCGATCCGACGATGACGCGGTGCGCTCCGGCGCCCAGCAGCTCCTGCGCGCGCTCCGGCGTGCGGATACCGCCGCCCACCTGGCAGGGCAGGCGGCTGGCGATCTTCTCGATCAGCACGGTGTTGTCACCCTGCCGCATCGCGGCATCGAGATCGATGAGCTGTACGGTCGAGTAGCCGGAGAAGCGGTCGATCCAGTATTCGAAGTCATCGAAGGCGAGTTTGAGTTTTTCACCCTGCACGAGCTGCACAATGCGCCCGCCCATCAGGTCAATCGAAGGAATCAGCATGGAAGCCTCATGGGAACGTCAGCCCGCGCGACTTCTTCTTTGAGCGCACGCGCATCGGCGATACCGAAGTGAAAGATACTCGCGGCGAGCGCGGCATCGGCCTTGCCCTCGAGAAATACCTGGGAGAAGTGTGCCGCCGAGCCTGCACCGCCGGAGGCGATGACGGGAATCTGCACGGCCTGGCTGACGGCAGCGGTCAATGCGCAATCGAATCCGTTACGCATGCCGTCGGAGTCCATCGAGGTGAGAAGAATCTCGCCCGCGCCGCGCTGCTCGGCCTCGCGCGCCCACTCCACAGCGTTGCGGCCGGTGGGTTTGCGTCCACCGGCGACGAAGACCTCCGCCTCCTCAGGCGACTTATCACCACGGCGCGCGTCGATGGCGACGATCACCGCCTGTGCACCGAAGCGCGAGCCGATCTCGTCGATCAGCTCCGGACGCGTCAGTGCCGCAGAGTTCACGCTGACCTTATCCGCACCGGCGTCGAAGACCGCCGTCGCATCATCGAGCGTGCGGATGCCTCCGCCCACCGTAAACGGGATGAAGAGCCGGCGCGCGGTGCGGCGCACGGTTTCAATCAACGTGCCACGGCCTTCGTGCGTAGCAGTGATGTCGAGCAGCACGATCTCGTCCGCGCCCGCGAGCGCATGGCGCGCCGCCAGTTCCGCCGGATCGCCCGCGTCCACCAGATCGACGAACTGCACGCCTTTAACGACGCGCCCATCCTTCACATCGAGACATGCAATCACACGCCGCGTCAGCATGGTATCTCCACAAAGTTGCGCAGGATGCGGAGGCCGGTCACGCCCGACTTCTCCGGATGAAACTGCACGCCCATTACGTGATCGCGCTCCGCTGCCGCGGTGAAGGCACCACCGTATTCCGTAGTACCGACGGTCTCCGCAGTGACCGGTGCACGGAAGGAGTGGGTGAAGTAGACGAAGCTGCCATCGGGCACGCTCGCAAGCAGCCGCGAGCCTTCTTTTACCGCAATCGCATTCCATCCAACATGCGGCACCTTGCCACCGCCTTCGAAGCGCGAGCACATGGCGGGGAAGAATCCGAAGCCTGGGGCGTCGGGAGCCTCGGTGCTGCCCTGATAAAGCCACTGCAAGCCTACGCAGATACCGAGCAGCGGCACGCCTTCGGCCACGCGCTCGGCAATTGCCTGCTTCAATCCGTGCTGCTCAAGAAATGCCGTGCCACTGAAGTGCCCGACGCCAGGCAGCACAATCTTCGAAGCACGCCGCACGACCTCTGGGTCCTCGGTGACCTGGGGATGCGCTTCAACCGCGCGCAACGCCTTGATCACCGAGGTGAGGTTGCCGGCCTTGTAATCGATGACGGCGATCACAGCAGCCCCTTGGTCGATGGCAGCATCTCGCCGAGCTGCTTGTCGCGCGAGCAGGCCACACGGAGTGCACGGGCAAAGGCCTTGAAGAGCGCTTCTATCTTGTGGTGATTCGAGCGGCCGTACATGGTCTTGATGTGCACGTTGGCGCGCGCGCCGCGGGCAAAACCATCGAAGAAGTCATCGACCAGTTCGGACTGCAGATCGCCAACCAGGCGCGTCTTCACCTTGGTCTTGATCACCGACTCGACGCGGCCGCTGAGGTCGACGGCCGCGAGACCGAGCGTCTCATCCATGGTCATGACGAAGTAGCCTGCACGCCAGATGCCGCGCTTGTCGCCGAGCGCCTTGTCGAAGGCCTCACCGAGCGCGATGCCTACATCTTCGACGGTGTGGTGCTGATCGACATCGAGATCGCCGGTGCACTTCAGGTCGAGGTCGAAGGCGCCGTGACGCGTGAAGAGCTCGAGCATGTGATCGAAGAAGCGGATGCCGGTGGAGATGTTGTACTTGCCTTCGCCTTCGATGGTGAGCTTCAGCTGGATCTGCGTCTCGGCAGTCTTGCGGTCGATGACGCCGATGCGCTTGGCCGCGCTCGCTTCTACTGCAATGGCCGACTTCTTGGTGGTCTTTGCTGCTGCTTTCTTCGCCATCAGGCTCTTTCTCCTGTCCATTCGATTTCGTTGAGTACCGCTTCCATCGCGGCAATGCCGGCGGCCGTGTGTTCGCGCGTGCCAATGGTGATGCGCACGCAGCCATCGCAGCCAGGATCGCTCGAGCGGTCGCGCACCAGCACACCGCGCGCATGCATGGCCTTCGAGAAGGCTGCGTGCTTCGCACCAATGTTCGTCAGCACAAAATTTGCCTGCGACGGCCACCAGCGCACGCCCATGCGAGTGAGCGCAACGGTGAATTTTTCGCGCGCCTGCCTCACTTCGTTCACGTACCAGTCGAGATAGGCATCGTCTTCGAGCGCGGGAGGCAGGCAGGCCAGCGCCAGCGCATTCACGCTGTAAGGCGAGATCACACGGCGCAACCACTGCATGGCCGACTCGTCGGCAGCCAGCAGGCCAAGACGCAGGCCAGCCAGCCCATAGACCTTCGAAAAGGTGCGCGCGACGATGACATTTGGCACCCGGCCGACGAGATCCATCACCGACTGGCCGTAGAAGTGGTAGTAAGCCTCATCGATGAGCACCATGGCGTGCGGCACCGCGGCGACGACCTTGAGGATGTCTTCGCGCGAGATCACCTGCCCGGTGGGGCTGTTGGGATTGGCGATGGCGATGAGCTTGGTCTTCGGCGTGATGCGCGCGAGCAGGGCCTCGAGCGGAAACTGGAAGTCTTCGCCCGCGGGCACTTCGACGAGCCTGCCTTCGGTGGCCGACGCATACACGCCATACATGGTGTAGGTGGGCACGGGCAGCAGCAGCTCGTCGTCCTTGTCGAGATAGGCTTGGCAGAGCACGTGGATGGCTTCATCGACGCCGTTGGTGAGCAGCGCCTGCGAAGGCTGAATGCCGAGCTTTGCTGCGACGATGGCCTCGACCGGCGTGCGCTCGGGATACCTCGTCAAATCGCCACGAGTGACGCGCTGCAACGCATCGAGCACCTTCGGCGAGCAGGCAAAGGTGTTCTCGTTGAAGTCGAGGCGGATGCCGCTGCGATCGCCGAGCGGCGGGTGGTATTCCTTGATTTTCTTTACGAGCGCACGCGGCTCGGGCGCAGCAACGGAGCTTACGATTTCGCTCATGCGTTCTTCCCTTCTGCCAGGGCTTTCAGGCGCACTTCGATGGCATCCGCGTGGCCTGTCAGTCCTTCGGCCTTTGCCAGCGAGACGCCTGCAGGACCGAGCTTCGCGAGACCTTTCGCGGTGTACGACTGCACGGTGATGAGCTTGACGAAGTCCATCACACTGAGACCGCCGCGCACGCGGGCGAGGCCGCCGGTGGGCAGTGTGTGATTGGGCCCGGAAACATAATCGCCCAGCGGCTGCGCGGAGTGTTCACCGATGAAGACCGAGCCTGCATTCTCGACCCAGGCGAGGTCTTCTTCGCTGTCGATAGTGAGATGCTCGGGCGCGAGGGCATTGGTCAGATCACGCGCTTCTTCCTGCGATTTCGTCACGAAAATGAGGCCGTTGCGCTGGATGGCTTCGCGCGCGGTGGCATTCGACTTCACACGCTGCTTCACTTCGGCAGAGACTACGGATGCGAGATCGGCGCGCGTGGTGAGGAAGATGGCGAGCGCGTCGGGATCGTGCTCGGCCTGCGCGACAAGATCGGAGGCGATGCCAGCAGGCGTGCCGGCATCGCTGGTCACGACAATCTCCGTCGGCCCGGCGAGCATGTCGATGGCGCAGTCAAAAGAGACGAGCTTCTTCGCAGCAGTGACATAAGCATTGCCGGGGCCGACGATCTTGTCGACCTTCGCAAGTGTCTCCGTGCCATAGGCCAGCGCAGCAATCGCGTGCGCTCCACCAAGGCGATAGAACTCGGTGATGCCGAGCAGGTGCGCAGCGGCTAGGGTCTCGAGCGCGGGCTTCGGCGAAACAGCCACGATGCGCGGCACGCCTGCGACCTGCGCGGGGATTGCGGTCATCAACAGCGTAGAGGGCAGCGGATAGCGTCCGCTCGGAACATAGCATCCCACCGCACCCAAGGGACGTACACGCTGGCCGGTGGTCACTCCCGGCACCGGCGCGAAGTCCCAATCTTTCGGTTTCTGCTTCTGCGCGAAGGCGCGGATGTTCTTCGCCGCCGTCTCAAGGGTGCGCCGCATCTCGACAGGAGTGGCCTCCCATGCGGCTTTCAGCTCATCGGCAGAAATTTGTAACGGCGACTGTGACGGAAGCTTGTCGAGCTGCGAGGCATAACGGCGCAGGACGCGATCTCCCCCCTTGCGCACGCCGTCGACAATGCGTTTCGCTGCCGGCGTCACGCGCTCCCAGGTATCGCTGCGCCGGGTGAGCAGTTCGCCGATGCGCCGCTTTGCGGCGGCGCTCCGGGTTGTCATGACCTTCATAGCTACAGCACCACCTTGTTCAGCGGATACTCGACGATGCCGGTTGCGCCCGCGGCCTTGAGCCTGGGCACCACTTCACGCACCACGCCTTCTTCGAGGATGGTATTCACCGCGCACCAGGTGGAGTTGCTGAGCTGCGAGACGGTCGGTGAGTTCAGCGCGGGCAGAATGCCGAGGATCGCATCGAGGTTGCTCTTCTCGACGTTGAGCATCAGGCCCACCTGGCCCTGCGCATCGATGGCCGCGTTGAGCATCAGCGCAAGGCTGTCGATCTTATTCTTCTTCCACGAGTCCGCATAAGCGCCCTTGTTGGCGATGAGGCGCGTCTCGCTCTCCATGATGGTGTCAATGATGCGCAGGCGGTTGGCGCGCAGCGAGCTGCCGGTCTCGGTGACTTCGACGATGGCGTCGGCGAGCATGGGCGGTTTCACTTCGGTTGCGCCCCAGCTGAACTCGACCTTCACAGGCACGTTCTTTCCGGCGAAGTACTTCTTGGCGACCTCTACGAGTTCAGTCGCGATGACCTTGCCCGCGAGATCTTCAGCCTTCTGGTAGGGCGAGTCCTCGGGCACGGCGAGCACCCACTTTACGCGCTGGCGGCTCTGCTTCGAATAAACAAGGCTGGTGACGCTCTCGACCTCGAGACCGCTCTCGACGACCCAGTCGATGCCGGTGAGGCCGGCGTCGAGCACACCCTTCTCAACGTAGCGGGCCATCTCCTGCGCGCGGATGAGCATGCATTCGATTTCCTTGTCGTCGATGGTGGGGAAGTAGGAGCGGCCGTTGGCGTAGATGTTCCAGCCGGCGCGCTGAAAGAGGGCGATGGTGGCATCCTGCAGGCTGCCTTTGGGAATTCCGAGACGAAGCTTATGGGTCGACATGATTACTTGGCCTCCTTGGCGGCAGCGGCGGGCAGGGTGATGGGACGGGTGAAGCAGCTGACGGTGCCTTCGTGGCAAACCAGGCCGTCGCCTTCCACTTCAACGCGAAAGAGCAGGGTGTCGTTGTCGCAGTCGGTTGCAGCCTCAACCACGCGCAGACGGTTGCCGCTGGTCTCGCCCTTCATCCACAGCTTCTGCCGGGTGCGGCTCCAGAAGGTCACGAAGCCAGTCTCAAGCGTCTTCTCGTAGCTGGTGCGGTTCAGGAATCCCACCATCAGCACCTCGCCGGTCTTCGCATCCTGCACGATGCCCGGCACCAGGCCTTCCATCTTTTCAAAATCAATCGTCGTTTCGCTCATCGTCTCGCTCACCTAAATTCGCGTTTCCTGCATTTCCTCAGAGGTTTGCTGCTGACGCAAAAAGCCCGCCGGGCTGGTTGCGCCGGCGGGCTTTTCAAGATCCTGTAGTAAGAGGCTTAGTTCCTCAAGCCAGACAGATCCGCCGACACGCTCGTCCCGTGATGATGGTGATGACGATGGTGGAGATGGATCTGCATCTGTTTTGAAGCTACCCGCTCGCCGCTGACGCTGTCAAGCGGAGCACGGAGGCCGATCCCGGCTTTCAGGAGGAGACAGCCAGCAGCTCGGAGACGGTTCGCGCCAACTGGTGCAGGCTGAAAGGCTTCTGCAGGCAGACCGCATACTCGGTCGCCGGGCCGTGGATCAGCGCCCCCTGCTGGCCGGACATGAGGACAACACGCGCCCCCGGATGCCGCAGGCGAATCTGTTCGGCCAGCACCTCACCTGTCACATCGGGCAGCAGCAGATCGGTGATGACGAGATCGAGCGGCCGGGTCACGGTTCGCGCCCATTGCATGGCCGCATCGGCCGTGCCGCAGGCAATCACCTCATAGCCGCGCGCAATCAGAAAGTCCTGGATGAGTTTGCGCAGCTCTTCGGCGTCTTCCACCAGCAGAATGAGCCCGCCGGGGTTATCGATACCCGTATTTTCAGGCGCGGGGATGAAGATATCGAAGCGCGCTCCCTGCCCGGGCGCGCTCACCAAACGGATGCCGCCGCCATTCTGCTGCACCACGCTGTGCACCGAAGCCAGCCCGAGGCCGCTGTTGCGGGTTCGCGATTTGGTTGAAAAATAGGGCTCGAAGGCGTGAGCGCGTGTCTCCTCGGTCATGCCGACACCGGTATCGCGCACCACGATGTGGATATAGCGTCCATGCGGCAGGCCGAGCTCCGCGTCGTCGCCAGCCAGCAGCGCACGGCGCGTCGAGATATAAAAGGTTCCCCCACCCGGCATGGCATCGCGCGCATTCACGGCCAGGTTCAGGATCGTCTCCTGCCACTGCTGCGCATCGGCGAAGATCGGCCAGAGGTTCTCGTCGAGATGCATCTCGAGCGCGACCTCGCGGCCCAGCAGCGCCCGCAATGCACCGCCCTGCTCTTCCAATACGCGATTCAGCTGGATCTGCTCCCGGCGCGCCTGCTGCTGATGGCCCTGCAAGAGCCTCTGCGCGGCCAGATCCTGCGCGTTCCGCACCGTCTTCGAAATCAGCTGCGCCTGCTGCTCGGGATCTCCCTCGCCTTCCTGCATCTGCTCGGCAACCGCCAGAATCACGGTCAGCAGATTATTGAAATCGTGCGCGGCGCTGCCGCTCTGCAACGTGTCCAGGTCGCGGCGGACGATCCTTCCGGAAGAGCGGAGTGGACGCACGCTTTCCGGTTGCAGCGGGTAACGGACAATCGAAAAGCGGGAGACGCGGTCATTCCAGGAGACAGGGAAGGAAAACACTTCAACCGGGATGCGGACTCCGCCCAGCAGATGCTCCGTCAGGAGCTCGCGGCTGGCCCCCTCTATTCCCGCGCCGAGGGTGAGGCGAAGCTCGTCGCGATACTCGGGCGGAATCAGCCGCTCGATGCCTTCTGCGAGGAAGGTCTCCCGGCTCAGGCCATACTTGCGCACCGCAGCCTGGTTGACCTCGACGATGCGGCACTCCTGGCAGTCCATCACGAACATCGGCCAGGGAGAGGCCTGCAGGATGACTCGGCACAACTCGGGAGGCCAGCCTTGCATATCGTCCTCTGTGCCAGCTTCAGGGCCAGCCTTCTCCTGATGTGCCGCTGTTCCGTGATTCAAGGGAATCCGCTCTCCGTTGCTTTACATCCACCAGCCTGCGGGCCTCGCGTCCATGAGGACCGCTCTCTCCAGCAGGCTATCTACAACACGGACAGACGCCAAAACAAAAACTGCGCTCACGCCGCCTGCACCACGCAGAGCACAGAAGCAATCTGCTCTGGCTCCGGTGGAGGGAGATCCTATTCGCAACAGGGAAACATGGACCAAGAACAACAGAGGCTACGGACTGCTCGCCGAAAAACGCGCCTTATTTCGACGAGCCGGCCTTTCGCGCCCGGCTCTTCTCTGCCGGCCGCGCAGCTTTTTTGGCCGCAGTCTTCTTTGCCGTGGCCTTCTTGACAGCCGGCTTCCCGGCGACGGTCTTCTTTACCGCTGCCTTCTTTGCAGGAGCCTTTTTGGCTGCAGCCTTCTTTGCCGGCTTCGCGGCTGCGCCGGCAACTGCCTTTTTCACGACAGCCTTCCTGGCCGCAGTCTTCTTGCGGACAGCAAGCGTCTTCTGCGTGAGCGCCGCACGCAGCTCTTCGAGGTCGACGGAGCGTGCCGATTTTCTCAGCCGCTCAATATCGTAATAAGCGCGGCGCTCTGCCAGAAATACGTGCACGACCAGGTCCACGTAATCCAACAGAATCCACTCGCCTACGCGCCGGCCTTCCACCGAGTTGGGCAGCAGGCCAAATTCCCGCTTCAGCCGCAGCTCCACCTCGTCGGCAATCGCTACCGTCTGTCGCTCGTTGGTGCCGCTGGTAACCAGGAAAAAGTCGGCAAACCCTGAGTCGGCCGAGTCCAGTTCGAGGATCCGTGTATCTTCGGCTTTTTTGTCTTCACACGCGGCTGCTGCCGCCATCACCATGGCACGGACTTCATTTGAAACCATTGTTTGCTGTTTCTCTCCTGAGGACTTTACATGGTACCGTGATCCGCCCCCGCGTGGTCAATGCAAAGCAACGGATAAAAAGAGAATTTGCGGCGGAATCAGACTCCTACACCGCTCCGCCGCCGTATAACTCATGCTCGCGGATATACGCAGTCACAGCGGGATCGACCCGTTCATCGGCCCTGGCCTGGAGCTCGAGGCGGATTTCGGTAGCCGAAACCTCCTCGGCCAGGTCGGGCAGAAAATACAGCATCGCGCTTCCCTGCGGATGCCTGAGCCGGTAGCCGCGGCACTCAGGCCGGTCCTCCACTTTGCTCTCCACGGTGACCCCCGAAGGCAAGGCCCACGCCGCCTCGTCCAGCGCAAAACCGGGCCGCGCCCCTACAACCAGGTCACTCTCGGCAAAAAGTCCAGACGCATCATGCCACTTGTTCAGCGTAAGAAACGAGTCGGCTCCGATGATGCAGTAGAGCCGCGAAGCCGGCGGAAGCTCCAGACGCAAGCGGCGCAGCGTGTCGACGGTGTAATTTGGCTGGCCCTCCGGCATCGGCGCATCCACGAGAGAGACTTCCAGACGCGGATCGGTCTCCACGGCCAGACGCAGCATCGCTACCCGGTCGGCAAAGGGGGCAACATCGCCGTGTTTCAGCGGCTGGCGGCCCACCGGGGCCAGCAGCACCCGCTCGAGACCGAGCCGGTCCGCAGCCAGACGCGCCAGCGCGATATGCCCCAGGTGCGGCGGATCGAAGCTCCCGCCGAAAAAACCAATCCTCATGTCTCGCATTGTAGGCGGCGCACCACCAGGCGAGCGCTCCCGCCGCTATCCTGAAGAGGATGCTCTCCCATGCCTACATCGGCCTCGGCTCAAACCAGTCCTTTGGAGCGCTCGCGCCTGCCCAGATCCTCGAAGCGGCGCTGGCAGCGCTCAATGAGGCTGGCACCGTGCTCACGCGCTCCTCGTTCTATCGCACTGCGCCGGTCGGCTATGAAGAGCAGCCCGAGTTCGTCAACGCCGCGGCGCTGGTAGAAACCACGCTTAGCCCCGAGACTCTTCTCGCAGTGCTGCTGACCCTCGAGCGGCGATTCGGGCGCGATCGAAGCCACGCGATCGCCAAGGGACCGCGGACGCTGGACCTCGACCTCCTCCTGATGACCACGGATGATGGCCAGCCGACGCTGCGGGAGAGCGAGCAACTTACACTGCCCCACCCCGCCATCGCCGAACGGCGATTTGTTCTCGCTCCGCTGGCCGAGATCGCTCCCGGCCTTGAACACCCTATTCATCACAAAACGATTGCCGAGCTGCTCGACGCTCTGGCCGATGAGGGCTCGAATGCCCGCTCGGCGGTGCGCCGGGGCGGGGAGTAAGGAGTCCTCTCATGCGACGGCTGATCCTGCCGCTTGCCCTCTCCCTGGTTGCCTGCGGCACGGCCGAGGCACAGCTTCCGCAGCGCTCCACCCATGGCCGCGTGATCGACAGCCAGGGCCAGCCCATCGCCGGAGCCGAGATTCGCGATGCGGGCCATCACCTGCTCGCGCACTCCGGCAGCGACGGCAGCTTTACCGCGCCTGGCAGCGGCACTCCGCTTACCGTGTCCGAGGCTGGATTTGCCACCGCCACGGTGACGAATACGGATGACGCCGTACTCACCGTCACGCTGCTACGGCTGGAAACCGTCAGCGTGACCGCTTATCGCACACCGTTGCCCTCGCTCGACAGCCCGGCCAGTGTGCGTGTTGTCGACTCCGCGCAGCTTCGCCAATCTGCCGCCCCGCTGCTCGACGGCAAATTGCGGCAGGTTCCGGGCTTCGAACTCTTCCGCCGCTCCAGCTCGCTGGTCGCGAACCCCACGACAGAAGGGGTTTCCCTGCGCGGCCTCGGCTCAACCGCGGCCAGCCGCTCGCTCGTGGTCTTCGACGACGTGCCGCTGAACGATCCCTATGGCGGCTGGATCCACTGGGATGAGCTTCCCGCGCCGGTCATCCGCTCGGTCGAGGTAGTACGCGGCGGGGCGTCCGATCTCTACGGCTCGAGCGCGATCGGTGGCGTGGTCAGCCTGCTGCCTGCGCAGCCGCCGGCAAGCGACGGCGCGAGTTTCGCCCTCGACACCAACTATGGAGCGCTTGAGACCACCGACGACACCATGCTCACCGGCCTCCGGCATGGCCGCTGGTCCGCGCTCGGAGCTGCGGGCCTCGTTGCAACCGACGGCTATACGCTGGTCGCGCCCAATCTGCGCGGACCGGTCGACCAGCCATCGAACGTGCATGCGCAGAACGGCTATCTCGATCTTGACCGGCAACTCGATACCAGCAGCGATCACGTCTTCCTGCGCGGCAATGTGCTGAATGAGGCCCGCCACAATGGCACGCCGCTGACCACCAATGGCAACCGCCTGTGGCGCTATGCGGCAGGCACCGACTGGCACGAGCTCTCGCTGCGGCTCTTCGGCGACAACGAACACTATCGTCAGACATTTTCGAGCATCGCCACCGGGCGCGGCTCGGAGACGCTGACCCGCTACGCCGAAGACCCTGCCACCGAACTCGGAGCTGCACTGCACGCGCGACATGCCTTTACACCGCAACTGCTCGCGATCGCCGGATCTGACACGCACGACGTCCGCGCCTCCGATGACGAAATCCTCTTTACCGGCAGCGGCGGCACACTCACCACCAGCGGGCGACAGCGCCAGACCGGCGTTTACGCCGAGGCATTGGCGACTCCGGGGCCCTGGACGCTCTCCGGCTCGGCACGCGTCGACCATTTCTCCAACTTTGACGCACAGCAATTTGCCAGCGCGAGTGGACATACGCCGCTGCCGGCCTTCAGCGAAACGGTCTTCGATCCGCGTCTTGGACTTTCACGACGCATCGGGCCGCACTTCGCACTCTCCGCATCGGCCTTTCGCGCCTATCGCGCACCGACGCAAAACGAGCTTTACCGCACCGGCCAGGTAGGCCAGCAGCTCACCGAGCCCAATGCCAATTTGCGTTCCGAGCGGGCTACCGGATGGGAGACCGGCGCGCAGGCCGAGCTGCCCCGGTTGCGGTCCACCGCGCGCATCAGCTGGTTCTGGACACAGGTGAATCGGCCGATCACCGCACTTACGCTCTCCACCACCCCGACGCTGACCACGCTGAAGCGCGAGAACCTTGGCCAGATCGAAAGCCGCGGGCTCTCGCTCGACTATTCGCTTGCACCAGCATCATGGATCGCGCTTGAGGGCGGCTATCAATTTGCCATTGCGACGGTTACAAAATATGCGCAGGAGCCGCAGCTGGTTGGCAACTGGATTCCGCAGGTGGCGCGCCAGATGGCCACTGCGCGCCTACGTCTTTCCAGCCAGCGTTTCGGCCTGCTGAGCCTCGAGGAACGCACCTCCGGCAGGCAGTTCGACGATGACGCCAACCAATATCTGCTGCATCCCTACTTCCGTTTCGACGCCTATGCCTCGCGCTCCGTGGGACGGCATCTCGACCTTTCCGCTTCGGGCGAAAACCTCTTCGATCGCTCCATCGAGGTGGGCCGTACGCCTATCCTCACCCTGGGCACGCCGCGCACTGCGAAGATCGGCCTGCGTCTGCACTGGGGCGAGTAACCCAGAGAATACCCACATATAGCTCAAGCAGGGACCTGTCATTTCGACCGGAGCAGGGCCGTTTTCTGGTCCTGCGGAGTGGAGAAACCCGCGGTTCTGCTGCGCGCACGGCGGGACTGCCCGTCCAGGCCCCACGCCTTCGGCCTCCGCTCCCTTTGGTCGCGACCCGGCAGGATGCGTAGAACCAGGCGAACCGCAGGTCCCTCCACTTCGCTCGCCCTTGGCTCGTTTCGGTCGGGATGACAAAGCAGTGGTAAGTTTTTTATTTCCTATGCCTCTCTATGTGGATACTCCTCTAGGACGCACTCTCTTCCTCGGCCGTTTTTGCAGGCGCGATGGTCGTCAGCTCCGGAGCGGCATCGACCGGGTAGAGGAAGCGGAGCGGCGAACGGAAGGCCTGACCCAGCACATAGCGCAGGATGGAGAGCCGCTCTTTCTGCTGCACGTCATAGGCGCGCAGCGCCACGATCGATGCGATGGCGAAGCTGACGCCGAGGTTCAGCACAAAGGTGATGCCGATGCCCGCGACCGCGTAATAAAACCAGTGCGCTCCGAAGGCGCCGGTGCCATATCGAGCCGCGGCCAGAGCCAGCATGCCGGTATTCAGCGTCACGTGGCGCACATCGAGCGGCAGACCGAAGAAATGTGCAATTTCCGGCGTAAAGCCGAGCAGGAAGCCGAGCACGATGCTCGTACTCCAGGGAGCGATGTTGTGCTCGAGCCAGTGCGCCAGCCGCTGCATGCGCCGTGCGCCGATACGCTGCCCGAAGGGATGTGCGGCAATCGCCGCCGGGACGCGGTTGTAGACGGCAAAGTTCTCGCACCAGCCGCCGATAAGCCCCGCCAGCCACAGAATCACGCCGGTTAGCGCCGCATCGATGGCCGTGGCCGAGCTGAAAGGATGGAGCGTCTCATAGACATGCTGCGCGACCGGCGCGGGCAGGTAATGGGAGCGAAAGAAGTGCTGCCACAGCCGCTCGAAGGCGATGGCACCGAAACACACTGCGAAGACATTGCCCAGCGCCGCAGCCAGCTGCGTGCGGCTGATCGAAGCGGCGAAGTCGGCGATCTTGCTGCGGCGAGAAATGCCGCGGTTCTGGCGGATGATGCCGGCAAAGGTCGCCGCCGTCATCGAAGGCTGTTTCGTCGCCAGCGCGAGGCCGAAGATCTGCAGCAGAAGAAAGCTGATCGCATAGTCCGTTCCGATCAGAAAGCCTTCGACGAAGGGCGGGAAGTGGCTTTCCACCACGCGCAGCTTGAGTGCAGCGGTGAAGACGGTCAACAGGCCGCCGCCAATGGCCGCAAGCCACATCTGGCGGTACTCGCGCAGCGTATGTGCGATGTAATGCTCGCCGCCATAACCGGTGCGCTCCACCGTCTTGCGCGCCAGCAGGTTCAGGTTCTGCCGCACCAGCGCGGAGATACGCGTGTCCTCGAGCAGGCCGGAGACCAGCGTATTGAGCAACTGCCGCGCGGCGAAGGACGGCTTCTCGACCGGTACTCGCGCAGGCGCATGGCCGCCTGCGACCGCCATGGCCTGCGCCTCAGGATGGTGCACTACCGGCACAGCGCGCATGGCCGGATCGACCTGGGTCGCAGCCAGCATCTCGAGCCGGTCCAACGCCGCTTCCATGCTGGTGATGTCGAACATCAGCCCGGTGCTCACGCCGGCCTCTTCCATGTGCAGGCGCACCTGGGTCAGCTCTTCGCGGCAGGCGCGCAACGCCGCGCTCCAGCGGTGATAGGCCTCGTGTCCGGTCTCCGACGACTGCACAAAGTCTTCCGTCGCAAAGATCAGCCGGTAGAACGGAGAGTTTTCCGGCGTCAGGGCGCTGCTGCGCTGACGGATCGCAGGAGTCGCTCCACGTCCCGCCACCCTGGCTGCCAGCAGGCGCATCGCCTGGTGCAGATTCTCGCGGACTCCCGGCAGCGCGCGCAGGCCCTCCGCAGGCCATAGCAGGCGGGCCAGCCGGGTAAAGATAAAGCCATCGATCTCCCGAAAGCGGTCGACCGCCTGCTGCGAGGAGAGCACCGCAGTAAACAGCCGGGCCGTGTCGACATGCTCCCGCGCCGAGGGCAGCAGCCTCTGAAAGATGCGGCGCGTCGCCTCATGCCAGAGCGCGTGCTCTACCGGGATGCCCGCGTCGGCGAAGAACGGCACCGAATCGAGGTGCGCCGCCATGCTCTGCCAGCTGGCGCGGAAACGGCTGCGCAGATCGCGGTCCTGCTCCAGCATGCGAATCCAGCGCAGCAGCCCGGCGGTAAAGGCACGCTCGGTGGGAAGCGTCCATAGCGAGGAAAAGAGCGCAATGGCGCGGCGCGTCTGCGCCGGCAGCGTAGCTGCGCCACAGAAGGCCTCGGTGAGCTGACGCAATTCGGACTCTGGCCGCGTAAAGACTGGCTCCTTCCGGCGCCGCCGGAATCTCCGCATTGGATTGGTCATTGCCATATTGGATGCATGCCGCCGATGCCCTATTCTCCGCTACTCCCCTGGAAGTGTTAAGGGGCTCGTCTTCCGGGTCACCCTCCGGTCCCCATCCTGGGATCGGGAAGGCCGCTTCGTGGGATGTTCTCCCGTGCGGAGATGCGGGATGCTGAGGGTGTTGCGAGGCCCCGGGCCCCGTAACCTTCAGGAGATACCGCTGCCATGCTTCAGGCCTTTTTCGCTCTCGCATTCCTTGCCATGATCGCCACCCCCGCTATCCTTGCCGCGACCTCCGGCAGGAAGGAAACCGAAGCCGCGGAGGATGAAGTCGAGATGGAAACACCCGTTCCCGCAGCCCGCGGCCGGCAGATCGGCCATGGACGGGCGGCCACGGTCCAATTCGTCGCCTCCACGCTACCCATGCACGGCACCCTGGGCATGTCCAACCGCTAACGTATTCCTACGGTTCCTACGGCCACTGGCTTATCCGGAAGCAGTCGACTGCGTCGGCCCGATCAACGGGCCGATTGCTTTTTCCAGGAAGCTCTCAACAGGCCTGCGCGTGAAGAACTCGAAGCCTCGCGCCTCCAGTCGCTTACGGCGAGACTCATCGGCAAGAAGTGCAGAGACCGCATCGACCATGCCATCCGGGGAGGCGACCTCGACGGTCTGCGCAAAGTCGCCGATATCCGGCGAAGCCTCGCTGACCACCGCCTTCGCATTTGCCAGCAGGTAAGAGACGCGGACCACCTCGAAGAGCTTGGTCGGATAGCAGTGAAGATTGAGCACGATCTTCGCCCGCGCGATCAGCGCATCCCGCTCCCGGCCATACACCCCAAAAACCGCATGGATTCCGATCCCGGCTTCACGAAGCCGCAGGAAGATGGCCCTCCGGTGCTCATTGATGGAGCCATAGAAGAGGACGTCGATATCCTGAATCGGCGCGACCGGAATGCGCGTCCATTCGGGCACGTAGCCGATCTCGACCAGGGTGGGCGGCTGCGCGCAGCGGCGCTGCATCCAGAGCGCGAGATTCAGCGGACTGTAATCCCAGATCCGGCAGCGGCAGGCCAGACCGTAGAAGTGCTCCTTCAGATAGGGGGCGCCGAGCTGCTCGAGGTTATAAACGATCGTCCCCGGAGGCAGCAGGCCAGCCTCGCGACGATCGAGCAGATGCGCTCCGAGGAGGATGTTGATCGCCTGAGGGGCAATCTTGTTCTCAAAGACAGCCGCCCGATGGCCGAGCCGGCGCAGCCCCAGGCAAAGCGTCTCGGCAACCTCCATGAACGCGTCGCTGTGCCGATAACCGCGCGGACGGATGATGGAAATCAGGAATTGGGACAAGCTGCGCTTCTCCGGCGAATGCGGCGGAGATAACAGCAGGCGAATTGCCAGGCTGAAGGAGGAGACATTGGGAGCTTTTCACCTTCCGGAGCACACCCACCCAAAGCCACTTTCGCGCCTGCGCCGAATCCAGGCTAGGAAACTCCTGCCCCCTTATTCGCCGCATCCTGTCCGGTCAGGTGCTTCAGGTCCGACATCAGCGCATCCATCGCCTCATTGAAGTTACGATCATGGGTCTTCTGCAGGAAGGCGAGGTCCACCTGCCGGGTGATCGCCCACAATGCGTAATGAGTAGGCCGGTCATAGATCACCAGCCGGAGCTCCGGCAGCGGATCCTGCGTTCCGTTAATCTTTTCGGCCTTCAACGGCCCTTTCGGCGCCAGCAGGCGCACATCGAAAACGAGGTCGGCCTCGGCCGGGTTATCTACCAGCTCATACCGTCCCCACTGCTGGAGCGCTGCGTAGAACTGATCGTAAGCTCGCGACTCCGTTCCAGAGAAAGGGTGCGGAAACAGGCCCCCATCCGATCCCTCGTTCGAGACAAACACCTTCTTCGCCCTCCCGATCGCCGCCGGGATGGGTCCGGGCGTTACCGGCGCCGCTGCCGCAGAACCCGGTTTGGCTTCGGACGTGGAACCTGTATTTTCCTGCGCCACCATGGGCAGCGCCGCTGCTGCAAGGCAGAACCACACCATCGCTGCTCGCATGGTCATCGCTCCTTTGCCGGTCCTTACCGATCTCTGCCGGCCTGCCCGCAAAGACGATTGCCCGGCGCCAATGGTTTCGCTTCCCCGCAGGAGGACCGGCTCCGAATGATAAAATTGAGCTTCCGGCCTGTGTTCCAAGCCCATTCCACGCAGTCGAGACGCATCCTTGCCCGAATCCAAGAAAAAGCCTTCCGCCAAGCCCGTCACCTACGCAGCCGCCGGCGTCGATATTGCCAGCGGCGATCGCGCCAAGGAGCGCATCAAGGAGCTGGCCAAGCAGACCTTCAGCCGCAATGTCCTCGGCGGCATCGGCGGCTTCGGCGCGCTGTTCAAGTTCGACAGCAAGAAGTTCAAGGACCCGATCCTGGTCTCGAGCGCGGATGGCGTGGGCACCAAGCTCAAGCTGGCCTTCCAGCTCGGCATTCATGACACGGTGGGCGCGGACCTGGTGAACCACTGCGTCAACGACATTGCCGTGCAGGGCGCAACGCCGCTCTTCTTCCTCGACTACCTGGCCACCGGCCGGCTCGAGAACAAGATCATCGAGAAGGTCGTGACCGGCCTGGCCACCGCGTGCCGCGAGAATGGCTGCGCGCTGATCGGCGGCGAGACGGCGCAGATGCCCGGCTTCTATGCCGACGGCGAATATGACCTCGCAGGCTTCATCGTCGGCGTGGTCGATCGCGACAAGCTGGTAACCGGCGCAGACATCAAGCCGGGCGATCTGGTCCTCGGTCTGCCTTCGACCGGCCTGCACACCAATGGGTATTCTTTGGCCCGCAAGCTCTTCTTCGAGACCGCAGGCTACAAGCCCAACGATCGCGTGAAGGCCATCAAGGACAAGGCCGGTGCGGCGCTGATGAAGACCCATCGCAGCTACCTGCCGATCATCCAGAAGCTTACCGCGGCGAAGCTGGTGGAGGGCATGGCGCACATCACCGGCGGCGGCATTACCGAAAACCTGCCCCGCATCCTGCCCAAGACCGTCTCGGCGGAGATTGCGCTCGGCTCCTGGCCGGTGCTGCCCATCTTCGAGCACCTGCGCGAGCTGGGCTCGGTGGAGCAGGACGAGATGATGCGCACCTTCAACATGGGTGTCGGACTGACCATCGTCGTCCGCCCAGAGAAGTACAAGAAGGTTGCGGCGCTGCTCGAAAAGCTCGGCGAGAAGCACTCCATCATCGGCCGCATCGTGAAGGGCAACCGCAAGGTGGTTTACACGCAGAAGTAGTGGTCAGTGGTAAAGCGGCCAGTGGTAGAACGGCCAGTAGCTAGTCATAAAAACGGCCTGTAGCGATCCTTGTCCCCCACTCAAGCCCAAACCGGGCTTGAATGGGCCACCATGCATCTCTGTTGCTGCTCGCATGACAACGAAGACAGGCGGAAGGCAACGATCTCCGAGCTGGCCGCTTTATCACTGGCCGTCTTTACGACTGGCTGCTGGCCGTATTCCCACTCTTCTACAATGTTCCGCATGCCATTCTTCGAGCCGAACGGGCAGGGCCTGAAACAGATCCTTGAGCTGGGGCTCGCCTTCCTGCTCTCCGCCATGATCGGACTCGAACGGGAGATACGCCGTAAAAGCGCGGGGCTGCGCACCTACACCGTGGTCGGCACCTCTTCGGCGCTCTTTCTTCTCATCTCCAAATTTGGATTCACGGATGTGCTGCACGCCGGCACCATCGTGCTCGATCCTTCGCGCGTGGCCGCGCAGATTGTCACCGGCATCGGCTTTATCGGCGCGGGATTGATCTTCGTCAAGGGCGATCACGTGGCCGGGCTCACAACCGCCGCGACCGTGTGGCTGGTCACCGGCATCGGCATGGCCTGCGGAGCCGGGCTGCCCGTGCTGGCGATCGCCGCTACCGTGGCCTACTTCATTGTGGCCTTTGTGTTCCCGGCGATTCTGCGCATGCTGCCGGGCGATCATCCTCGTCCGACCGAACAAAGCCCTCACACCGAGCACGATTAAGGAGACAGTAGTCAGCAGTCAGTCATAAGAACGGCCAGCGACCCTTCGGGATGCTGGCCGCTTTATCCCTGGCCGCCTTTGCGGCTGCCTGCCGACTGCTAACCTGAATACATGTCTTCTGTAAAACGACTCGGCATCCTGCTCTCCGGACGCGGCTCCAACTTTCTTGCCATTGCGAAAAACATCCGCGAAGGAAAGCTCTCCGGCTGCGAGATCGCCGTCGTTATTTCGAATAAGACCGATGCTCCCGGCCTGGCTTCCGCGCAGGAGCTGGGGCTCAAAGCTGTTGCCGTCGAAGCGAAGGGGCGCAAGCGCGCCGAGCACGACGCCGAAATCGTAGCCACGCTGCGCGAGCACGATATCGACCTGGTGATTCTCGCAGGGTACATGCGGCTGCTCTCGCCGGATTTCGTCCGCGCCTTCCCCAACGCGATCCTGAACATCCATCCCTCGCTGCTGCCGGCTTTTCCCGGCCTCGATGCGCAGACGCAGGCCTTTGATTATGGCGCGAAGGTGGCCGGCTGCACGGTGCACTTTGTCGATGAAGAGCTCGATCACGGGGTGATCATCCTGCAGAAGGTTGTCCCCGTGCTCGATACCGATGACGCCCACGCACTCGCCGAGCGCATCCTCGAGCAGGAGCACATCGCCTACAGCGAAGCGATTGGCCGCGTACTCAGCGGCCGGTATCGGATCGATGGACGGCGTTATTTGTCTGCAGGCTGATCGTCCGCCTTCACCGCAGCCGGAACATACTTCTGCAGCTCCGCGAGGAACGCCTCGGCATCGGCGGGCTGCACGATCATCCGTTCGCCGGCGCGGGTGCGCACTTCGATCCACGCCCCCTTGCCGCGCCTCGGCGTGAGGTGTCCGGGCATCGATCCGGCGTACTCGATCTCGGCCAGGACGAAGCTCCGCTCGCTGAAGTAACGGCGGTTTACCAGACGATCCGGCGTCACATCCCAGCACCAGAAGATGTGCGGTAGCGCATAGAGCAGCAACACCACGACCATGGCGATCACAGCCGCATACGGCGGCCTGCCGGCATGCAGGAAAACAAACCCGACGAAGAGGGCGCTCAGCACCCAGGCGACAACCGTATTCGCGCCGAGCCTGCGGCGAAAGCGCATCAGGCCGCCTGCTCGTGGGCCTCGCCCAGCGTGACCTGCGTGGTCATCTTGCGCCGGCCGCGATAGAAGGTTACCGTCACCGTATCGCCCACCTGATGGCGGTTCATCACGTCGGAGATGTCCTGCGTATTGGTCACGTCCTGCCCGTCGATGTTCACGATCAGGTCGCCGCCGAGATAGATCAGCGTGTTGCCAAGATACGCGGTCTGATTGCCGCCGCGCAGACCCGCGCGGTCTGCCGCGCCGCCCTGCACGGTGCGCTGGATGAGCACGCCATACCCTGCCGCGAGCCCCATCTGCTCGGCAAGATCCGGCCCGATGGGCAGCGAGATGATGCCCATCGACGGCCTGCGCACGCGCCCGTACTTCTGGATGTCGCCGAGCACCGCCTTGGCCGTATCGATGGGAATAGCGAAGCCGATGCCCGCGCTCTGCTCCACGTTCTCATTGGGATTGGTCGCGATCAGCGATGTAATACCGATGACCTCCCCGCGCGAGTTCAGCAGCGGGCCCCCTGAATTGCCGGGATTGATCGCAGCGTCGGTCTGGATGGCATTCTCAATCGGCGCGCCCTGCGGGCTGTGGATGGAACGGATGGCACTGATGATGCCGGTCGTCATCGTTCCGGCCAAACCGAAGGGATTGCCGATGGCGTAGACCTTCTGCCCTACCTCTAAATTGCGCGAGCTGGCGGCCAGCGTCACCGGCGTGAGGTTCTGCGCATGGATCTGCAGCAGCGCGAGATCGTGCACAGGATCTTTTCCAATCGGCGTGGCGCGATAGCGATGCTTGTCCGATGTCGTTACCTCGATCTGCTGCGCATCGCCAATCACGTGGTAATTCGTAAGGATGTGGCCTTCCCTATCGAGGATGAAGCCCGAACCCTGCCCTTGCTGCGGCACCACCTGGAAGAAGAAGTTCAGCGCCTGCGTCTGAGAAGTGATGTTCACTACCGACGGCAGCACATGCTTATAGATCGAGATGTTGTTCACTTCTTCCGCGTCGTACTCCGGCGCTGCGTCGGCTTCGGTCAGCCGCAGCGAGCTGCCGTGCAGCCGGTTCTCGAGAATCTTTGTCCGGATGAGGCTCGTGTCATGGCTGGTGAGATACCAGAAACCGCCCACGATAAGAAGAATGATTACGACTCTGCGAAAGGTCATTGCTTTACCTGTCTCTCACGGGCGCACCCTGCGCCTGCTCGCTGCTTCCATTTTAGGTGTTTCGAGGAAACACTCTCTTCAGACCCGTGCCGCCGCCTTGAGTTCCGCATAGATGTGCTGCGTCTGGCGTCGCGTGCTCTCAAGAGAGCTGTCATTGTGAATCACATAGTCCGCAAGCGGAATCTTTTCGCTGTCCGGCATCTGTGCGGCGATACGTCCGCGCGCGTCCGCCTCCAGCTCCGCAAGACTCAATCTCGTTCCTTGCAGCTGTATCCGCTCCACATATCTCTGTATGCGCAGCGTTTCAGGCGCGGTCACCAGAATCACGCGGTCAAAGCGTTGGCGCCAGCCCGGCACTGTACCCTGCTTCACGGATTCAAAGATCAGCGCCGACTCCACCACCGCCACGGCCGAGGGGTCCTGCTCGGCAACCCGGCGGCACCAGCGCTCTTCGGCGGCAATCACCGGCGGGTGCACGATCTTTGTCAACTCGGCCAGGCGATTGCCCGCAAATGCCAGCTCGGCCAGACGCTTGCGGTCGAGCGTGCCGTCGCCGCGTACCACTTCGGGGCCAAACTGCCGCACCACCGCATCGTAAACTGCGTGGCCGGGCTCCATCATCTGCCGGCCGACCAGATCGGCCTCCAACACCTGTGCTCCCAACTCGCGGAGAATCTGCGACACCGTTGTCTTACCGCTGCCCAGACCTCCTGTGAGCCCTACTCTCAGCAAAGCTTCCTCCCATTTCCCGCTACACTGAACCCATGCAGACCTTCGAAACGCTTCGCGCCGCGCTCCACCAGATCGCCTGTCCGGTCTGCCACGGCGCGCTGACCCTTGAAGCGGCCTCCGTATGCTGCCAGGATTGCCATCGCCACTATCCCCTGGAAGACGGCATCCCCGTGCTGCAGGCCGCGCGTGCCCAGAAGCGCGGCACAGCGACAGAGAGATAAGCCGCAGCCTGTCCCACGACCAAACTATGCGCCGGGCGATGAAAGAACGGATAGATCATCCGATACGCAATCAGTGCGGCCACGATCATCGCGACGGCCAGCAGAGCCAGCATCAAGGCCCAGCCCGGCCCACTTCTCTGCATGGCGGACTTCTCGCTCTCTTGCGGTTCCACTTCAGACCTTCTGCCTGATGGCGGCCGCGTCTCGGATTGCGTCATGCCGTCCAGTCTAAAAAACTTTCCGCTGCGCGTCCTGCATTCCGGAAAGAGTTCGCTCCTTCTAAAAATTCTTCCTTCCACATCAAACTATGTCCGGTTTGCCTGCGTACTGCTACAGGGAAAGCGCTTTTGCCAGCAACCCGAAACAGATAGCGGTGTCTAAACCGGATAGAGCTGCAATCTCGCGAAGGAGTGAAGTCCATGATCAGCAAAGTTGAAAAGTTCGAAAACAGCGATCTGTCCAGCCTCCGCAACGAGCTGTTGAATGCCGGCATCGATTCCTTCCAGGCTGCCCAGATTCTCGCAGCATTCCTCGCCATGCGCGGCTACGGCGTCGGCACCGATCAGGCCCGCGACGCGGTCCTGCGCATCGAAAACAACGGCTGCTCTCTCGACTGCATGCAGAAGGAACTGGAGCGCGTCGCGCTGGTCATGTGACGCGCTCTCTGCGCAGCAAGCGTATTCTCGATCGATTGCAGCATTGCACTCTCTGCGACTTTTCCCTCAAATGCGCGTCTGATTAAGTGAGCAGTAAATTATGCGGACAGGGCCGCGGTGGAGTCGATCATCCCACCCGGCATGGAATCTCAAGCCCTGCTTGTGCCCGCCCGCATCGGCCCCCGCCAGGATCCATCGTGCTCGGAAGAGGGTTCTTCCGCGGGCAATCATTTCATCTGAAAACGGAGACGTTTATGAAAAACGTTGCTGCACGCCCCTTTGCGCTTTTTGCCGCCGCTGCCCTTATCACCGGCGCAGCCCTCGCTCAGAATTCCACCTCCGGCGCCACGCTGATGTCCAGCGATGCCACCCTTATCCATGCGCTGAATACAAAATCTGCCGCACCGGGACAAATTGTAACTGTGCAACTTACAGATAGCATCCGCACCCCCGAAGGCGTGGAGCTGCCGCACGGTACACAGCTGCTGGGCAAGATCGATACCGTGGAAGCAGCAAAAGATCGTGGCCCTGCCAAACTGACTCTGACCTTCTCGCAGGCGCGCCTCAAGGACGGCAAAACCCTGCCCGTCAAGGCCACGCTGGTCAGCTTCTCCTCGGCGAACGATCCGGCGGAGCTTCCGCTTCCGGTCAGCGCCGATGGCGTCTTTGACCAGGTCGCAGGTGCAATCGGAGACACGGCCCTGCACAGCGCCGTCAAGGATGACACGTCGGGAACCCTCACCAGCAAGCGCGGTGATATCAAGCTGCCCGAGGGCACACAGTTCCTCGTCGCCCTCGATCAGGCTCCCAGCCAGACGGTCTCCGGCGCAGAATAACAACACTCTGTTCCCCTGCGGATGCACGCATTTGAGCAGATGAGAGGCCCATCCCTCTCTTCTGCTCTGCGCAAACCGCTCCCGGCGTTTTAAGATCGCAGTCATCCGCTGCCGATCTTTCCGTTTTGCCGAGGAGTTTTCATGCGCCGCAGCTGCACCGCCTTCTTCGTCCTCGCTGTTTCCATCCTCCTTGCCGGTCTGTCCGCGTCCGCACAGCAAGCTGCGCAGACCGCTGGCGCGCCCATCGTGCTCCATGCGGCGCGGCTGCTCGATGTCGCCGCAGGCCGTGTGGTGATGCCCGGCGAGCTTCTTATCGAAGGCGAACACATCACCGCCGCAGGCGCCTCTGTCGCTCATCCAGCCGGAGCCCGCGTGATCGACCTTGGCGACTCAACACTGATGCCGGGACTTATCGACGCGCATGTGCACCTGTTTCTGCATCCAAGCGCAGAAGACCTGCAGACGGTAGAAGAATCTGTGCCACAGCGAACAATCCTCGCGACGCTCGCGGCGAGAGACGATCTGATGGCCGGCTTTACCGCGGAGCGCGACATGGGCACGGAAGGCGCAGGCTCAGCAGATACTGCCGTACGCAATGCCATCAACCAGGGGCTCATTCCCGGCCCGCGTCTGCGCATCAGCGGCAATGCGATCGACATCCTCGGTGGACATGAAGATGCCAATCATTACAACCCTGCTCAACACGTGCTCTCCAACGCCGACCGCGCCAACAACATTGACGAGATCGTTTCTGTTATTCGGGAACAGGTGAAGGACGGTTCGGACTTCGTAAAGATGTACGAGACCGGCCACGATTCGATTACGAACGGCATCTTCTCGACGCCTTACCAATACACAGAAGCAGAGCTAAAGGCCGCGGTCGACGAAGCAGCACGCACCGGCAGAGTGGTTGCCGTCCACGCGACAGGCGAACCAGGCGTACGCTATGCCGCCGAAGCAGGCGTCGCATCGATGGACCACGCTTTCGATCTCAGTCCCGAGACCATGCGCATCATGCGCGAGAAGCACATTCCCGCCGTGCCCACCTTCGCGATCATGGAATACTTTGCCGATCACGCCGCCACCCCTGAAGCGGCGAAGCGCGAACGCGCCATGCTGGACTATCACGCGGAAAGCTTCAAGAAGCAGATGGCCGCCGGCATCTCCTTCGCTGTGGGGTCCGATGTCGGCCCCTTTCCGCATGGCACGCAGGCACGCGAGCTGGTGCTCATGCACCAATACGGCATGAGCACGGCGGATGTGCTCCGCGCGGACCTGATCAACGGCGCGAAGCTGCTCGGCTGGGAAGGAACGATCGGCGAACTGAAGGCGGGCTACTTCGCTGACGTCATCGCCGTACCGGGAAATCCCCTGGACGACATCGGCGTCACGCAGCATGTCACCTTCGTGATGAAAGGCGGCGTGATCTATAAGCGATAACGGAAAGGATCGAAGTTATTGCTGCGGATGCGCCAGCGCCAGCGCATGCGGCTCCGCGCCATGCACCGCAGCCGAGCGGCCATTTGAGCTGTGCGTGCTGAGTTGCTTGGCTACAGCCTGGTAGCAGAACTGCAATCCCAGCGCCAGCAACACCACCGACAGCGCCAGCCGAAGCTGCTTGTTCGGCACACGCGGCGCAACGGCCGACCCCGCCAGCGCGCCCACCAGTCCACCGATCACCAGCTTCACCAGCAGCGCTTTATCAATGCTGCCGTCGGCAAAGTGCAGACCACTGCCCAACAGCGTTACGCAAAAGGCGAAGGCCAGATCGGTGCCAACCACCTGCGCAGCGCTCAATGGCGAAAGGCTCATGAGCGCCAGCGATCCGAGCGCTCCTGCGCCGGAGGACGAGAAGCCGACCTCGGCGGCGATGGGGAACATCAGCGCGCCGATCGTCTTCATCCGTGCAGGACGATGGCCGGAGATGGCATTCGGACGGAAGTGCCGGAAGAGATGCCACGCCGACGAAAAGACGATGACCGTGCCGAGCGCGCCAAAGAAGAAGGCATGCCCCTTGAGTGCGCCGAAGCGCTTGAAGAGCAGCGTGCCCACGATGACGCCGGGGAGTCCTCCTGCCAGCATGACAGCCAGCACCTTCCAGTTGATCTGCTTGCGCATCACCTGCAAGGGCACGACAACAGCTTTCACCGCGGTCGAATACGCCAGCGCCGTGCCCACGCTGACCGCGATCGGCACATGCAGCACCAGGATCAGCAGCGGCGCGGTGATGGTGCCCGCGCCTACGCCGGTAATGGCAATGATGAACGCGATGAGAAAGCCCAGTCCGAATTCCATGTGCTACTTCTCCACGCCCGTACCTGGGCCCGCAACAGGAGCAGCCGGCTGAATATGGATGCCGCACTCGACCTTATGGCCGCCCCAGCGACCCGAGCGCGGATCGTCCGAGCTAAGCGGAAGGCTGGTGCAGGGTTCGCAGCCGATGCTCGAATAGCCGAGATCATAGAGCGGCAGCAAGGGAATCTCACGCTGCTGTGCGTAGTACCAGACCTCGCGCGTCGTCCAGTCCGCCAGCGGGCTCAGCTTGCGTAGCTGCTTGCCGGTAGGCAGCGAGAAAAACTCCGCGACCTGCAGGTTGGCGCGCGTCTTGGCCTGCTCGCGGCGCAGGCCCGTGAACCACAGGCCATAGGGATCGAGCGACTTGAACAACGGCCCCACCTTGCGCAGGCCACAGCACTTGTCGGGCGCGATCTGGTTGAGGATGCCGAACTCGGCCTCCTGCTCGGCGACGGTCTTTTCCGGCAGAACATTCACGAGATTGAGGTTCCACGCCTGCGCCATCTGATCGCGATACTCGTAGGTCGCGCGGAAGTGATAGCCGGTATCGAGGAACAGCACCGGCACATGGGGCAGCACCTGGCGCACGAGATCGACGACGACCATGTCTTCGGCCTGGAAGCTGCTGGTGACCGCTGCTTCGGCCTCGCGGCCTGCGAGCTCCGCGCGCACAAAGCGCTGGGCCTCTGCGATCTTCTCTGCGAGCCCGGGGATGACTACTTCTGCCGTCGTTGTCATGTTTATTCCTCTTTGCTTTCGCCGCTCAACAGGTTCGCGAGCGACTCCGCATCCGTTGCGGTAACATCTTCCGTTGAGCCATCGGCCAGCACGCGTGTCAGCGCGGCTGCATGCGTTTCGACGAGCACCACCACGCCTACATGCTGGAGCGCGCGCCAGATTTCGCGGTCCTCGACCTTGGTGCGCACCACCGCGACTTCACGCTCAAGCAGGAGGCTCTCGATTTCGACGAGCCTCGCCTCGTTGCCGGCAAGAATGCCCGGCAGCGTGGAATTTGTAACTGTCGCAGTGAGAATATGCCGGATCATGCCGGCGCCTACCGTTGCATTGTTCTGCGGATCGACGAGGATGAAGCTGCCGGTGGCGCGATTCGCATGGTAGAGATCGGCGAGGATCGGCCGATCGGTCGTAACTTCAATCAACCCGATCGCGTTCAGATCAAGCTCCGCCGCGGCCTGCGGCTTCAGCGTTTGAATATCGATGCGATGGCGGATAGACCGCACCCGCGCCGGCACCAGGTGGCTAGTGTGCTTGAGCAGATAGCGGTGATTCACCTTGAGGGGCTGCTCGTTGAGCCACACCACCGACGCTTCGAAGTGATTGGCCACTTTCGGCGCGCCATCGACTGCCGCGATCAGATCGCCGCGGCTGATATCGCGCTCGTCTTCGAGCGTGAGCGTGATAGAGAGCGGTGCGCTCGCTTCTTCGAGCTCGCCATCGAAGGTGACGATCTTTTCGACGCGGCTTGTCTGGCCGGAAGGCAGCGAAACAATGCGGTCGCCGCGACGGATGGTGCCTGCGGCGATCTGTCCGGCGAAGCCGCGAAAATCCTGGTTGGGACGAATGACGCGCTGCACCGGCATACGGAACGACAATGCAGAGTTGTTGCGCTCGACCGGCACATGCTCGAGGTAGTCGAGCAGCGTGGGACCGGTGTACCAGGGCGTGTTGTCGCCGTGATGCACCACGTTGTCACCCGCAAGCGCGCTGATCGGAATCGCCTGCACATGGCGCAGGCCGACGCGCGAGGCGAGCTCGGCAAAGTCGCGCGACAACGTCTTGAATACTTCTTCCGAATAGTCGACGAGGTCCATCTTGTTGATGGCCGCGACCACGCGGGGAATGCCCAGCAGCGCCGAGATGTACGCGTGACGGCGCGACTGGTTCAGCAGGCCCTTGCGCGCGTCGATGAGGATGATGGCGAGGTCGGCAGTCGAAGCGCCAGTGGCCATGTTGCGCGTGTACTGCTCGTGGCCCGGCGTATCGGCGATGATGAACTTGCGCCGCTGCGTGGAGAAGTAGCGGTAGGCCACATCGATGGTGATGCCCTGCTCGCGCTCTGCGCGCAGGCCGTCCGTGAGCAGCGCGAAGTCGATGGCCGGGGCGCTCGCGCCCGAGGTCGTGGTCTGCACGCGCGTGACCGAGCGGACGTGATCCTCATAGACGTTCTTCGAGTCGTAGAGCAGGCGGCCGATCAGCGTCGACTTGCCGTCATCCACACTGCCTGCGGTCGTAAAGCGCAGCAGGTCCTTGGCCTGCTCCACCTCGAGGAAGTCTTCGATCGAGAAGGTCTCCAGCTGTTCTTCTCCCTGCACTTCTGTAAGGGGCGTTGCACTCATTAGAAATACCCCTCGCGCTTCTTGATCTCCATCGAGCCTTCCTGGTCGTGATCGATGATGCGGTTGGCGCGCTCGGAGCTGCGGAAGGACACCAGCTCGGCAATGATCTTCGGAATGGTGTCGGCGTCAGAACGGATGGCTCCGGTGCAGGGACTGCAGCCGAGCGAACGCAGGCGGCAGCGCACCAGCTGCTCTTCACCGGGCAGGCCCTGGATAAAGGGCTGCTCGACAGGGATGAGGCTCTCGCCGCGCACCAGCATCCTGCGCTCCTTCGCGAAATAGAGCGGCACGATGGGAATGTTTTCGAGATGGATGTAATGCCAGATGTCGAGCTCAGTCCAGTTGGAGAGTGGGAAGACGCGGATGCTCTCGCCAGGGCCGACGCGCGAGTTGTAGAGGTTCCACAACTCGGGCCGCTGTGCCTTAGGGTCCCACTGGCCGGCCTTGTCGCGGAAGGAGTAGATGCGTTCTTTCGCGCGTGACTTCTCTTCGTCGCGGCGCGCACCGCCGAAGGCCGCGTCGAAGCCGTAGTAGCGCAGACCGTCGAGCAGCGCAGTGGTCTTGAGCAGGCCGCAGCAGCGCTGCGTGCCCAGATCAACCGGATTCGCACCGTTGGCGAGCGCCTCTTCATTGCGCCACACGAGCAGGTCGAGCCCCAGCTCCCGCGTGTAGTTGTCGCGAAACTCGATCATCTCGCGGAATTTGTAGCCCGTGTCCACGTGCAGCAGCGGAAACGGGATCGGCCCCGGATAAAACGCCTTCTGCGCCAGGCGCAGCATCACCGATGAATCCTTGCCGATGGAGTAGAGCATCACCGGCTTCTCGAACTCCGACGCAACCTCGCGGAAGATATGAATGCTCTCGGCCTCGAGCAGCTTGAGATGGCTCAGCCGCGAGGCGGGCGATTCGGCGATGTCGGCAACTGCGGTAGTCATAAGGATACGTCCTGCATTGATCTCTTCTTCACTGACGGCGCGGGCTGCTGCGAGTTGCACCTGGCCCGAAAAAGCAAAAACCCACTCGCCGTAGTAGGAGGCGGTGGGCTCGGAGTACAGATCGAAGTGCGGTCTTACGATGCGATCATGCGTTCACGGAGCACACGGCCGTGCGGGGACAACACGCACAACAACAGGCGTGCATCACAAATACGGTCGCAGCTGGAGCAAAACGCATCTCTTTCAGGGTCGCGCAGTGGGCGGGGATTGTCAATTGCTTCGATCTTGACGCCCCGGTCCGCCCACCTTATAGTCAGCCTATGTTTCGCGCTGCCAGCATGGCTTGTCGACTCTGCTCCTGTCGAGTCCAGCTTCATGCCTCCTCGTGTCCGGCGCACATGCTCTTCTAGCTGATCCGCTCAGCCTCCCTCGACCCCGCCGGTGACGCTCCTGTCCCGGCTTTTTCATTTTCCTGCGAGCTGCTTATGTCTTTCTTCCGTACCTTCTTAACCTGTTGTCGCCGCGGCTGTTGTTGAGGCTCCAGCCTCCGCCTGCGCCTTCCTTCCCTTGCTGCGCCTTTCGCTTCCCCTCTTTCCCTTCGTACCAGGAGCCTATTGTGTCCGCTCGTTTTCGCCTTCTCTTGAGTTCTTCTGTCGCCGCACTCGTTCTTTCCATCGCTGCCGCACCACTCGGCGCGCAGGTGGTCGGCGGCTCCATCACCGGCACCGTGCATGATGCAACCGGTGCGGCTATTCCGGGGGCTCATGTGGAGGTGCGGAATACAGAGACGGGGGTAACGCGCGAAGTCGTCACCGATGCGGCCGGCCGGTATGTCGCGCCGTCAGTGCCCGTCGGCCCCTATGCCATCACCGTTTCACGCGACGGATTCACTACCAGCACACAGAATGGCCTGCGCCTGGTGATCGGCCAGTCGGCCGTTCTCGACTTCGCGCTCTCGGTCGGCCAGGTGCAGCAGCAGGTCACCGTCGCCGCCGCGCCGCAGGCCGTCGAGCTCTCCACGCAGCAGACACGCGGGCTTGTGGACGAGCGCCAGGTGAAGGAGATGCCGCTCAACGGCCGCAGCTATGACGAGCTGATGACGCTGAATCCGGCGATCGTGAATTACTCGAACCAGCGCTCGGGCAGCATCGGCACCTCGAATTCTGCGGTGGGCAACATGTTCGCGGTCAGCGGCCATCGCCCGCAGGACAATATTTTCCTGCTCAACGGCATCGAGTACACGGGAGCGTCGGAGATCAATGTGACGCCCGGCGGCACCAGCGGCCAGCTGCTCGGCGTCGATGCCGTGCGCGAGTTCAACGTGGTCACCGACGATTACGGTGCGGAGTATGGCAAGCGCACCGGCGCGCAGGTGAGTATTGTCACCGCGTCAGGCACAAATAGCCTGCACGGCTCGGTCTTCGAGTTCCTGCGCAACTCGGCGTTCGATGCGCGCAACTACTTCGACCAGACCGATATTCCCGAGTTCCAGCGCAATCAGTTCGGCGGCTCGCTCGGCGGCCCCATCCGGAAAAACAGAGTCTTCCTCTTCGGCAACTACGAGGGCTTCCGGCAGAACCTGCACCTGAGCGACGTGACGCTCGTGCCGGATAACGAGGCTCGCCTGGGATACCTGCCCAATTCGAGCGGGACGGAAACCTATGTCGGCGTCAATGCAGCCACCAAGCCGCTGCTCGCGCTGTGGCCGGTGCAGAACGGACCGGACCTCGGCAGCGGCATCGGCGAGGCGTATAGCAGCCCACTGCAGACCATCCGCGAGGACTTCGGCACCTCCCGCGCGGACTGGAATATCTCCGACAAGGACCTGCTCTTCGGCGTCTACACGGTGGATGACAGCGACGCCAACACGCCGACCGCGAATCCTTACAGCTCGGATGTGGAAGCCCTGCGCGAGCAGGTAGCGAGTGTGCAGGAGCAGCATGTCTTCTCGCCGACACTGCTCAACACCGCACGCTTCGGCTTCTCGCGCGCAGCCTATGCGTTTACCGGGATTACGCCGGTCGATCTTCCCGGCTGGATCACCGGGCGACCGATCGGCGCAATCGTGATCGGCGGCGGCACGGCGCTCAATGGCGCTTCGACGATCACCGGCGCGGGCACCAATGCCGGCAGCAACCTGAGCACGGCGCGCAACCTGTATACCTATGACGACCACGTCTACTGGACACGCGGCCGCCACCAGATCGAGATCGGCGGATGGCTGCAGCAGATCCAGTCGAACGACAACATGGCGCAGGACCAGTACGGGCAGGCTTCGTTCACCACGCTGACGACGTTCCTTGAGGGCACAGTTGCCACCTTCACCTCCGTGCCTTCACCGACCGAGCTGAACTGGCGCTCGCTCGAGGCCGCAGGCTTCGTGCAGGACACGATCAAGCTGCGGCCCAATCTCGAGCTGCGTGCCGGTTTCCGCTTCGAGTCGACGAATGGATGGAATGAGGCGCATGACCGCGCCTCGAATTACGGCTTCACCGACGGCGTGATCAACACCGATCCCACCATCGGCCACTCTGCGCTCTCGAAGAACCGCGCAACGTTCCTGCCTGAGCCGCGCGTGGGCCTGGCCTGGGACCCCTCCGGCCACGGCAATACCATCGTGCATACCGGCTTCGGCATCTATCGCGCGCTGCTCGACAACCTCGACTACCGGCTCGACCAGACTGCGCCCTACAACACCACGAACACGCTCAAGAGCGTCGCTCTGAGCTCGCTCTCGATCACCCCCGGCGACACACCGCCCTCGGGCAGCAAGGTTTCGCCCAGCGGCGTCAATCCCGACGCCTATACGCCGACGGTGCTCTCATGGTCCCTGAGCGTCGAGCAGAAGATTGCGCCGAATACATCGCTGACGCTTGGCTATGTCGGCTCGCACGGCTACCACAACATGCTCTCCGAGGATGTGAACGAGCCGATCCCGACGATCTGCCCGGCGTCGCCGTGCCCCTCGACACTGGCGAACGGCACGGTCTACTACCCCTCGGGCGCAGCCTACGCAAACCCCAAGCTCTCGAATACCACCACCTGGATCTCTGAGGGTGTCGCCGCGTATCACGGTCTCGAGGTCGACGTGAATCACCGCTTCGACCATGGCTTCCAGCTGCGCGGCGTGTATACGTGGTCGAAGAACCTCGACGACGGCACGGCATGGAATACCAGCGTCGGCGCAAATGCCCCGGCCTTCGTCATGTTCCCCAACCGGCCCAAGCTCGACTGGGGACCGGCCTCGACCGACATCCGCAATCTCGCCGTGATCAACGGAACCTGGGACCTGCCTTTTGGTCACGCGGGCGGCAGCGCCTGGCAGCGGAATATTGTTCACGGCTGGAGCCTGAGCGGCATTGCCACACTGCAATCCGGCTTTCCCTTTACTGCGCAGCTCGGCTACAACCCGACGAACAATGGCGACAGCCGCGATCCCATCCGCCCCAACGTGAATCCTGACTTCCACGGCAAAGTGATCCAGGGTGGGCCGACCCAGTACTTCAACCCGGCTGCCTTCTCGAACCCGGTCAGCGGAACATACGGCAATGCGGGGCGTAATTCGCTGGTCGGCCCCGGCTTCGCCAACCTCGATGTCTCGGCACGCAAAGAGACGCAGCTCTTCGAAAATCTCCGCGCGCAGTTTCGCGCCGAGTTTTTCAACGTGCTGAACCACACCAACTTCGGCACACCGAACGAGGTGGTCTACACCGCTGCCGGCGATACGCCTTCCCCGACGGCGGGCGTCATTACAGCCACGGCATCGACCTCACGGCAGATTCAGTTCGGATTGAAGCTGTTGTTTTAAAGGCAGGGTGTAGGGAATAGGGTGTAGCAAAACACCAGGCCCCAAAACCTCGCGAGAAAAGAAGACGGCCAGCAGGACGAGTGTCCCGCTGGCCGTTTTTGCGCCTGACTGCTGGCGGCTATTTGCCGAACACGGACCGCTGACTTGCCGGCTCGCTCGCCCTACGCCGTCGCCTTCTTGCGCAGACTCTTGCGCACCGCTACCAGCGCCAGCAGAGCGAAGATCACCCCGAGTCCGGCCAGCACGGCCACCGCATGCTGCTGCACCAGCGCGCCAACCTCGTGCACCATCTGCGGACCGTAGCGGATGGTGAGGAGGCTGACCGCGGTGAAGCGGAGCATCCTGCCTACAAAAACCGCCAGCATAAAGTTCCACACCTTCATCTCGAAGACGCCGGCAGCGAAGACGAAGAGCTTCCATGGCGTCGGCGGAGGCAGCATGGAGGGAATCAGCAGCGCCAGAAATTCCTGCTTCTCGAAGCGGTCCCGCAGCTGTTCGTACTTGACCCGGTCTACCCGCTTCAGCAGGAAGAGCTCACCGCCGGCGCGACCGATGAAATAGGGCACCAGTCCGCCGATCGCCGAGCCGACAGACGCCGCCAGCACATAGAGCAGGAAGGTATGGCGGTTGTTCCAGGCGTAAAGCGCGATCAGCGGGTCCATGGGGACCGGGATGGAGCTGGAGTCGAGCAGCGCGACCAGGCCCGCTCCCCAGAATCCGAGAGGCTTCAAAAAGGCCAGCAGAAGGCCGCGATATTTATTGGATAGAAAAATCAGTTTCTTCATTCGATTTGGTCAGCAATTTGAACCGGATATGGGACAGGAAGATCAGTTTCTTCCGTGCGCCACTCCGGCGGTCTTGAGATCGGGATGAGGCGCGTCCCCAGCCTGTGTATGTTCCGTCCGGCCCTGAAGCAGGTCCAGCGCGTGCTGGAGCAGGGGCATGACCGCACGGAGGGATGAAACGGCTCCGCGGGGGCTGCCCGGCAGGTTCAGGACAAGTGCTTCGGGCTGGGGCGTATCGGCCTTGTTCGTGCGGATGGTGCCGCAAACAGCCCGGGACAGCGCCGCCAGCGGTGTCTCCCGCCGGCCTTCGGCGCGCATCACCTCGGGAATTCCCTCGAGCAGGCGCGCGCAGACGGCTCGCGTCGCCTCCGGCGTCACATCCCGGAGAGAAATGCCTGTCCCACCGGTGGTCACAACCAGAGAAACTTCGCCGGCTGCCTGCAACAGTGCGTCTTCGATGGCTTTTTTTTCGTCTGGTACGGAAAGACGGAGTTTGACGTCAAACCCATGTATTGCCAGCTCTGCCGCCGCCGCAGGCCCGGAAAGGTCTTCCCGCTGTCCTTGCCAACAGGAATCGCTCACCGTAATCACCGCCGCGCTCTTCATCCCCCTGATTGTACGGGGATAAAACGGCGCTGCGAAAACCCGGTAAAGAGTGAGAGAATAGGATGAGGTCTCAGCGCAAGACATCCTGCGCTCCGGCTGGGCTACGCCATCATCTCTGCGCAAGCCGAAAGGCATAGCAGAGTCTCAGACATAGAATGCCGATCACTGAAGTGCCAAACAGCCCCGCTGGCGCGCCGCCCGAACCGCCTCGCTCCCGCCGTTCCCGCAACTACGAGAACCTCGATACCCATGAGCTCCTTGGCGTCATCGAAGAACTCGAAGGCGACCGGAACTGGGCGGCACTGCGCGAAAAGATCTGGATCGCGCTCATTGTCCACATGGTCATTTTCTGGTTCATGGCCTATGGACCGCGGTATCTCTTCAATGTCCACGTGAAAGACCCCTCGGTGGTGCTGCGCGACCGCGAAAAACAGATGACCTATCTTGAGATGCCGAAGGACCTGCTGAAGCAGCAGAGACCAAAGGACACCAATAAGATCTCGGACAAGGATCACATCCAGCAGTCCCCGCACCCGACGGTCGACAAGAAGCTCCTGCGCGAACTCCAGCAGATGCACAGGGCAGAGCCGCCTGCTCCGCAGCCCGCGCCACAGCCAGCTCCGCAGCAGGCCCAGCCACAGCCGCAGCAGCAGGCGGAAAACCAGCCGAAGCCGCAGCCCACGCTGCCCGCTCAACCGCTGCCCAACCAGCAGGCGAAGAATGAAGCGCCTGCGGCTCCGCAGCCCAAGCCTAATTTCTCAACCAGCCAGGGATCGATCAGCCAGCAGATGCAGGATCTGGCACGCGGCGCCCGTCCGCGCGGCGGAGAATACGGCGGCGGCGCAACCACCAACGCCCCGGATGAGCAGGGCGGGATGCAGGGCGCGGTGAAGATCCTCAGCGACACCATGGGTGTCGACTTCGGGCCCTACATCCAGCGCGTGGTCTATGACACCAAGCGTGCCTGGTATCCGATCATTCCTGAAGTCGCCCAGCCGCCGCTCAACAAGCAGGGCCGCGTGGCGATCCGCTTCAAGATTCTGCCGGATGGATCGGTGAAGGACATGGTGCTCGAGGGGCCGTCCGGCGACGTCTCGCTCGATCGCGCGGCCTGGGGCGGCATCACCGGCGCTTCGCCCTATCCGAATCTGCCCAAGAACTTCAAGGGACCCTACCTCGAGCTGCGCTTCTGGTTCCTCTACAACATCGACCCCAACCAGCAGCAATAAGCAGCTTCTCTTTCGGGCAGCACCCGCCTGCTGCCCGAGACTTGCATTCCCCCCGGGTCGCCGTTAGCATCCATCACAGAGACCGGCCTGCAAAGCAGGTGCGGGGATCAACGCCGGTTGAACCTTTAATCATTGAACAGGGAGCTTGACTCGACATATTGGCTCGGTGTGCAGTGTCCGCCAGTCCGGAATGCCTAAAGAGCCACGGCGAGTTCCCACCGTCTTAGGACGGGTTCACCGGCGCATCACTCACGGCCCAGTGGGTCGGTCTTGTCTCATCTTCTAAGCCCTCGCGCGCGTGTATCCCCGCCTCTTCCAGTTCGGCCAGATCGCCATTCCCACCTACGGTGCGCTGACCGCCCTTGGCCTGGTTGCAGCCCTGGTACTTGCCGTCCGGCTTGCCCGCCGCTTCGCACTCGATCCCGACAGGGTCTGGTCGCTCTGCCTGCTGGGCACGCTGACGACCCTGATCGGCGCGCGGCTGCTCCTTGTTCTTGTCTACTTCCACGCTTTCCGTGAGCATCCGGTCTGGGTACTCGGCCTTACGCAGGTCCACACGCCGTGGATTCTCGCCATGGCCACTGTCGCGGGCATCGCCTCCGCGCTGCTCTACTCCCTTGCCGAAGGCCTGCCGCTGCTCGCCGTGCTCGACACGCTGGCGCCTGCCGCCGCACTGGCCATGATCCTCAACCGCATCGGAGCATTTTTCGCCGGGCTCGACTGGGGTACACCCGCCAACCTTGCGTGGGCCGTAACCTACGATCGGCGGCTCTCTGTTCTCTGGTATGGCACCCCGGCATACCAGAAGCTGCACCCGGTCCAGCTCTACGACGCCGCAGCGGCGCTGATCACGCTTGCGCTGCTGCTCTACTGGCTGCCCAGGCGCACCCAGCCAGGCGAGCTCGCCGGCGCGTGGCTCTTCCTCACCGGCTTCGCTGCCGCAGTCTTCCTGCCCTTCCGGGCCGCGGCCGATCCTGCGCTCAGCCTGCCCATCGCCGCTGCCGCGGTCATCGCCGGCGGCGCTCTATGGCTGCGCCGCCGGCCGACGACGGCATCCCTCCCCACCCCTGTCTGAGCTATTCCGCCGCTGCCTTGGCGATTCCAGCGATCACGGCGATATTTGCCATCAGCTCATTCGGGAAGCCGTGCCTTTGTAGGAGATATTCCGGCGTATTCCAGGTAATCCGCACTACGCCTTGCGCGTCTTCTGCCACCAGCAGCTTCAGCGGCAGGTCGATCGCCGTCGTCGGCGCGGCCAGCATCAAGGGCGTCCCGCCCTTCGGATTGCCGAAGATCACCACCTTTGTCGGCGGCATGCTGAGCCCGGCCGCCGCAGCCTCGCCGCTGTGATCGATCAACGCAAAGAGCTTCACCTGCTTCGCCCGCAAAATCTCCTCGATCCGCGTTACCGTCTCATCCACCGAATGACGGCTTTCGATGCTCGCCAGTCCGCTGCCCCACTCGTTTCCCTGTATGCCCTGCTCCGCCATTTCCGCCTCCCTGTTTTCTAATCGGTATACTTTCACTCGATGAATCCCGGCCGACTTCGCTCCCTTTTTGCTGCCCTGCTCGCAGCCACTGTGCTCGCAGGAACCGCCGTCTCCGCCTTCGCCGCGCAGTCCAATCCGCCGGCTGTTCCGGCCCAGACTGCGCAGTGGACGCCTCCGGCTTCAGCCCCCGGCATGCCCGCGCCTATTTTCCTCTATTCCGGCAGCGCCCCGGGCGCGCTTGGGAACGGCGAGGCGGATCGCCCGCGCATGTATGTTTTTCTACCCAAGAAGCGCTCGACCAGCGCCGCCTTCCTGGTTGTTCCCGGCGGTGGCTACCAGCATGTTGCCATCGGCCATGAGGGTATCCAGATCGCGCTCTGGCTGAATGCGCAGGGTGTCCCGGCCTTTGTGCTCGATTACCGCGTCGGACCCTATCGCTATCCCGTCGAAATCAACGACGGACGGCGCGCCATGCGGCTCATCCGCCAGCACGCTGACGAGTATGGCATCGATCCGAACCGCATCGGCGTATGGGGCTCTTCGGCGGGCGGTCACCTCGCCTCTTCTCTCTCCACGCACTGCGAGCCGACGGATCTGCCCCCGGCTAATGCCGACGCGACCGACCAGGTCTCCTGCAAGCCGGATTTTGCAGTCCTCGAGTACCCGGTCATCAGCATGGACAAGACGAAGAGCCACGCCGGATCGGTGCTGAACCTGCTCGGTCCCGATCCCGATCCGAAGCTGGTCCACGACTACTCGAATGAGAATGCCGTCACCGCGACGACGCCCCCGACCTTCCTCTTCGCAACCACCCGCGATCCCGCCGTGCCGATCGAAAACGCGCTCGACTACTACCGCGCCCTCGAACGCAACCACGTCCCGGCAGAGATCCATATCTACGACTATGCGAACCACGGCTGCGGGCTGTGCGGCACCATCATTCCGCTCTCAACCTGGCCCGCGCTGCTCCGCAACTGGATGATTCAGCACAGCATCATTCCACCCAATGCGCCGCCACTGCCGCTGCCCCAGCCCAATCTTCCCTCGTGGATCCCCGGCCTGCATGGTCCTGGCGAAGTAACGGAGAAGTGAACGAGAAGTGAGCACCGGCAATTACACCGTCCCCGCTGAAGCGGCCGGCCAGCGACTCGATGCCTGGCTGGCCGCATGGCTCGCCGCGCAGTTCGAGGGCGTCAGCCGCGCCCGGGTCCAGCTACTCGTCTCCGAGGGCAAGGTTACGGTCGACGGCACCCTGGCCAAGGCCTCGCTCAAGCTGCGCGGCGGCGAAACCGTTGCCGTCCTCGGGCCGCCCGAGCCGCCACCGCTGCGTGCCACGCCGGAGATGATCCCGCTCGACATCGTCTATGAAGATGACGATCTCTCGGTCATCAACAAACCTGCCGGCATGATGGTCCACGCCGGGGCAGGCGCCACGCATGAAGACCCGGCGCTCGACGAGCGCAATCGCGGCACGCTGGTCAATGCCCTGCTCGGCCACTACAGCCAGCTCTCGACGACCGGCGGCGCGCTGCGCCCGGGCATCGTCCATCGGCTCGACAAGCAGACCAGCGGCCTGATCATCGTCGCCCGCAATGATGCCGCGCATCTGCGGCTGGCAGAGATGTTCTCCTCGCGCGAGGTGCACAAAACCTACCTTGCCCTGGTCCACGGCCATCCAAAGAAGGACACGGGCACCATCAACGCCGCGATCGGCCGCGACCTGATCCGGCGTACCCGCATGACCACCAAACGCTCCGAGGGTGCGCGCGCGGCCATCTCGCATTACACGGTGCTCGAACGGCTGGATACACGATTCGGGAAGTTCGCACTGGTTTCGGTGAAGATCGAAACCGGGCGCACGCACCAGATCCGTGTGCACATGTCGTCCATCGGGCACCCCGTGGTGGGCGATACGCTTTACGGCGCGCCCGCAATCATCCCCGTGGTCGAGGCGGCGAAGGGCAAGCCTGGAACAAAGAAAAAGGCAGCCGTTGCGGCCGAGACCACGCAGCTCGACCGCAATTTTCTCCATGCCGCGCGGCTCGAGTTCGCCCATCCGAGGACGAATAAGATCCTCACGCTCGAAGCGCCGCTGCCGGCGGAGCTGACAGGGTTTCTGGACAGGATTCGCTGAGGGGTTTCCTGGCTGGCTGAGAGCCTCGTCTCCCACCCTCATTTCAGCCCAAACAAGAATAATTATTGTCTGATAGTCTCTATCAAAATTGCCGTTTCCTCTGTCGTCCGCATTTGGACACCGGTTTCTAAAATCGACCAGAAGCGCGAGGGTGGCATTTTTGTTTTCTACGACTTAGCCTGGTTATAGCTGGCCCGTCGCATGCACTTTCTCCTGCACCCAATCCGAGTGCCGGAGCCTGCCCGTGGACATCCTCTTTCGCGATCTTCGCCAGACCCTGCGCAACCTTGCCCGCACGCCGGGGTTTTCGCTCACCGTCGTACTGGTGATGGCTCTCGGCATCGGCGCCACGGCGGCGCTGTTCACGGTGGTGAACTCGGTATTGCTCAAGCCGCTGCCGCTGCCGGATTCCGACCGGCTGGTGCGGGCCTGGGAGGCCAGCCCGGAGCACGGCTACTCGCACACCGCCGCGGCCGGGGGGACCTGGCGCATCTGGCACGACCAGAACCGGAGCTTCGCGCAGCTCGGCGTTGCCGACCCGTGGGAGCTGAATCTGGCCGGCGCCGAGGGCCAGCTGCCCGAGCACCTGGACGCCGAGGCCGCCACCTGGCAGACGCTTGGCCTGCTGGGCGTCAAGCCCGCGCTCGGGCGCTTCTTCACCCAGGCGGACGACACCTGGGGCGCCGACAAAACTGTGGTCCTCAGCTGGAGCCTCTGGCAGCGGCGCTTCGGCGCCGATCCGGGCATAGTAGGCCGCAAGCTGCTGCTCGATACCCAGCCATACACCGTCATCGGCGTGTTGCCGAAGTGGTTCCAGTACCCCGACGCGCACACCCAGCTCTGGATCGCGATCTCGCCGCTCTTCCCGCCACGCGCCTGGGACTCGCATGACTCGCACAACTTCACTGTCATCGGGCGGCTGAAACCCGGTGTCTCGATTGCCACGGCGCAGGAAGACCTCAGCCGCATCTCCCGGTTGCGCGCCGAGCAGCGGCCTCCGAACGATTTCATCGATGACGCCGCACACGTCGTCGGCCTGCTCGACGCCGATACCTATAAGGTCCGCACGCTGCTCAACATCCTCTTTGCCGCGACTGGCTGCCTACTGCTGATCGCCTGCCTGAATGTGGCGAACCTGCTGGTCGCTCGCTCGGCTTCGCGACGTCGGGAGGCAGCCATCCGCTCCGCTCTCGGTGGCTCGCGCGGCCGGCTCCTCCGCGACCGCCTGCTTGAGAGCCTGGTGCTCTGCACGGCAGGAGGCGCCTTCGGCATCCTCATCGCGCAACTCGCGCTCCAGTGGCTGCTCTCCCGGCGTGCCGACCTGCCCCGGGCGGCGAGCGTCCACCTGGACGGGACAGCGATCGGCTTTGCCCTGGGGACGGCACTGGCCTGCGGGCTAATCGCCGGCCTCGCTCCGGCCTTCGCCGACCGCCACGACCAGCTGCTAAATGCGCTCCAGGACCAGTCCCGCGCGGTGAGCGGCAGCCGCCAGAGCCTCCGCTTCCGCCGCGCCCTGCTGGCCGTCGAGGTTGCACTCACCGTGGTACTGCTGGTTGGCGCGGGGCTCTTCCTGCGCAGCTACCAGAACATGCACTCGGCCGAGCTCGGTGTCTCGACCGCCCGGACACTCACCATGGGGATCAACCTACCCTACGCGCCGCAGTACGAGAAAGAAGCCCGAATTACGGGATTTTTTGAGGACCTGCTGACCCGCGTGCAGGCGCTACCCGGCGTGCAGGCCGCCGGCCTCGCCGACCGGCTCCCCGGCCAGGGAGAAGGCACCGATGACGGCGAGACCATTGCCGAGATCCCCATGCCCAAGGGCACGATGCTCGACATACAGGTGCGCTACGTCTCGCCGGACTTCTTCCGCAGCCTCGGCATCCCGCTGCTGCACGGCCGCACCTTCACCGCCGACGACCGGCTCGAGCACGGCCGGCTGGCCATCGTCAATCAGGCCTTCGTACGGCAATACCTCAAGAGCCGCGATCCGATCGGCCTGCATGTGAACGACCTGAACACCGGCCCTGAGGGCACCACCGACCCGAAGAACGAGATCGTCGGCGTGGTAGGCGACGTACGCTCGGCACCGGCCAGCCCCATTGAGCCGATCGTTTACTTCCCACTCTGGACCGGTGTTCGCAGCGGACCGACGCTCTTCCTGCGCACCACCGGCGACCCGCTGGCCATGGCCACAACGGTGCAGAAGGTGGTCGCCGGCATCGACCGCTCGGTCGCGGTCACGGACCTCCTCACCTATGACGACCTGGTTGGCAAAAACACGGCCGAGGCCAGCTTCAACGCCACCCTGCTCTCGGTCTTCGCCGGACTGTCGCTGGTCCTGGCTGCGGTCGGGCTTTTCGGAGTGCTATCGTTCCTGGTTTCCCAACGCACAGCGGAGATCGGGGTGCGGATGGCGCTGGGCGCGCAACGGGAACACGTTCTTCGCCTGCTGCTGGCTGATGGTCTCCGCCCGGCGGTGATCGGACTGGTGCTGGGCATCGCCGCCTCGGCCGGGCTCACGCGGCTGGTTGCGTCCCTGCTCTACGGCACCCAGCCGCTCGATCCGCTGGTCTTCGTTCTGGTTTCCTTTGCGCTCATCGCCGTGGCCGCGCTGGCCTGCCTGCTGCCGGCCTGGCGCGCCTCGCAGCTCGACCCAGTGGCCGCGCTGCGGGCGGAGTAACACGCCACCTCATGCCGCAGAACGAAAACGGGCGACCCACCCAAGCCGGTGCTGCCTGGGTGGGGGACACAGAACGGGCTCGTACCCTCCCGCCCAAGCGCAGCTTGGACGGGGCACCCATTTCCGTCTTTCCTGCAGCGATCCCGGATGGCGATCAACGGGAGCGCCATACGAAGCAACTCGCTCTGCGCGCAACCGGTGAGCCGCTCGATGCGGAGTCGCGCATGTACAATGGCCACAGCAAAATGACCCGCGCCGGTTTTAAGCCTTTCCTCTGTCTCTCTGCCGTCCTGCTCGCCCTCCCGCTCGCGGCTCCGCTCCAGGCACAGACATCCCCTGCCACCACAGCGCCCGCTCAGCCGCAGCAGGCTCAGCCCGCTCAGACTCCTGCCGATGCCACTCCGGCGGCCCAGAATCCGCCCCAGAATCAGGCCCAGGACAACTCGCAGTACACCATCACCCAGCAGGTAAACGAAGTCGACCTGGTCTTTACGGTTACCGACCGGCATGGCCGCTTTATTCGCGACCTGAAACAAAGCGACTTTGCCCTGCTCGATGACCAGAAAGCGCCGGAGCGCGTTTACAGCTTCACCCAGCAGACGAATCTGCCTCTGCGGCTTGGCGTGCTGATCGATACCAGCACCTCGATCCATACCCGCTTCGCCTTCGAGCAGCAGGCGGCCAAGGAGTTCCTGCTCCAGATTCTGAAGCCGGCCTCGGACAAGGCCTTCGTCATGGGCTTCGACGTGACGCCGGACTACAAGACGGCGTGGTCGAACAACCTCGACACCCTCTCGACCGGCATCGATTCGCTGCGCCCCGGTGGCGGCACTGCGTTGTTCGATGCGGTCTACTCGGCCTGCCGCGACCGCCTGCTTGCCTCGCGCGGCCAGGAACCGGTCCGCAAGGCCATGGTGCTCATCTCGGACGGCGACGATAACCAGAGCCACGCCTATCTCGACGACGCTATCAAAGAGTGCCAGCGGGCGGAGACCATCGTCTACGCCATCAGCACCAACGTGAGCCCCAGCCGCGACCGCGGCGACGACGTGCTCCAGAAGATCGCCGAAGAGACCGGCGGCCGGGCATTCTTCCCGAAGAACATCTCGGACATGCCGATCAGCTTCGAAGCCATCCAGGACGAGCTGCGCAGCCAGTATGCGCTGGTCTACAAGCCTGCCGACTTCAAGGCCGATGGCGCTTTCCGCCCCATCTACCTTTTCTGCCTCGACCGCCGTTACTCGGTCCGCGTGCGCAAGGGATACTTCGCGCCGAAATAATCGCAGTGCCACTGCAAACAGCAAGAGCCGGGTATCCCACCCGGCTCTTGCTGTTTGCAGCGATGGCTGGCTCTTCAGCCGCCCAACATCTCCAGCAACGCAGCCTCGTCGATCACCTTCACCCCGAGCTGTTGCGCCTTTTCGAGCTTCGAGCCGGCATCCTCACCCGCGACCACATAGTGCGTCTTCTTACTCACCGATCCTGAGACCTTGCCGCCTGCGGCTTCAATCTTCGTCTTCGCATCTTCACGGCTGAGTGTGGGCAACGTACCTGTGAGCACAAAGGTCAGTCCCTCGAGCTCGGATGTCTTCTTGCGCTTTTCCGCCGTAAAGACAAGCCCTGCCTCGCGCAACCGCTCGACGAGCGCGCGATTCTTTTCCTCGGCGAAGAACTCGAGGATAGCCTGCGAGACACGCGGGCCCACTTCATTCACACGCTCAAGCTCTTCGGAGGAAGCCTCCATCAGCGCATCCATCGAGCCGAACTCTTCGGCCAGCAGCTGCGCCGTGCGCTCGCCTACGAAGCGGATGCCGAGGCCAAAAAGCACGCGGCTCAGCCCGGCCTGCTTCGATTTCGCAATCTCCTCGAGCAACGCATCGGCAGTCTTCTGCCCGATGCGTTCGAGCGAAAGCAGTTGCTCCTCTGTGAGCGAATAAAGGTCGGCGATGCTCTTCACCAGGCCGCGCGCGGTGAGCTGCTCGACCAGCACATCGCCAAGACCCTCGATGTTCATGACCTTGCGCGCCGCGAAGTGCAGCACGCTCTCGACCAGCCGCGCCGGGCAATCGGCGTTCACGCAGCGATAGTCGACCTCGCCTTCGGTCTTCACGATCTCGCTGCCGCAGACCGGGCAGTGCGTGGGGAAGTTGTATTTCTCCGTTCCACGCGGATGCTCCGCATCTTCGACCACTTCGACGATCTTGGGAATCACGTCGCCGCCGCGTTCCACCTTGACGTAGTCCCCGACCAGCAGGCCGAGGCGCTCGATCTCATCGGCATTGTGCAGCGTGGCGCGGCTCACCGTCGTTCCGCCGATCGCGACCGGCGTGAGCCATGCGACGGGCGTGAGCTTGCCGGTGCGGCCCACCTGCACATGGATGGCTTCGACCCTGGTGATCGCGGCGCGTGCCGTGAACTTATACGCCACGGCCCAGCGCGGCGCGCGGCCGGTATAGCCGAGACGGCGCTGGATGCCGGCTGAATCGATCTTGATGACCACGCCGTCAATTTCGTACCCGAGATCGGCACGCGTTTCCTCGGCACGGTTGACGAACTGCATCAATCCTTCGAAGTTCTTCACGGCTTCGCGATGCGGATTTACGCGGAAGCCTGCAGTCGAAAGCGCTTCGAGCGCCTCCGATTGCTCCTCGAAGAGACTTTCTCCTGCTTCCGTCAGCGCGAAGTAGCCGTAAAAATCGAGGCGGCGCTGGGCAACGATGTTCGGTTCAAGGGTGCGGATGGTTCCGGCGGCCGCGTTGCGCGGATTGGCGGCAGGCGTGAGGCCGGCAGCTTCGCGCTCTTCGTTCATGCGCAGAAAAGCTTTGAACGGCATGACGACCTCGCCACGCACTTCAAAGTTGGGCGGCAGACCGGCCTTCTCGCGCTTGGCCTTCGAAATGGACAGCGGCACGGAGCGGATGGTGCGCACGTTGCCGGTTACGTCTTCGCCGATTGTGCCGTCACCGCGCGTCACACCGCGCTCAAGATGCGAGGCGCCATCCGCGCCCTCGCGATAGTGAAGCGCCATGGAGAGCCCGTCGAGCTTGTATTCGCAGACATACTCGATTTTTGCGCCCTCGCCCGCCAGCTCATGGACGCGGCGGTCCCAGTCCGCAAGCTCTTCCTCGCTCACCACATTGTTGAGCGAGAGCATGGGACGTGAGTGCGCCACCTTGGCAAAGCCCTCAGCCGGCTTTCCGCCGACGCGCTGCGTGGGCGAGTCAGCGGTAATCAGCTCGGGGTGCTTCGCCTCGAGCGCCTCCAGCTCACGCATCAGCGCGTCATACTCGGCATCGGAGATCTCCGGCGCATCAAGGCTGTAGTACAGATACTCGTGGTGGCGGATGGTCTCCCGCAGCTTGTCGATTTCTTTCTGAACAGTCACAGCAACGATGGTAGCGGAGGAGCCATCCTGGTGCGCAAGCCGTCCTTCTATCGCGCGGAAGCCATGCGGGATATCCCTGCGATACCATGCGGACAACACGAAAAGGATGACGAACCGATGACCGACGAGGAACGCGATGCACTCCTGATCGATCTTGCCGATGGCCTGCGCATCGTCCTTGCCGACAGGCTCGGCATGACCGGTTCACTCGCGTTACATCCCAGGGCGCGTGTGCTGCACGACAGGCTGGCTGAAACGGTGGAGAAAGAGCGGCTCAGGGGCATTTCCGATCCGCATAACATTCTCAAGTTGCAGAAATAGGCTTGCCGCAATCGCGCCGAGCCCATCAGGGGCTATCGGCATATAGGCCGTAGCCCGCGCCTGGAGAAGAGAGAGATTGTCATCTCGACCGCAGCGAGACGGCTTTGTCTTGCGTAATAGAGGGACCTGCTGTTTTTGCCTCCCGCCCAAGCGGAGCTTGGACGGGGCACCCCTTTTTTTGCCGTTACAGAGAAAGCTGGCCCCGGAGCGCGACCAACGAGAGCGGAGGCCAAAGGCTATTCGCCCTGCGCGAAGCAACCGAAGGCGAAAGGCCTGGACGGCCAGTCCACTTGCTACTCTTCCTCCATGGAGCCTGTCACTCACTTCCTCACCGGAGCCGTCCTCGCCCGCTCCGGCTTCAACCGCAAGGCAGCCTACGCCACGCTGGCCATGACGCTGGCCGCGGAGGCTCCGGACCTCGATATCGTGTGGGGCAGACTCGGCCCGGTCACGGGCTTCGAACACCATCGCGGCATTACCCACACCTTTCTTGCCGCGCCGGTCATCGCGCTGGCCGCTGTGGGACTTGCGTGGCTCGTTCATCGATGGCGCAAGAAGCCCACGGCCGCGCCGATTCGCTGGGGACTGCTCTGGTGCTTCGCGCTCCTTGCCGACCTCAGCCACATCCTGCTCGACTACACCAACAACTACGGCGTGCGCCCGTTGTTTCCCTTCGACGCACACTGGCATGCCTGGAGCATCGTCTTCATCTTCGATCCATGGATCTTTCTCGCCCTGCTGGCCTCGCTCGTCCTTCCATGGCTCTTCGGCCTGGCAGACAGTGAGATCGGCGCACGTCGCACGCCCTTCCGTGGCCGGGGCTGGTCGATTGCGGCTCTCGTCTTCATCGTCCTCTGGTGGTCGCTGCGCAACGCCGAGCAGAGCCATGCCCTCGCACTCGTCCGCAATGCCGGCACGATCGATGCCCCGGTGACCCGCATCGCAGCCGAGCCCTATATGCTCGATCCCTTCGCCTGGCATGTGCTTGCTGAGACGCCCGATTATTACCAGACCGCCGAGGTGCGTACGCTTCACGACCGTATCGAGGCCCGCAGCCTGGATGGCTCCGATATTTTCTATAAACCGCCGGTCACCCCGGCAGTCGCTGCCGCCAAACAGTCGTACCTTGGCCGGGTCTATCTCGACTGGTCGCAGTTTCCGGTGACCACCGATCTCGGCAATGATCCGATTCCGTACGACACCGCACCACAGCCCCAACCCGGATGGCATACGGTGCAGTTTGAGGACCTGCGCTTTGCTTATTCCGGCTTCGGGCTTGCCGGTCTCAGCTCCGACGCGCGCGGCAAGATTCCTCTTACCGCATGGGCATACATCAATCCGGCCAACCAGATCGAGGGCATGTACATGAGCGGCAAGAAGCAAAAATAGCGCCGATCCGTTGCCCCATTCCCCGGGAATACCGCTTTGCCGGTCGACTTTCCCCTTGCGCCTGCTCCTGGCACTTCCGACAATAAGAAGTGCCGACTTTGTTTCCCCTGTGAGGATGTATGTCCGCCTATTTCCTGCTGCTCCTGGCCATCATCAGCCGCGTCGTTCCCCATCCGGACTGGCTGAACTTCACCGCCGTGGGTGGATCGCTGCTCTTTTTCGGCGCGCGCCGTCCGCTGCGCCAGATCTGGCTGCCGGTAGCCGCACTGGCCATCACGGACTACTACCTGACGGCCTTCTTTTATCGCTATCCCTTCCACGTCTCGGACTATCTGCTGACCTGGGCCTGGCATGCAGCCGTCATCGTCTTCGCCCATTTCCTGCTGGCGAAAAAGATCACGGCCGCGCGTGTGGCCGCAGGAGTCGTCATCACCCCCACATCCTTCTTTCTCATCACCAACTTCGCGGCATGGATCGCGAACCCGACGCTTTATCCGCGCAGCCTGGCCGGATTGGGCATGTCCTACGTGGCTGGACTGCCGTTTTATCGCAATGACCTGATCTCGACCGCTGCCGTCGCCGGACTGGCCTTCGGAATCCCGGTGCTGGCCCGTCAACTCTCCACTCCGCACAACCGCATTGCCGGGGCATAGCGCGCAGGTCACCAAAGACATGCGAGGGCGGCCAAACGGCCGCCCGCATCCTTTTCCGGCAAAGACCACCCGGCCTACACTGGAAACAGCCCCTGTGAATCCACGCCTCGCACAACGACGCCAGACTCCGCGCCACCACACCCAGCGCAACCAGATTGGCGGCCTGCTGATCCTTGCTGCCGTCCTGGCCATCTTCACCCTGTTGCGAGCCCAGCCCCACACCGTTTTCCCGGCGGGATGGTGGCGCTTCTGGTAACCGTGTCCGCGCCCAATACCGATCCTCTGCTTGTCGTCCTGCTCGGCCCCACTGCCAGCGGCAAGACGGCGCTCTCGCTCGCGCTCGCCGAACGCTTCGGCGGCGAGATCGTAAGCTGCGACTCGGTGGCCGTCTACCGCGAGATGGAGATCGGCTCAGCCAAGCCGTCGCTCGAGGAACGCAGCCGCGCGCCGCACCACCTGATCGATGTCTTCGCTCCCGACGAACAGTGCACCGCAGGCGACTATGCCCGCCTTGCCCGCGCCGCGATCGCCGACATCACAGCGCGCGGAGGCCTGCCGATCGTCACCGGAGGCACCGGACTCTACCTGCGCGCGCTGGTGGATGGCCTCTTTGCCGGACCGCAGCGATCGCAGGAGCTGCGCATGCACCTCGAGCGCAGCCATCTGCGCTTCGGTTCCGGCTGGCTCAGCCGCATTTTGCAGCGGCTCGATCCGGCTGCAGCGGCCACCATCCACGCCAATGACACCCCCAAGCTCATCCGCGCCATCGAGGTCTGCATCGCCGCCCGCCAGCCCATGACAGAGGCCTGGCTGGAGCAGGGACGCGACCGGCTCACCGGCTATCGCATCCTGCGTATCGGCCTCGATCCGGAGCGCAAGGCACTTTACGAGCGTATCAATCGCCGCGCCGCACAGATGTTTAGCGATGGACTGGTGGAGGAGACCCGCGCTCTGATCGCGAAATACGGTGAGTTTCCCGGAGCTGGCAGCCCGGTTGAGAGTGAAGACCGCGTCTCCCGAGGCCCCATGGATGCCCTCGGTTACCGGCAGGCCCGTGCGCTGCTACGCAGCGAATCGACCGAAGCGGAAGCCATTACCGCCGCCCAGCAGGGCCATCGCAACTACGCCAAGCGCCAACTCACCTGGTTTCGCCGCGAGCCGGAGGTGCGCTGGCTGCCGGGCTTTGGCGACGATCCGGAAATCGAAGCTCAGGCCACTGAACTTGTTAACCGGGAGCTCCGCAGCAAGTTCTAGCTCGCTCCGGCTGTCGAGAACACCTGTTCCACTTCGCCGTTCCCCACGCGGTAGATGGCATACTGCCGGTCGGTCCTTCCGGCGAGCTCGAAGATCAGCTCTGCACGACCGTCGCCATCGGTATCGAGCGCGTCGACGACCAGCATGCGCGGCGTCTGGTCAAGCTGATCGTCGCTCGTCATCTGGTGGAAGAGCACTCGCGCCTGCCCGCTGAAGTCGGGCTGCGCGATCAGTGTCACGTATTTCACCTTGCCGTCGGCCAGTGTGGTCTTCGCCGAAAAGACCAGCGTCGCCCCGCCGCCAAAGGTCAGCGCATAGGCGTGGAACTGCTCATCGGCCAGCACCGGCAGCGAGGACAGCGCCGCCTTGCGATGTGCATTCCGGATTGCGGTCGTGTGCGTACCTGTTACGGCTGAGCTCTTTGCCGCTGCTCCACTCGTCGTGGAAGAGGCCGTCGTACCACTGCCAAATCCGCCTCCGATCGGAGCTACCATCGGCTTGCCGGCAAACAGGTTCTGCGCCATGCCTTCGAGCTGCGTCTGCAATGACTTCGCGTCCGCCGGATCGGCCCAGGAGTAACGCCAGTTTTCCGAGGAATGAGTGGCGACATCGGAGACAGCAACCATCTGCTCCAGGTTCTCCGGATGCCCGCTCAGCTTAGCAATCTCAACATCGGACGGCACATCCAGTTTTTCCTGCTCCTCGGGCCGTCCATGCCTGAGGCGCGGACGGTTCGGATCGATATCGGTCGTCGCTGTGACCGGTGAGCCATCTCCACTCGACGGAGTCCTGCGGTGCATCGTCGGACGATCCGGATCGACCGGCCCGGTGCCACTGCCTGCGGTGGTTCCCGAACCGGAGCTGCCTGTCGAACTGCCTCCGGAGCTGCTGCCCGAGTCCTCTGTCTTCCGGTGCAATGTCGGGCGGTCGGGATCTGACGAAGACCCGCTTCCGGAGCTCGTGCTCCCGGAATTATTCCCGGAGGTGCTGTTCCCTGTACCGCTACTCGAACTGCTTCCCGTCCCGCTGTCCGGCGAAGAACTGCTGCTGTTGTCGCCCGTCCGGCGATTCAGCGTCGGACGATCAGGATCCTTTGCCGGAGCATTCCCGCTGTCCTTGCTGGAGCCGTTACTGCTGTCCGAAGGACGGTGCGCAAAGTGCGGCTGATCGTCGTCATCACCCCAGCCGTCGATCTTCGGAATATGCTTCGAGGCCTTCAGCCTTGCCTGTGCGGGGGAAATCGGCTTCTGATAGCCGCCGATCGCGACCCATGAACCGCCCGGGCCGCCGATATTCGCTGCTGCTTTGACATCGAAAAAGCCCTTGGCCAACCCGCTTTCTTCCAGCTGATACTGCGTGCCGGATTCAACCGCCAGCGGCACCGGCTGCGCCAGATAAAGCCCGGCCGGCTGATAGGTCGTCCCATCCCACACGGCAAGCGGAATCAGGCGGCTGGCAATCGGTTTGGTGTAGTCGCCGGTGTACTCGAGCACAGCGGTCGCCCGCAGCGTCTGCGCCTTTTCGGCCTTGGCCGTATCTACGCGGCCCACGTACTGCGCCTGGGAGACCACGGCGCCGGAGATGAGCATTCCTCCTGCCACCAGCCAGCACGCCCGCGTTTTCATTCCGTCCAGCCCGACTCCTCGCATCGCTCCCACCCGCAACTCTCTATAAGCTATATAAGACGCGAGACCGGTCGCGACTGGCTCGCTCGAGGAGATTCATGGAACTGCATCAGAAAGTCGACTTCTCTGTCCTGAACGAAAACGGTGAAACCGTTCATCTGAGCGATTACAAGGGCCAGCCCATCGTCCTTTTCTTCTACCCCCGTGCCGATACGCCAGGCTGCACCATCGAGGCCTGCGGCTTCCGCGATACCTTCGACAAGCTGCAGAAAGCCGGCGCCGTCGTCCTCGGCATTTCGCGCGACACGCCAAGGGCGCAGAAGAAGTTCAAGGAGAAGTACGACCTCAATTACCCGCTCCTCGCTGATTCAGACGAAAAAATCTGCAATCTGTTTGGCGTACTGAAAGAAAAGAACATGTACGGCAAAAAGGTGAAGGGCATCGAGCGCACCACCTATCTCTTTGGACCGGATCTCACCCTGCTCAAAATCTTCCCCAAGGTGAAGCCCGAAGGCCACGCCGAGGAAGTGCTGGCCGCGATCAAAGAACTCAAGGTCTCCTAAACATTTTTGTCATTTCTCCGCTGCTTCGCGCAGGACGATCCGCCTTCGGCCTCCGCTCCCGCTGGTCGCGAAGTACGTGGTTTGGAGCCCCACCCATGCCAAACCCGGGCGTGGGTGGGGCACTTGGCTCAACAAAACAGCAGGTCCCTCCACTGCGCTCCCTTGCGGTCGCTTCGGTCGGGATGACAGTCTCTCTCTTATGCCGAAGCCGCTGCCTCGTTCCTTTTATCTGCCGCCACCCGACACCGTCGCTCAGGCGCTGCTCGGCAAGCTCATCACCCATCGTGATGAGGGAGAAAAGCTTACCGGCCGCATCGTGGAAGTCGAGGCTTATTTCGGTGCGGACGATCCGGCGGCCCACGCCTTTACCGGAAAGACTGCCCGCAATGCCGTCCTCTTCGGGCCGCCCGGACAGGCCTATGTCTACTTCATTTACGGCATGTACTACTGCCTGAATTTCTCCTGCGAGCCGGCCGGACAGGCGGGATGTATCCTCATCCGCGCACTGGAGCCCGTAAAGGGCATGGAAACCATGGCCCGGCTGCGCGGTCTTACCCCCGGCGTAAAACCGGCGCTCCTCACCTCGGGCCCTGGACGCCTCTGCCAGGCTCTCGGCCTTACCCGCGCCCTACACAACGGGCTCGATGTCACGAACCCGGCATCGTCACTCTTTGTTCACGATGACGGCTACCAGCCCGCTTCTATCCTCGCGACCCCGCGCATCGGCATCCGTAAGGCCGTCGACTGGCCGCACCGCTATTTCATCGCCGGAAACCCCTGCGTCAGCGGGCCTCGCAACTCATTCTGATCGGAAATGACGAACGCCGGGCAAGTGCCCGGCGTTCGCCTCGTGGGATGGGTTGGGGATGTGGTCGAGAGCCTGTTATGAACTTTCGCGCGAGCGGCGTTGCGTGGGAAAATCGGCCGAGACGAGGCGGAGGCCGAAGACATTGGCTATTCCTAGGCGAGGCCGACAACGAAGTATGGGCCGATTTTCCCCGCAACCCGAAGGGCTGGGGCCAATTTTCCCGATCTCTTCGTCGCTCGCCGCTCGGAGATAACCCGATATCCGTCGCAACTCGCTCCTCGACCTCAGAAAAATTGGCTCCCAGCGTCCGCCGCGGGAAAGTTCATAACAGGCTCTAGTGCACGGTGGAAGCTACGATCACCGAGGCGATGAGCCCCGTGGCCACAGCCGCCATCACATAGTTGCCGTCGACTTCGCGCCACTCATAGCCGCGCGGTGGGGGCTTCAGGTGATAGCGCTGGTAATCGACACGCTCACCACGGGCCCAATCGCCCTGGGCCATGCGCCGTCCCTTGCGCCAGTCATTGTGGCGCACATACTGGTGATTGTCGTGCCCACCAGGTCCACCTGGACCAGGACCGCCTGGGCCGCCCGGTCCCGGTTGCTGGGCAAACATCGCACCACCGGCCAACATCGCAGCCAGTGTAGACACAGCTGCCGCTCTGCGAATCAGCTTCATAAGAGTGCTTATCCTCCGGACATTACGATACGGCCGCCCCGTTTTTTGTTGGCTCCCGTTTTCGTTTTTCTGTGTAAATTTTCAGGCGCTTCCCTCAAGTGGCTTTTTTTCTGTGATTTATCTGCATTTCTCGGGATCACTTACCGTACGGCTGGGTTAGGATGTCTCCCATGCCACGTCTCTCTATGCTTGTCCTGGCCTTCGGCAGCGTCGCCGCTCTTTCCGGCACGCTCCTCCTGAGCGCGCAAGCCGGTGCGCCGGCGCCTGTCTCTGCCCGCGAAGCCAAGGGCTTCGCCGCCATTCAGGAGTCCGATCTCCGCCGTGACCTCGCCTACATCGCCAGCGACAAGCTCGAAGGCCGCATGAGCCTCCAGCCCGGCGACGAAGTCGCCGTTCACTGGATCGCCGACCAGTTTGCCAAGGCCGGCCTGGTTCCGGCGGCAAGGGACGCGTCAGGCAAGCCCTCCTACCTGCAGGCTGTCCCGCTGGTGGAGTACCGCGCAGACCGCGCCGCCTCGAGCGTCACCCTGACCCAGGATGGGAAGACGACCGTCTGGCACGCGCCACAGGCCTTCGGCGCTTATCGCAAGGCTGTCGATCTCACTGCGCCCGTGGTCTTCGCCGGCTATGGCATCACCGCACCCGAGCTCGGGTATGACGACTACAAGGGCATCGACGCCAAAGGCAAGATCGTCTTCGTCTTCGACCATGAGCCGCAGGAGGACGATCCGCAGTCGATCTTCAACGGCACGGGCAATACCCGCTACGCCACCACGCGCGTGAAATTATGGAACGCACAGGCCCACGGCGCCGTGGCGCTGGTCGTCGTCGCCGAGCCGAATCGCAAGCACCTGACCAATGCCGAGCGCGCCGCCCGCATCGGCGGCAGTATCACCCGCGCCGTGCCACTGCCGCTCCAGGCCATCGCCGACGATGAACTGCACATTCCCAGCGTGCTGGTGCTCGACGACGTGGCCGATCAGCTCTTTGCAACGCTCGCTGCCACCCAAAACACCTCAGGCAAGGCCGAGGCTTCGGCGCTGCAGGCGGCCATCGACAAGGACCTCTCCAACCAGAGCCGCAACCTGCCAGACACCACGCTGACCCTGCACCTGCGCAACACCTCCGAGAAGGATGGCACAAGCTGGAATGTCGCCGGCCTGCTTCTGGGTTCAGACCCGAAGCTCAAAACAGAGACAGTCATGATCACCGCGCACCATGATCATGACGGCGCCGCGCCCTGCCCGGCGAACGCTGGCGGCGTGGACGAGCATGGACAACCTACTCCCGCCGGACCGGACTGCGTGCAGATCTGGCACGGCGCCGACGACAACGGATCGGGCACGGTCGGCGTGGTCGAGCTGGCGCATGCCTTCGCCGCCAACGGCACGCATCCGAAACGGTCTATCCTCTTTGTTGTCTTCGCCGGCGAGGAGCGCGGCCTGCTTGGCGCCTACTACCTGGCACAGCACCCGCTGCGGCCGCTGGCCACCACCCGCGCGCAGATCAACTTCGATATGATCGGCCGCGACGAGAAGCCCAGCCCGCAGACCGACGGCCTCATCCAGATTCCGGCCGATACCTCGAACCGGCTGAACCTGATCGGCGCGCTCTACTCACCCGGCTATGACGCCGTGGTGAAGGAGGAGAACGGGCATGTCGGCCTCATCCTGGACGACCGCTTCGACCACGAGAGTGCGCTCAACGTCTTCTTCCGCTCCGACCAATTCCCCTTTGTGCTGCACAACATCCCAGCCTTCTGGTGGTTCACCGGCTTCCATCCCGATTACCACCACATCACCGACACGGCAGAGAAGATCGATTATCCGAAGATGACGAAAATCCTCGATCTCGCCTACCTGAGCGCCTGGCGCTTTGCCAGCGACGCGAAGACGCCGGTGTTTGTGGCGAACCCCAAGCCCTGACTGGCCGTCAGGGGCAATCGCCTTCGGCTCGCGCTCCCGCTGGTCGCGAATCTGGCATTGCCGAAATGCTAAAGACCCGGGTGTCCCATCCAAGCTCCGCCTGGGTGGGACGGTACAGACCTTCGTAGCGCGTTCGTTCTGCGAACCCACATCTCGGAAAGAACGAGATGTGGGGCACCCGGAATTCTCGCAAAACAAAAGCGGCCAGCAGGAGCGATGCTCCCACTGGCCGCTTCTCTACTAGCCGTTCTTGTGACTGGCTGCTGGCTGCCGCCTTTACCCGATCTTCCGCTCGCTGCCGAGCACGTCGTCGAGCAGCCCGGCGAGCGAATTCGTCCGCGTGCGCAGCTGCCCGCTGCCGCTCCTGGTCTGTTCCTGCAGTGTGGCCAGCTCGTCGGCGATATTCAGCGCCGCAAGCACCGCGACGCGCAGGGAATCGACGGTCTTGCCCCGCGAAGCGACCGCGCGCATCTTCATGTCGACCATCTCACCCAGCCGCCGCAGGTACTCGGGATCGTGCCCCCGCAAGTGGTAGGTCTGATCGTAGATATCGACGGTGATCGCTTCCATTTGCCCTTCGTCGTGCCGGGGATCCTGAGGGGATGACATCGCCACGCTACTCCTTTGCCGGCGCTCTTAGGCCGGGATCTCTTCGAGCTGCTTGAGCAGGCGCTCGACGCGGCCGCGCACGTGCTCGCGCTCGCCTTCGAGATTGCCGATCTGCTGCGTCTGATGATTCGTCTGCTGATCGAGCTCTTCGATGCGCCGCTGCGAGGCGGTGAGCTGCTCCTGCAGGTTTTCGGCGCGCTGTTCCGCATTCAGCCCGCTCTCTTCGAGGCTCCGCACCGTTGCTTCGAGCGACTGGATCTTTTGCTCGGCCGCGCCACGGGCCTCGCGCTCCTGCCGGAGCAGTTCCACCATGCGCAGCACACGCTGCTCCAGTGCGTTGAAGTCATCGGCGGTCAGCGGAAGCTGGGTTTCTTCAAGAGCGAGCGTGGACATCAGCGAAATACCTCTTCGTTAGGAGAAAATCTTCTCTTCGTATCTTCGCGCAGTATAGCGCCGCGGCCTCGGTGGATGCGGGAAATTCCCCAACCCATCCTCCACCGACGTGCCTCGGGCGATACCCGCACAAATCTTAACCACGCAGCTGGCCGCCGAGCGTCGCCAGCGCAGCAATGACTTTCTGCGAGAATTCCTGCAGCTCCTCGTCGCGCAGCGTGCGCTCATTCGACTGGAAAACCGTGCGCAGCAGCAGCGAATACTGCCCCACCGGGGCGAGTCTGCCCGCCGCGGCCGCAGAATCGGTGCCGCGCAGGATCTCCTTCGCCTCGAAGCTCTTCAGCTCGGGGATGCCGAGGCCGCGCAGTGCCGAATCGATCGCTCCATACAGAACCGCGTCCGGGAAGAGCAGCGAGAAGTCGCGGCGCACCGCCTGGAATCTCGAGAGCTCGCGCATCACCGGTACCCGCAGCGACTGCTTATAGAGGCGGTCGAGATAGATCTCACCCAGGAAACAGATTTGCTTGAGCTTGCGGCGCTCCGCTTCTTCCGGATGCAGCTGGCCGAAGTAGCCGATGGTCATGCCCTCAAGCACCACCCGCGCGCTACGCCCCGGATGGAGCCAGGGCGGCAACAAGAGCGCGTCGTAATAGGCCGAGCGCGCTGCAAACTTGCCCAGCAGCGCCTCGACCGCACCCTTCATGTCGTAGAAGGTCACGGCATCCGCGCCAAAAGCGCGGCCTGAGGCTCCAATCGACAGCGCAGGCCGTTCTTCTACCTTTTCTGTCGATCCGCTGAAGGCCGTACCGATTTCGAAAAGTGCAACATCTTCCACGTCGCGGTTGAGATTGAGCGCCAGCATCGTCGCCATGCCTGGCAGCAGCGACGGGCGCAGCATGCCGGCCTCTTCGCTCAGCGGATTGCCCATAGCGACCGATGAAGCAGGCTGAGGCGCGAAGAGCGTTGCATCGGCCTCCGAGCAGAAGGTCGAGGAGATGGCTTCATTCCAGCCCATGGAAAGAAGCTGGCCACGAACGACGCGCTCTTTTTCAGCCCAGGGCAGCTCGACGACCGAGCCGGCGAAGTTGGGCAGCGTGTTCTTGAACTTGTTGTAGCCGTAGACGCGCGCGATCTCTTCGATCAGGTCGATCTCGCGCTCGAGATCGAGTCGCCAGCTGGGCAGCGCGACAGAGTATTCCCCCTCGCGGTTTGTCTCAAGCTGGCAGCCGAGGCCGGTGAGGATCGTCTCGGCCTGCACCGCACCGATTCCCTCGGGATCTTCGGTCGCACCCAGCAGGCGCGTAATCTCGCTGGCGCTGAAGGCGATGCAGCTGCGCTTGACAGTCTTGGCTTCGACCTCGGGAATCTGGATATCGGCGAAGTCGCCGACAATCTCGCCGCCCGACTCGAGAATGATCTGCGTCAGCAGCGCCGAGGCGACCGGGGCGGCGTTGTAATCCGCGCCGCGCTCGAAGCGATGCGAAGCATCGGTGTGCAGCAGGTGCCGCTTCGACGAGCGGCGGATGGTGGCCTGGTCAAACCACGCCGCCTCGACGAGCACGTTCTTCGTCTCGGGCGTGATGCGCGAATCCCATCCGCCCATCACGCCCGCGAGGCCCAGCGGCTTCTTCTCGTCGGCAACGATGAGGTCTTCAGGGTCGAGCGTGTGCACGAGCTCGTCGAGCAGCTTGATGGTCTCGCCCTTGCGCGCGCGCCTCACAATGACCGTGCCCTCGACCTTGTCGAGGTCGAAGGCGTGCGTGGGCTGGCCCATGGCGAACATGACGTAGTTGCTTGCGTCGACCGCGTTCGAGATGAGCTTCTGCCCGAGCAGTCCGAAGCGCTCGGCGACGATGCCGGTCGAGGACGCAATCGTCACGCCGCGCACCACGCGGGCAGTGAAGCGTCCGCAGAGCTTCGGGTCTTCAATCGCGATCGGATACGCCGCGCCGGGCTTCGCCGCCGGCAGCGAGAGATCGAAGGGCTTCAGCAGAAGGCCATAAATGATCGCCGCCTCGCGCGCGATGCCGTAGTGGTTCATCGCGTCCACGCGGTTGGTGGTGATGTCCATCTCGAAGAGCGAGCCCTTGCCTTCACCGAGATCGAAGACGCCTTCGACAGCGATGCCGCGCAGCGTCAGGTCTTCGGCAAGCTCGCGATCGGTAGCGATGAGGCCGGGAAGATAGTCACGGAGCCAATTGGAGAGAATATTCATAGCTGCACTTTCGAGCAATCAGGCACAAAGACGGCCAGTGATAAAGCGGCCAGTAAAAGTTACCCCTGCTTTCGTGTTTCCTCTTTCATCGAATTCAATAGTCCGTGAAGCATTCGGCCGATCTCTCCGCACAACGACAGCACTTTTTTCTCATCGTCCTTCGACAGGAAGCCCAGGCTTTCCGCAAGCTCCGTCTGTGTTTCCAGCTCAAAAAGCGAGCCCCGTGCATGTCCCAGAAACACTGCGAAAGCTCGATCCGTTGAGCGACCATGCCCTTCCGCGATATTGCTGGGGATTGAGACTGCCGCCCGTTTCATCTGACTGCTCAGCCCGAATACTTCTTCCTTCGGAAAGCTCCGCGTCAGCCGGTAAATTTCCCTGGCAAGCTCCATCCCACGCTGCCAGACGACAAAATCGCGAAATTGCTTTACGCGCATAGGGCACTCCCGCTCGCACTTCGCAACTCAATCCTGGCCGTCTTTGTGCCTAACTGCTAACTGTCTTGTCCTCGCTCCTACCCAAACTGCTCCAAAAACCGCAGATCTCCCGAGTAAAGCAGGCCAATGTCACTGATCCCGTACTTCATCATGGCGATGCGGTCGATGCCCATACCGAAGGCGAAGCCCGAGATCTTCTTCGGGTCATACGCGGGCTGCTTCTGCTGCACGAAGCCAAACACCGCGGGATCGACCATGCCGCAGCCGAGCAGCTCGATCCAGCCCGAGTGCTTGCACTTGCGGCAGCCCTTGCCGCCGCAGAAGGGGCACGAAATCTGCACGTCCGCCGAGGGCTCGGTGAAGGGGAAGAACGAGGGGAAGAAGCGCGTCTTCACGCTCGAGCCGAAGAGCTCCTTCATGGCGTGGTCGAGTGTGCCCTTCAGGTCGGCGAAGGTGATGTTCGTGTCCACGCACAGGCCTTCGAGCTGATGGAAGATGGGTGAATGCGTCGCGTCGGCCGCGTCATTGCGGTGAACCTTGCCCGGGATCACGATGCGCACCGGCGGTGCCTGCGTCTCCATGGTGTGGATCTGTACGGGCGAGGTGTGCGTGCGCATCAGCAGGCGGTCACGCAGCGGCTTGCGGTCCTGATTCGCAACCACCAGCGTGTCTTGGGTGTCACGCGCCGGGTGTCCCGGCGGGAAATTCAGCGACTCGAAGTTGTAGTAATCGGTCTCGACCTCGGGGCCCACGCCGACCGAGTAACCCATGCGCGCGAAGATGGCCAGCAACTCGTTCTGCGTCTTGATGAGCGGATGCTCGGCTCCCACGCGCGGCTGGGTGCCGGGCAGCGTGATGTCGATGCGCTCAGCCTCGAGCGCGTTCGTGTGCGTAGCCTTGCCGGCGCGCTCCAGGCGCTCTTCGATCGCCGACTTGAGCACATTGAAGCGCTGGCCGATCAGCTTCTTGGCCTCGACAGGCGCCGGAGCCAGCCAGGCATCGCTGATGGCCTTGAGGCGGCCCTGCTTGCGGCCGAGCCACTGGAGGCGGAAGGCCTCGACCGCATCGGAGTCGGCCAATGCAGCCGCCGACGTCTCGACCTCGCGCAGAACGCCCGCGAAGGCCTGATCCAGTTCGGCCTCGCTGTAGCCGGATAAGGAGGGGATCTGATCCCCGGTTTCGTGCTGAGACATAGTCTCTTTGAGGATAAATCAGGAGGGGAGAAGTGCTCTGGCTAGCCTGCTATGATCCTGCCAGATCATCTTTCCTCAACCCGATGAAAATAAGCGGAAGCCTGACGCCTGAAGAGTACGCCGAGACTGCGCGACTCCTGCAATCCAAATCCTATTGGCCCAAATTCATCCTTCGCAATTTCTACGGTGCCGGAATTCTAATCGCGCTGACTGCGGGGACAATCTCAGGGCTTCTCCACCACACCATCCCCAATTGGCGAAGCCTAGGCATCATCTGGGTGGCCATCCTCGTTATTTTTGCCTGGTCTATTTGGAGTGTTCGCCGTAATACCCGCAAACAGATCGCTCAGTACAACGCGACAGGCCCGGAGTACTTCGTCATTGAGGCAGACGGACTCCATGCCCAATCAAAAACGGGCGGCAATAGCTTTCAGCCATGGAGCGCCTTTTCCTCGGTTAAGGACGGCAAGAGGGTGCAGCTTCTTATGCTTCCAGGAAATACGGTCCAGATCCTGCCAATCAGCAGCCTGTCGCTTTCTGAGCAGGAATCTCTTAGAGGAAAGCTGCGCTCGCTGTTAGCTTCCGTAGAATCAGGCCGCTGATCAACCGGTTTCCGCTACCCTCTTTATTTGCCTGTTCCGTGCGGATAGCAGCTCCTCCATCCGCCTCCGCACAAGCGCAACCTCAACCGCTCGTCCGAACACCCCGAAGGGCATCGCGAAGGTGAGGTGATCGCGCATCTCCGTGCTTCCGTCTGTGAGCGTCCGAAAGAAGTGCTGGTGCCGGAAAATCCGAAAGACCCCGCGCACCATGCTGTCTTCAAAGAACTCCGGCGCTCGATATTGGCTGATGACGCTCGTATGCCTTACCCAGATGCCGAATTGCCTTGCTCGCCACGTCACCTGCTCATTCGGGCCGATGATGCCCGAGGTCCTGCCGCGAATCGCCCGGAGCTTCTGGGCTCGACCGGCTTCTGTCTCGAGGTCGATGCTGAGCGAGAGCTCGAAACAGCGGGCTATCGGGGCTTGAAGGATGGTTGTGGCTTCAATCACCTGCATACAGAAACGGTCCTCGGAATCAGTATGAATGCAAGCAGTTCAGGGAACAGCCCAACGCTCAATGGCGTCTAAAGGGATATGAAGTTTGTCGCGCCGCGTAGCGCTTTGAGGCTTGCCCTCTTCGTCATCCTGATTGTCGTTTCCTGCATCGCTTTCTTCCGGCACTCCGCGCAGCCTCGCGCCTCTGTGGTGACCTTCGCCCAGCCAGATAAAATGAGCGCGGCTCAACGATGCAACGCCCTTTACCTGACCATGCAGGGAGACGATGCGGTGCAGATCGACGCCTCGACCTACACGCGCAAAGATGCGCTCGCGGCGATCAAGCAGCGGATGGCCCAGCGCACGGAGCACACCGTTTACATCCGCGCCGGACGCGATGTTTCCATGCAGACGGTCTCGGCTTTTTCGGCCGATGTCCGCGCCACGGCCGACGGTGTTACCACGCCATGGATCACCGACCGTGCCTGGCAACAGGCCCAGAGCGGATGCGGCGCTGACATCCTCAAATAAAGAGACCTGTTCCGATGCCTTGCAAAGAAATAGTCTCTGATGTTAGATCAACGACCTCCTGTACAGATAAAGGCTGCTACACTGCGATGCCTGGAGCAGGAGTTGAGATGAATTTGGAACGCTTATCACCCAAAACTTCAATCAGAGGGCTCGTGAAGACAGCCGACAAGATTAGGGCGTTAGCGCAAGCAGGGTATTCGCGAACCGAAATTAGGGATTTGCTCTCAATCCGATATCAGCATGTTCGCAATGTTTTAGTTCGCTCTGGGATTGGAAATATATCTGCATCCCGCAGCATGCCACAGCAAGCAGACGTTTCTCAATCGCATATTTCGACCGCAACTTTGCATTTGCCAACTGGCCAACCCGCGATGTTGATTCGCTCAGGATTCAGACACATTGGGAGGTGGGTTCTTATATCTCCCGATGCGTTTATCTTTGAGGGTTCGTGCCCAGTTGAGCCCGGGGTCTATGCTTTTGTCCTCAAAGACACGGTTGTATATGTAGGCTTATCTCTGCGGGGACTGAGAGGTCGTATGGACCAGTACCGTCGCGGTCATGAGCGCCAGAGAACAAGTGCTCGAGTTCATAAGCAAATTAAGGCTGCAATTGCAGAAGGTTTTGAGGTGGAGGTCTTGGCTGCAACTCCTGAGTCAACTGTATGGAATGGACTCCCGGTAAACACTGCGGCAGGCTTAGAGATTGCCTTGATTCAAACCATGAAGCCCACATGGAATATCCGGATGGGATATTCCATCTCGCAAGCTTAATATCAGATTCATCATGATCCGTACCTACCAGGGCCACACGCCCGTCATTCCCGATAGCTGCTATGTCGACGCCTCTGCGCAGATTCTCGGCGACGTGGTGCTTGGCGAGCACGCAAGCGTCTGGATGAACGCCGTCCTCCGCGGCGACGTGCACTCCATCCGCCTGGGCGCGCACTCGAACGTGCAGGACTGCGCCGTGCTGCACGGCATGCGGCACCTGTACCCGGTCATCGTCGGCGAATACGTCACCATCGGCCACAACGCCACGGTGCACGGCTGCGTCATCGAGGATGCCTGCCTCATCGGCATGGGGGCGACCATCATGAACAACGCCCACATCGGCGAGGGCTCGATCGTCGCCGCCGGCGCGCTCATTCCCGAAAACATGAAGGTGCCGCCGCGAGCGCTGGTGGCCGGCGTGCCCGGCAAGGTGCGCCGCGAGCTCACCTCCGACGACCGCGAGATGATCCTCAAGTACGCGCGCAATTACCTCGACTACACAAAGATCTACCTGGAAGAACAAAAGAACTGGCGGTAGCAGCGCTTCTATACTGGAAGGCATGAACCACGCCCGTTCCGCCGCCCTCCAGCAGCGCGCCGAGAGCCTTTTGCCCGGCGGCGTTGACTCGCCTGTCCGCGCCTTCCGCGCCGTCGGCGGCCATCCGCCTTTTGTCACCCGCGGCCAGGGTGCCTATCTCTGGGATGAGGACGGAAACCGCTACATCGACTACTTCGGCTCCTGGGGGCCGATGATCCTCGGCCATGCCTTTCCGCCCGCCGTCGAGGCCATCCAGGCCGCGGCCACGCGCTCGGCCAGCTTCGGCGCTTCGACCGCTGCCGAAGGCGATCTCGCCGAGCTGGTCGTGAAGGCTTTCCCTTCGATCGAGAAACTGCGCTTCGTGAGCTCAGGCACCGAGGCAACGATGTCGGCCATCCGCCTGGCGCGCGCCTTCACCGGCCGCAAGTACATCATCAAGTTCGAGGGCTGCTATCACGGCCACTCCGACGGCCTGCTGGTGAAGGCCGGCTCCGGCGTCGCCACCTTCAGCATCCCCGGCTCGGCCGGCGTACCCGATGAGATCGCGCACCTGACACTGGCGCTGCCTTTCAACGATCTCGACGCGGTACAAAAAGCATTCGCTACGTATAAGGATCAAATCGCAGCGATTATCGTCGAACCGGTGGTCGGCAACGCAGGCACCATTCCGCCCGGCCATGGCTACCTCGAAGCACTTCGCGCCCTGACAACCGTCGAGGGCGCACTGCTGATCTTCGACGAGGTCATGACCGGCTTCCGCCTCTCACTCGGCGGCGCGCAGGAGCTCTACCGCATCCAGCCCGATCTGACCACGCTCGGCAAGATTGTCGGCGGAGGCCTTCCCTGCGCGGCCTTCGGCGGACGCGCCGAGATCATGAATCAGCTCGCGCCGCTCGGCCCCGTCTATCAGGCCGGAACGCTCAGCGGCAATCCTCTGGCCATGGCGGCAGGCATTGCGACGGTCGGATATCTCGTAAAGCATCGTGTCGAGGTCTACGCGCAACTTGAATCTGTCACAGACACCGTTGCAAATGGTGTCGCGGCGGAAGCCTCGAAGGCTGGTATCGCAATGACCACGAATCGCGTGGGGGCGATGTGGACCTGGTTCTTCACCGGCTCACCGGTCACCGACTACGCAAGCGCGGCACAATCCGACACCGCAACCTTTGCCGTCTTCCATCGCGCCATGATGGAACAGGGCATCTGGCTTCCCTGCTCGCAATATGAGGCTGCCTTCCTCGGCATCGCCCACTCCATCGCGGATGCTGAAGCGACAATTGCAGCTTCGCGCAAAGCATTTGCATCGGTAGCAGAGACCCTGGCTGCCAAGGCACGCTGAAGCAATCAGCGGTCAGGCGCAGGTACGGTCAGTGATAAAGCGGCCAGCAGGAGCGGTGCTTCTGCTGGCCGCTTTTGTGCCTGACTGCTGGCTGCTCCCCTGCTGACTCGCTGCTTACGGTGCGCCGAAGAGTTCGACCTCGGGACGGATCGGGTTGCCAGGCTCAGCCCGCGCATACCAGAGCTCGAGACTATGAATACGGCGCTCGCCGCCAGGCAACGCAATCCAACGGCTGGTGCCACTCGGCGGGATGAAGGTACTCACCGGCAGTGTCTCTGCAGCCCCATCGGCATAATGAATCACCACGTGGTCGAAGCGAATCGGCGCATCGTGCACCTGCAGCAGCACGAAATGAAAACGTCCCGCATAGCGATCGACCTTGATATCATCGTGATCCACCGGACCATCCACATGCGCGGTGCCCAAGACCATCTCCGGACGCTGTTGCGCAAAGGGAGGGGGGTAGGGTCTGGGACCGTAACCTCCATACTGCGCCTGTGCTGCAAGCGGCAGGAAAAGTGCTGCCGCGCTCAAGATCCACTTTGCTTTGTTCATCGCTTCACTCCTCGTAACGGAGCCACTGCCTGCAGACAGCACTCTCAGCCACACGGGGATGGACCCGAGGCATCCATCAAAGTTGCGCTGTGAAAATTTACGAGAACCAGGCCGCCAACGAAAGCAAAGCCTGCAGCAGCGAATCCCACTTCATCAAGAAGACGCTCCGATGACGGAACATCCGCCTGCCGCGATAGAGTAGAGGGCAAAGGCGGACATCATGAGCGATACCGTTTTCAATCCCCGCAACTCACTCAGCAGCGACGAAGTCGTCACTCTCACGCGGCAACACAATTACGGCACATGGCGCTATCAGAAATCATGGAAGCCGCTGCACATCGTTGATGCCGAGGGCTGCACCTTCACCGATGCATCAGGCAAACAGTATCTCGACTTCTCGGCACAGCTCATGTGCTCGAACCTGGGCCACAAGAATCAGGCCGTAATCCGGGCCATCGGCGAGCAGGCGCAGAAGCTCGCCTACATCATGCCCTCTTATGCCACCGATGCACGCGCCGAGTTAAGCCGCCTGCTCCTCGATGTCTTACCCGATGGGCTGACCAAGTTCTTCTTCGCGACATCAGGCACAGAGGCAAACGAGGCTGCCTTCAAAATCGCGCGCATGTATACGGGCAAGACGAAGATCATCGCCCGCTATCGCTCTTATCATGGTTCGACCATGGCTTCGATCGCTGCCACCGGCGACCCTCGCCGCTGGGCCATGGAGCCGGGCGGTAAAGGTCAGGGCTTTCTCTTCGCCCCCGAGGTGCACTGCTACAAGTGCCCGATCAAGCACACATATCCGGGCTGTGGCATTGCATGTGCCGATTACCTCGAGCACATGATCGAAAACGAGAGCGACGTCGCCGCAGTACTCGTCGAGCCGGTGGTTGGGACAAATGGCGTGCTTGTACCACCTCCAGAGTATTTACCGCGTCTGCGTGAAATATGTAACCGTCATGGTGTCTTATTAATTGCTGATGAAGTTATGTCTGGTTGGGGACGCACGGGCGAATGGTTCGCGGTCAATCACTGGGGCGTTAAGCCGGATATTCTCGTCACCGCCAAGGGCATCACCTCGGCCTATGTGCCACTCGGGCTCTGCGCCACCACGCAGACCATCGCCGACTACTTCGAAGATCACTTCTTCGCGCATGGCCACACCTACGAGGCGCATCCCATCACGCTCGGTCCTGCGATCGCCGCTATCGGCGAAATGCAGCGGCTCGGGCTTGTCGCACGCGCAAAGGAAATGGGCGCATATTTAGGCGAGAAGCTGCATGCCCTTAAGCTAAAGCATCCCTCCATCGGAGAGGTGCGTGGTCTCGGCCTCTTCTGGGCCGTCGATCTCGTCCGCGATCAGCAGAAGAAGACACCCTTCAACACCAAGCAGGACAAGGTCGACGGTAAGCCCACCGTCGTCGATCAGGTTGCCGCGGAATGCATGAAGAACGGTGTGTCGCTGCAGGCCTGGATCAGCCACTTTGTCATCGCTCCGCCACTCATCATCGAGAAGAGCCAGATTGATGCCGCAGTGGAAGTCTTCGATCGCGCGTTGACGATTGCAGACCAGGCACTTTGATTCATCCGAAAACAGAGGAGCCGCGGCATTTTGCCGCGGCTCCTCTGTCTGTGCTGATGGTCATTCCTGGTTAGAAGAGGAACTTGATCGCCAACTGCGTATTGCGGTTGTGACCATAGCTCCAGCGGGAATCCTCGAAAGTATTTCCGCTTGGGGTATCGCTGACGTCGTCGATGCCCAGATCCGGCGTACCGAGGTTCTGGTTGTTAAGTGCGTTGTACATGATGAGCTGAAGCTGAACGCGAAGCTTCTCGTTCACCTTCTCTTCCTTGAAGAGATTCAAGTCCATGTTCGACCACGCCTTGGAGAAGACCGTGTTGCGGCCTACGCCAATATACGGAGACTTCGCACCGAGATGCTGCACCAGCGCCTGCGTATTGCGGAGCCAGTGCACCTGCGACGAGCTGACGGGCGTGCAATCCGCCCAGTTGTAGTAACCGATGCCACCGCAGACCGAGCCATCCGCATCGTAGATACCGACCTTGTTGATGGGAGCCTTGGGGTTTGAGAGCACTGGACGCGCCACATCATACCCACTCAACTGCCAGTTCATGAAAGAGGTATCGTCCGTGTAGCTCTGGTAGCCGGCACCATCGCCGAAGAAGCCATACTGATACGGCGTACCCGGCTGACCGGTGTTGAAGGTGTAGATGGCACCCAGAATCCATCCACCCAGTGCCTTAGCCACGAGAGTATGCTCTTCCGCGAAGAAGGGCAGTTCATAATGGAAGCCGCTCGATACCACGTGCTTGAGCGATACGCCGCTCAGGCCGCGTTCCGGCTGGTTCGGGTTCAACGGGTTCTCAGAGAAGGTGATCGAGTTACCGGCCGCAAACGTGCTGAAGACATCCGAGGTGTTGTCGATCGTCCGGCTATAGCTGTAGTTGGTAATGGTCGTCAGGCCGTGCCACTTGTGGGTCTGCAACTGGAACTGGAGCGAGTTATAGAGGGCGAAACCGCCGTTATCGCGGGTACGCACGTTGGCATGGGTGCAATCCGGACGGCCATAACCGGGCTGGGTGTCATCCGTGCAGAGGTCGATGTTCGCATACGCTGGAAACTCGTTCTTGATGTCCAGCAGGTAAGGATTGCCATCGATGCTCTGGAAGCTCGCGACCTGATGGTTGCCGACATACTTCACATCGAGCGAAGCCCTGCTGCCGAGCGCAGTCTCAAAACCGAAATACCACGATTCCGTGTAGGGGTTGCGGAAGTCGCTGGTGTTGTTGGTGGTGTTACGCGATCCGGGATTGCCACCCGTGGGAATGTACTGCAGATTCTGTGCGCGGACCTGAGATGCGAGTACGCCGCCGGAAGGCAAGCAGGTGATGGTGGTGCCGCAACCCGTGATGCTGCCGTTGTTCACAACCGGCGACGAGGATGCCGCATTGATGAACATGTTATAGAAAGCCGGGTTGAAGTTGATGGCAAAGCCGCCACGGACGACAACCTTGTCCTTGAGGCTCTCTGGGCTATAAGCAAAACCGAGGCGCGGCTGGAAGTTCTTGTATTCCGGCTTGGTATAGGGATAAGTACGCACGGAGAGCGGCAAGCTCTGATCCCAGAAAGCAGTTGCCGCATTTTCTTCCCGCTTCACTGTTTCGTCGTGGAGCAGGTTGATGGCCTGGGTGAAGAACTCGTAGCGCAGGCCAAGGTTCAGAGTAAGGTTCGGCGTGGCCTTCCAGTCATCCTGGATATAGGCAGCGTAGTCGGGCTCGGTGAACTTGGTGGTGAAGGTGCCGTTGGCCAGCGTAAAAGCGCTCGTTGTGCCATCGAGGAAGTTGTTCATCACCGGGTTGGTGGGATCGGTAGAAGAACCCGAGAAGGTCATCGCGCCTTCGTAGTAAGGCAGGAAGGGGTTGGGCGAGTTCTGATAGCTCCACTCGCCACCGAAGAGGATGGTCTGCTTGCCACTGGTCCAGGTGGCATTGTCCTGTACCTGGGTCACCTTCACGGTACGGCCCTGGGGAAGATTGTCCGCATAGCCGAAGCCCATCATGCCGATCTTGCCCGGAGTCTGACCATCGCTTTCGCTGGTCGGTGTCACGTCGCCGGAAAAGCCGATGCTCGCTGTGCACTGGTCAGGTGTGTTTACCGTGCAGTTCGGCTGCGCGCCGCCCTGGAAGAGGATCGAGGTCTGCTGGAAAGAGTAGCGGAGTTGGTTGACAAGATTCGGAGTGAAAGTGTGTTCCCAGTCTGCGCCGATCGACTGGGCGTGGTCGGGCTCGTTGTACCAATTACCTTCCGGCACGCTGGAGCCGCCGCTTGCGTTGATATACGGATCGTCCTGGTAGAAGTAGCGAAGGAAGAAGTGCTCCCTTCCCTGCTGATAGTCCAGGCGCGCCATCACTTCTTCGTCGTTGGACTGCGCCGGGATCGAACGGGTAACACCGGCAAAGGGAATCGTGATGGTCTGACCGTTGTAGGTGACCGGAACCTGGTAGGTGACGCCTGCAACCTGCGGATTGCCGGTCGTGATCGAGTACGGTCCGTTGTTGACCAATGCGGCCACACCGGGAGCATTGGGGAAGGCCGACGTGAGGTCCGAAAGACCTGCGGGGGTGGGTGTAATGGACGAGGTGAGATTAGTGGCGCCACCGCCATAATGGCTGCGGTTAAATAGGGCACTGCCGAAGAAAAACAGCTTGTCCTTGAGTACCGGACCACCGAGCGTGCCGCCGACGACGTTATCGGTGAAACGGGTCAGGGTTGGCGTAACGCACTCATTGGAAGTGGTGGGCTGCTGACCGGGCAAGCAATATCCCTGCCAGGAACTCTTCTGGCCTTGGGCGAACGACTCGCCCCAGTTGCCCTCATATTTGTAAAACGCCGTGCCGTGGATCTGGTTGCTGCCCGAGCGAGTTACATAGTTGATAACGGAGCCGGCGTTGCGGCCATACTGGGCGCTGAAGTTATTGGTGATGATCTGTACGTTGTCGAGAGCATCTTCATTCGAAAAGAAGACCTGCGGGCCGCCCACGGAGTTGTCGTTATTCGACTGGCCGTCGATTTCCGAATTGTTGGCGCGGCCGCTCTGACCCTCCGACGAGAAACCGCCATAGGCGCCATTGTTGTTGCTGAACGCGAGATCGTGAGTAATCACGACGCCCGGGCTTAGGAGAGCGGCCGTATCGAAGCCGCCGCCGAAGGGCAGGGTCTGCAGCATCTGCGAATCGATGGTGTTCGAGACCTGGGCTTCCGAGGTATCGAGCAGTGGCGTTGCATTGCCCTCGACCTGGACGACCGAGGTGCTTCCAACGCTGAGCTTCTGAGGACCGATATTGGTCTCGCCAACGATCACATTGACCAGGCTAATGCTGAGCTTCTGGAAGCCCTGTGCTTCAATGATCAGCGAATACGATCCAACCGGCATATTAACCAGCGAGAAGGAGCCGTCGCCGCGTGTCTGCTGCACGGAGTGATAGTTCGTGCCTACGTTTGTTGCCGTTACCGTCGCGTTCTGTACGACTGCGCCGGAAGCATCCATCACGACACCCGCGATGGAACCGGTTGTGATTCCCTGGCCGGCCGCGCGCAGCCCGCCTCCCAGCAATAGCACCAACAGCATCAGAGAAACACACGTCAAACGTGCATGAAAACCGTCGAAACGACGCATCCGAACCTGCCTGAAGAATGTGGGTTTTTCGTTCAAGGTGAAGGAGGCTGATTCGCCTGGGCATTCCTTCCCTCGCCACATGCAAAGGCAATTCACTGTCCTGTTACGTTTGGTAACAGAAATAAAAATCTTGAATTGTATTTCTTGCTAACAACACAAGCGTGTCCATATTGAGACACGTCGCTGTCCCATAACGGACATACCGCGCATAAGAAATATTTCTTACGCGTCATCTGCAACACTACCCGTAACTTTTCTGTAACGAATTCAGTCTTGCTGTGGGAGGTGGCCATCGGAAAACCTCCGCAAATCCATATTTATGGACAGGAAGTCTTCCGGAATTCATCGCGCCGCAAAGAGGATGAGCGCGTCTGCATACAAATACGTTCCTGCGGAGGGGAAAGTTTCTCCCGGCGCCGAGACGCTTTCGCCTCATACACTAGAGCCTGTGAAGCTTCAGTTCGCCGCCATCGGTGTACGCACCCGCACCCCGGTCGATCCGCTCGTCGAGCAGTATCTCGGCCGCATTGCCCCCTTTGCCGAAACCGATGCCCCCATCTTTCGCTCGGCCGCGGCCTTCTGGGAAAACATCGACCGCCAGCGAGCCCGGCCATTGCTGGTGCTGCTCGATAGCCGAGGCCGCCAGTTTTCGTCGGAAGACTTTGCTGCCTGGCTTGGCCGCCAGCGTGACGAAGGTCAGCAACGCCTCGCCTTTGCCATCGGACCGGCGGATGGCTGGTCGGGAGAGGAACGCAAACGCGCCGGCCTCCTGCTCTCACTGGGGCCCATGACGCTGCCTCATGAACTGGCGCGGCTCCTGCTCTGCGAGCAGGTTTATCGCGCATTTACAATCCTCTCTGGGCATCCGTACCACACCGGCCATTAAGATCCACGGCCTGAGGTCTGGCGCAGCATCGAATATTCGATGGAAGAATCTGGTTCCCCAGGCTGCGTGCTTATCCTTTCCCTCGCCTGCATCCTTAAAATAAGGATGGGCCAGCCGAGGATCATACGGATCGGCACGGCCGCAGAGAAGAGAAAGGAAATCGATGTCCTGGTTTCGTCGCGAACATAACAATATTGAAGACACCGGCGAGAAGACCGTCCGCACGGAAGGCCTATGGGTGAAATGCGACTCCTGCGGCCAGGTCATCTGGAAGGCCGACCTGGATGCCAACCTCCACGTCTGCCCCAAGTGCGGTTTTCACTTCCGCATGGGCTCCCGCGCCCGTGTGGAGATGCTCCTCGAGCCTGGCTATGAGCTGGTCGACCTCGAGCTCCGCTCGACCGATCCTCTGAACTTCACCGATCTCAAGCCTTATAAGGATCGCCTGGCCAAGGCCCAGCGCGATACCGGTCTCAACGACGCCATCGTCAATGCGGTCGGCAACCTCGGTCCGCACCCGGTGGTTATCAGCGCCATGGAATTCAGCTTTGCCGGCGGCAGCATGGGAGCAGTAGTTGGCGAGACTATTGCCCGGGCCATCGACCGCTCGCTCGAGACCCGCCATCCGCTGATTGTTATCTCCGCATCGGGCGGCGCCCGCATGATGGAAGGGATCGTCAGCCTGATGCAGATGGCCAAGATCTCCGCCGGCCTCGCGCGCCTCGACGACGCCCGCATCCCCTACATTTCGCTGCTCACCGATCCTACCTACGGCGGCGTAACCGCCTCATTCGCTATGCTGGGCGACCTCAATATCGCAGAACCCGGGGCGCTGATCGGCTTCGCCGGGCAAAGGGTGATCGAGCAGACCATCCGACAGAAGCTCCCTGAGGGCTTCCAGCGCTCCGAGTTCCTGCTCCAGCACGGCTTCCTCGATGCCGTCGTCGGCCGTAAGGAGCTTAAGAGTTATCTCATCCGCGCTCTCGACTTCATGCAGCCAGCCTGAGAGTTCTCTCTGAGAAGCGGCAGCCTCGCGAGGGGCTGCCGCTTTTCTTTGCGCCAAGCCTTCCCCGCATGAAAATCATTCTTTCGATGGAATTACCACTCCATCGACCGATGGTTCCGAATCACCACCCTGCTCAGGCACTATCAGTGGCGCGACGCCCCTCCCTCGTCCAGAACTCACTGAAAGCAGGCTCTTTGAGCACTTACGACGTCATTGTGGTGGGCAGCGGTGTTGCCGGCATGGCGGCATGCCTGCACCTGGCGCGCAGCGGCATGCGCGTGCTCTCCCTCGAGGCCGATGCAGGCACGGATTCCCCCGTCGGAGAATCGCTGGATTGGTCCTCTCCTGACCTGCTCGCCGCGCTCGGCCTGCCTATGGATCAGCTGATCGGTGAGGGCATCGCCACCTACAAGCGGCACGTGATCCTGCGCATGCCCGACGGCCGCGAGCAACATTACGTCCCTGGAGAATGGCTGGGCCGCTCCCCCTGGAACGTCAACCTGGCTACCATCCACGTCGATCGGCAGCGCCTCAACCGCGTCCTGCATGAGCTCGTAGCGCAGGCCGGGGTCCATACCCGCGTCGCGCGGATCGCTCGCGTGGAAAGCGCAGATCGGCGCATCCTGGCCCTGTGCACTACCTCCGGGGAACGCTTTGAGGCTCCGTGGTTCATCGATGCCTCGGGCTCGGCTGCCGCGCTCTTTCCCCGGCATTTCCGTCTTCCCTTTCGCGAATTCGGCCCACAGAAGGTCGCCCTCTGGGACTACCTGACGGTCTCGAAGTCGCTGGAAGGCACCACGCTGAACGCCGATCAACCCGACTGCTCCTACCTCGAATGGGTCTGGCAGATTCCCATCCATCCGCAAGTCATCAGCGTGGGCTACGTGGCACGCGCGGAGACCATCCGCGAGCAACGCCGGGCCGGAGAATCCCTGGAAGCCATCTTCGATCGGCAGTTGGCCTGCTTTCCTGAATTGGCCGAAGCCCGGAAACAGCAGCGCCAAAGGGGAGAACCGGCTACGCTGCGCACCACCACCTTCCGCTGCCGCGTGCACAGCGAGTCCGCTGGTCCCAACTGGCTGATTGTCGGCGAATCCGCCGCCATGGTCGATCCCATGACCTCGAATGGCGTGACCGCCGCACTGCGCCATGCCGCCGAAGCCTCCAGCCTGATCCTTCGTGCCCGAAACCGCCACGAGCTGCCCGGCCTCGGCACATGGCTCTACAGCCGGCGCATCGCCGCGCTCGGCCTCTTCTTCAATAGCGGTATTGAGCAGGTGATTTATGACTGGCCCATCCGCCGCCGCGTCGGCATCGCCCGCGCAGGCGATATCTATACCATCCCCGCCTGGCTCATGAACCTGGTCTACGCCCGTATGCGCCCGGTTGGCCCAATCAAAACGATGCTCTATACCTCTGCCACTGCGCTGATGCGCAGGACACTGGCCATTTTTTACTGGTTTTCGAAAAGGAAGGCACCCGCCAAAGCTGTATGTACCATTCCCTGAGCACTCCCATGCACGTCTCGGCTTGTGGAGAGGGCGCACCGGTGCTCTTCCTCCACGGCATGCCGACCAGCGGCCGCCTCTGGGACGCGGTGATCGCCCGCCTCTGCTCTCAATACCGATGCATCACTGTCGATCTGCCCGGCCTTGGCCGCTCGCCCCGTGCGCCGCATTCGCTCGGCGATCTGCGCACCATTGCCGATCAACTCGACCAGATTCGCCGCCGGCAGGGGATCGAGCGCTGGCATGTCGTCGGCCACGACGCAGGCGCTGTGATCGCCGTCCACTATGCGCAGTTCTATTCCGGCCGCGTGGATCATCTCGCCCTGCTCGCACCCGCGCTCTTTCCCGAGCTCAAGCCCTATTTCCTGATCGAACCGCTGCGTAAGCCGGTCGTCGGAGAATTACTCGCGCCGGTGATCCGTACCCTCTTCTGGAAGATTGCCATGCAGCGCGCCCTCGAAGAGGTGGAAGACGGACGGAGTCTGGCCCGTGACTTCTATGCTCCCTTCGCCGGGCCAGCCGGAGCCATGGCCTTCCTGCGTCTGGTGCGCTGGGGCCAGCCGCAGCGCCTGCTCGCCGATGTCCCCGCCATCCTTCCCCGTCTTGCGATGCCCGCGCTCCTCTTTCACGGAGCTGCCGACCCGGTCATCCCCGCCGAGTTTGCCCAACGCGCCTTACGCCTGATGCCGAATGCCAGCCTGCTCACGCTCGAATGCGGCCACTTCATCCCGCTCTGCCAGCCGGCTGCGGTCGCCACCGAGCTGGGCCGCTTTTTTGCGGCCTGAATTTGCATAGACAGTAGCGTGGAAATGGCGTGCTGCATGAAACCTGCGCGGCATGAAACCATGGAGACGTGGCCAGGGCAAAACCATTCAGGACAGGACAGACCACTCCGCAACGCAGCCGGAGCGTCGATCTCCAACGCGTGACCCATGGCGATAAGGCCGAGCTCATCGCGGCCAATCTCGCCAATCGTCCCTATCACGAGCCATGGGCGCGGCCTTTTACCGACGATGCCGGCTTCCACGCGTGGTTTGCGCGCTGCGTCACCGGACCGAATGTCTCTTTGCTCGCGCGGGAGCCGCGCTCCGGAGAGCTTATCGGCGTTGTGAATCTGAATGAAATTGTGATGGGCGCTTTCCGCAGCTGCTTTGTCGGCTACTACGGTTACGAGCGCTGGAGCGGCCAGGGTTACATGACCGCGGCGCTGCGCGCCGCCGCCACATTTGCCTTCCGCGACCTCGGCCTGCACCGTCTCGAGGCAAATATCCAGCCAGAAAATCTGGCCTCTATCCGCCTCGCCCAGCGAGCCGGTTTTCAAAAAGAGGGCTTCTCGCCCCGCTATCTCTTTCTAGATGGCGCCTGGCGCGACCACGAGCACTGGGTACTGCTCAACCCTGAGCTACCCCACTCAAGCCAACTTCAGGCTTGAATGAGCCACCGTCCTCTCACGTCTCAAAATCGAGACATGGGGCACCCGGCTGCACGTCCACCGGAGCGCGACCAGAAAACACTACCCCCACACAAACTCAATCGGCATCTGCACATCCGGATGCAGGCTCTTGTGCACCGGGCAGGTATGCGCGGCGCGTTCCAGCTTCTCCCGCTGTTCCTCGGTAAACTCGCCCGGAACCCGGATCTTTACCGCCAGCTGCCCAATCCGCCGTATTCCCTCGGTGGCCATGCTCTTTTCGACGGTCGCTGTAGCGCCGGCGATATCCACCTCGAGCGTCCGCGCCATGATGCCCATCACCGTCAGCATGCAGCTGCCCAGCGCCGTCGCGACCAGGTCGGTCGGCGAAAAGCTCTCGCCGCGTCCCTGATTGTCCTTTGGCGCGTCCGTCGTGAGTTCGGTGCCGCTGGGGCCATGCACGGCCTTGCAGTGCAGCTGTCCCTGGTACTCCAGTGCAATTGAAACCATCATGATCTCCATCGTGGCGCCATGCCGAATCTGCTCCGGCGCCGTGCCTTTTTTGTACCACCGCGAGGGAAGAGCGAGATCTCAGGCTACCGGCACCGCATCCTGTTCGCGTTCGCGGTCCGGCTGCCGCGCCATCAACAACGGGCCGAAGGCGACCGCTACGCCGGAAAGAACCACCAGTCCCAGTGCCTTTTCGAGACCGATATGGACCGCAACCCAGCCGATCAGAGGCGGACCGGCGAGAAAGCCGAAGTATCCCACCGTGGAGACGGCCGAGATCGCAGGACCGGCGCCGATCTTCGTCGTCCGCGCCACCGCGGTGAAGACCACCGGCACGATATTCGCCATACCGAACCCTGTCAGCACCAGACCCACCAGCGCAGCGGCCCAATGATGCAGCGTCACCGTTGCGCCAAAGCCCAGCGCCAGCAAACCACCGCTCGCAGCCAGCGCCTGTGCCGGTGAGAGCCAGCGCAGCAGCCAATGTCCACTGAAACGTGCTCCTGCCATGGCGACGGCATAGGTTGCATAACCTGCCGCCGCAAGCGAAAGGCTCACACCCAGGTTCGAGCGCAGGAAGACCGCCGCCCAGTCGCCCACCGCGCCCTCGGCAAAAAGCCCGAAGAAGGCAATCACCGCAAGGCGCAGCGTGCCTGTATCCGGCAGCCGGAAACGGCCCTCGTTCGCAGCCGCTGCTCTCTCTTCTGCCGGCTCCTGGATCAGCCACGGCAGAGCCAGCAGCGTGGCTGCGACCATCAGCAATCCCCCTCCGCCCAGATCGAGAAGCAGCGATGCACCATGCCGCAGCGAAAGGCTCGACGCACCGGCGCCAAGGAGTCCGCCGAGACTCCAGCAGCCCTGCAGCGGGCTCATGATCGATTTGCCGAAGTGGCGTTCGACGGCAATGGCCTGCGTGTTCACGGTCACGTCGAAGGCGCCCTTGGCCGCGCCATACAGCACAGCGCACACCACCAGCATGACGAAGCTGTCCACCATGCCCATCGCCGCCAGGATCAGTCCGTAGCTCAGCGCCACCACTCGCGCCACCGTCCGGCTGCCTATCCGTGCAATCAACTGCCCCACCAGCGGCATGCTCACAATCGAGCCGAGCACCAGCCCGAAGAGCACCAGGCTCAGTTCGCCGTTTCCCAGCGCCAGCCGCTGCTTGAAGACCGGCACGTGCACGGCCCACAGCCCAAAGCCGAAGCCGTCGATGAGAAACAGCGCTGCCAGCGCCCACTTTGCTGCGTTTTCCCGCATATATCTATTGGAGCCGATTCCACCTGTGCAGGATCATGAATTTCCATGGCGGTCTTGATAACCTTTCTGCATGAGTTTCTCACTCGATGCGCTACGGGCCTTCACGGTTCTCGCCGAGGAGCTCCATTACGGCCGCGCAGCGATCCGGCTGCACCTCTCGCAACCCGCGCTGACCCGCCAGATCCAGCGCCTCGAGGACGAGATTGGGGGACGCCTCTTTGAGCGCACCACCGGCATGGTTCGCCTCTCGCCTGCAGGCGAAACGCTGCTCGAACGCGCTCGAGCCCTCGTCCGCGAAGGCTCCGCATTTGAGGCTCTCGCGTATCAGGCCGCACGCGGTGAAGCCGGCAGCCTGCGCGTCGGCTTCGGCATCGCCGCTGTCGGCGCAATCCTGCCCACTGCGGTTCTCGCATTCCGCAAGGCCTGTCCGAATGTTCTGCTGGAGCTTCGCGATCTCGGCACCACGCGCCAGATCGAAGAACTGATTCAGGGCACGCTCGACGTCGGCTTCATCCGCCTGCCCAGTCCGTCCGCGCATATCGAGGCCATTCCCGTGCTCGAAGAAGAGCTGCTGCTGGTTGCGGCACAGCCGCGGCTCGCAAGCGCGAAGATTCAGCTTCGCGACTTTCGCGACGACCCGTTTGTCCTCGTTTCACGCTCGGTCTCGAGCACGTATTACGAGCACGCTCTTCGCCTCTGCCATACCGCCGGATTCAGTCCGCAGGTAGTGCAGGAGGTGAACGAGTGGTTCACCGGCCTGAACCTGGTGCGCGCCGGCATGGGCGTCAGTCTTGCGCCGGCCAGCACCCAGCGCATGCGGGTCCCCGGCATCCGCTATCGCTCCCTCGACGACCCGCGCGCGTACTGGCGCATCGGTATCGCCTGGCGCAAAGACCGCTGGCCGCTGGCGGAGCGCTTTGTCGAGATCGTGAGGACGCTGCCCCATCAAGGCACAACCTGACCGATCCCGCTCTCCTGCGGTCAGAGAAGATGTAAAGCCGGCCTGCGTCATGCGGCTCAGACCGGCCTTGCGTATTTATTTCTCTTTCAGGTTTGCCGGCAGCGTCCAGCCCTGCATGTTCTCCGATTTCAGCAGCAGGTAAAAGTCGTACGTCTCGTTGTCCTCACCGTTGTTGTGCTTGCTCTGTGCAACGGCCATGGCTTTTTGTGTATTCACCACGGTGCGCGGTGAACTGACCTGTGCCGCCGCATCGCTGACCGTGCTGCCGATAGTCGTGGACGCCGCGCTGCTCGTGCTGGATGTCGAGTCGAGCGACTCGAAGATATCGTCCAGAGTGCATGGCTGGAGCGGTGGTTCGGCGATGATGGGCAGCGTGGGCAGGCTCGTATCCTGCGACGAGAAGTTTAGCGTCAGCGCGAGATTTGCCACTTCATCCGAGGCATCGCGTGAGGTCAACGGGCTCAGCCCCCAGCGCCACTCGATCATCTTCAGCACGGAAGTGTGGTCGTAGAGCAGAGAGTTGATTCTCGGCTTGGCGGGATTGCCCTTCGTAAACGGCGACACCACCAGCGTGGGAACGCGGCAGCCCAGCAGCGCCTTGCCGTCCACAAGATCTGTATCCACGGTGTTCGGTGCAATCACACGCGGCGGCACGACATGATCGAAGAACCCGCCCCACTCGTCGCGATTGATCACCAGCACCGTATTCTTCCACTGCGGACTTGCCGCCAGCGTCGTCACAATCTCGCGCAGAAAGATCTCACCCTTGCGCAGGTCGGCATGCGGATGGTCATCGTTGCCGAGGCCATCATCGAGGATGGTGAACCACGGATCGACGAAAGAGACGGCCGGCAGATTGCCCAATGTTGCATCCGAAAGAAACTGCGCATACAGGCTCGAGATGCCCGCATACTTCAGTCCCCACAAGGCCAGGAAGGGGACATTCGAGTAGTAGTAGCGGCAGCTCACACCTGCTTCCTGCAGCCGGTCCCATATTGTCGGCAGCGAAGAGAGATCAAGCGTATTGCTCAGGCGATCGGTCTGCGCCGCATGCTGAAAGACGCGGTTCGGGAACGTAGAGGAGAGGATGGACGCGAAGTAGTTGTTCAGCGTCGTGTAATTCCGCGCCAGAGTGCCGAAAAGCGGAAGGTCGGCCTCTTCGTAGTAGCCGATGCAGAAGCTGTCGTTGGTGCTCGTGCGCAGCCAGCCGTCCATCTTGCCGTTGTCGTACTCCGAGCGGCCGCCGGCATAGGAGTGATCCGGGTCGGGATGCTCACAGCCCACGTAGTAATTGAGCCGGTGCGTCGCCTGCGGATTTCCATTGTTGTCCAGATAGGTGAGCCCGGCCTGACGTCCATTTGCGTTCGGCATCCAGCCCAGCAAATGATCGAAGCTGCGGTTTTCCATCATGACAACAACGATGTGCTCGATCCCTGAGCTTGAGGGTGATGGCAGCAGCGCCGTTGCGGCCTGCATGTCGGTCTGCGCTTTTGTATCGGTTGCCGTGCTGGCGAGGACAGCAGCGGACAGGCTTGCCGCGCTGCGCAGAAAGGATCTGCGGTCTACGCTCATCGGTGGGGTCTCCGTTAAGCTGATTCCGGCAGCAATCTGTCTTCACTACCTGCCCATGCTTATAGAAGTCCCGCGCCCCTGTGCATCTCAACAACGCTTGAAAAAACCGTGAAAAGGCTCGCTGCCGCGCGCATCCTGGGTTGGCCTCGCGTCTGGTTCGCTTGCAACGAACGTGATCCTGCGATGCCTTCAGCTCCATGTGCGCAGCAGAGCGCCATTCGCGCCTGCAACGGGATCACTCTTCGGATACGGAAGATGCGACATGCGTTCGATCGCTGTTGCATCCGGCGCTGCGCGGCAGATGTCCCACTGCTGATCCGGAGGATAGGCACCCACGACAAGAAAGTCGTCGCTGGCCGACAGCCGGCAATGACCCGTGCCAGTGGGCAACACGGCTACATCCCCAGCTTCGACGGCGACCTCATGTCCGCCCTCACCGCCCAGCAGGATGCGCGCGTGTCCGGCAGCGAAGCCGAGCACCTCGTGCGCGGTCGAGTGATAGTGATGAAAGCTGTAGACACCATTGCGCCATTGCGGAGGCCAGCCATTCCGTGCGAAGACGGCCTCGAAACGGGACGCAGGATCTTCGCCATGGCCAGGAATCACACCGCGATAGAGCAACACCGGCAGATGCTCGTTGTTCGGCATCCATCCATTGCGTGAGAGCCGCAGCAGCTGGGGATCTCCTGCGCCGCCGCTCGTAGCAGAGAGCTCACCTTCGGCAACCATCCGTCCTGCAACGGGAGCGAGCCCCATCGCCGTCAGCATCTGTCCAAACCTGCGCCGCGTCATGCTCATACCTCTAGAGATGACCTGGGAGAACAGCGCGATGCCACAGAATCCGACAGGATCTGACTGGGCGTCTGAATAGCCCGTCATCCACTAAAATTGAGCTATGTCCTACGCAGCAGCCATTGAGGGCCTTTATGCGCTCGCGGGAGAGCTTCATGCGCCTGCGCCCGGCCAGCCGCGCCGCAAGTTCGAGCTCAGCCAGATGCGCGCTCTTGCCGCTGCTCTCGGCAATCCCCAGCAGGCATTCCCTTCGGTGCTGGTCGCGGGCACAAACGGCAAAGGATCCACATCTTCCACACTTGCCAGCATCCTTGCGGCCTCCGGTCTGCGCGTCGGCCTCTATACCTCGCCGCATCTCACGCGCGTCAACGAGCGCATCCAGTTCCTCGCCCCGGGCCATCCCCCCAGGGAAATCGGCGACGATGCCTTCGCACGTCTGTACTTCCAGGTCGATGACATGGCCCGCCGTCTCGTCACTGCAGGCTCCTTACCTGGGCATCCCAGCTTCTTCGAGGCCATGACCGCCCTCGCTTTCCTCAGCTTCGCCGAGGAAAGTGTGGATATCGCCGTCCTCGAAGTCGGCATGGGCGGACGTCTCGACGCCACCAATATCGTCGAACCGCTGGTCTCCGTCATCACCGACATCTCGCTCGATCACACCGAATGGCTTGGGCTCACCATCACCGACATTGCTCGCGAAAAGGCCGGCATCCTGCGTGAACATGGGGTTCTCGTAACCCTTCCGCAGCATCCCGAAGCGAATCAGGCCATCGGTGAGATCGCCGTTGCGCTGCACGTCGAAGGCATCAATGCTGCGGACTACATCCCATCCCGCGCCACGGAAAGCAACAGCTATTCGATCCGCGTGCTGGGCGAGGCCATCGAGATCGCCTCGCCTCTGCACGGCGCGCACCAGCAGCGCAATGTCGCCCTGGCGATCACAGCGGCAACGGCACTCCGCAATCGTATCAGTGACAGTTACAAATTAACGCCGGCATCCATTGCCGCCGGCATCCGGAACACCCGCTGGCCCGGACGCCTCGAGCAGATTGGCCGCATTCTCTTCGACGTCGCCCATAATCCCGCGGGAGCCTGGGCCCTGCGCGCCGCGCTTTCCCATCTCGATCCCGAGCCGCGCCCCCTTATCGCCGTCTTCGGCTGTCTGCGCGACAAAGCCATCGGCGAAATGACGCAGATACTTTTCCCTCTTTTCGACAGGGTTATCCTCACCGAGGTGCCCTCGCCGCGCACGGCTACGCTCGCGGAGCTCTCCACCGCGATGGCCGCCACCGGCACGAGCTTTGAGACTGCTGCCAGCCCGGGCGAAGCCCTCGAGCGTGCCCGCGCACTGACCGGCGAAGCCGGCCTTACCGTCATCACCGGCAGCGTCTACCTTGTGGGAGAACTCCGTCCCATGGCCCAGACCCTGAATACGAAGCCGGCACGCTGAAAGAAAACGACATGCAGCCCACGCTCAAGCCCCGTCCCAATCCCATTCCTGCCGGCACGTGGCTCTTTAATTACGTTTTCCGTGCTCCGGCCTTCTTTCTCACCACTGCATTCTTCGGCAGCCTGTCTCTGATTGCATCCCTGTGGGATAAATCCGGGCGCCAGCAACATGCCATCGCCCAGCGCTGGGGACGCACCATTACCCGTATCAGCGGCAGCCGGGTGCGTGTCCTCAATGCCCAGTTCCTGAATGGCAGCGTCGCCGTGTATTGCGCCAACCACTTGTCCTATATGGACACGCCGGTCATCTTTGGCGCGCTGCCGTTCCAGTTCCGCATCGTGGCCCGCCACGAGCTGTTCAGCCTGCCTTTCATCGGCTGGCATCTCACCCGCTCCGGCCAGGTTCCGGTCAATATCAGCAACCCACGCGCTTCGGTCGGCAGCCTCAGCTCCGCCGTGAGAACACTCAAATCCGGCCTTCCGCTCTTTATCTTCCCGGAAGGCGGCCGTTCCGACGCTGGTCACCCCGACGAATTTCTGAACGGACCGGCGTTTATGGCCGTCCGTGCCCAGGTACCCCTTGTTCCCATTGCGCTGATCGGCACCTGGGAGCTGCTCCCAATCCATACCTCGGTTTTTTACCCCGTACCGGTCACGATTGCCGTCGGTGAGCCCATCGACACCATCGGATATACGATGCGCGATCTCGACAAGCTCACCGCCCGGCTACGCGACGAGATCAGCCGTCTTTACTACCAACACTCTCACCTCGAGCCGCCCGTTCTGAGCACTTAGGCGTGTTCGAGACCGTTCCATCGAAGGCACAATCATGAGCGCACCCCGCATCGCCATCCCTGTTCCTCACAGCACCGACGCTGCCTATAATGCCCGCTCCCTGCCGCAGTACCTCCATGCGATCGAAGCAGCCGGCGGTATCCCGGTCGAAGTTCCTCTCAGTGCATCGCCGGCCGAAGTTGCCCGCCTGGCTGCTTCCTGCCAGGGCGTGCTGCTCCCTGGAAGCGGAGCCGATGTCGATCCGGAAAAGTACGGCCATCCCCGCATCCCGGCCTGCAATGCCACCGATCCCGCCCGGGAAGCCGTGGATGAGTTGCTGATGCAGGATGCCGCAAACCTCGACAAACCGCTGCTCGCCATCTGCTTCGGCTTCCAGTCATGGAACGTCTGGCGCGGCGGCACACTCATCCAAGACATCCCGACCCAGCACCCGACGAGCGTCAATCATGCTCCCGGACGCACCATCGTGGATGCCCATTCCGTCACTATCGAGCCCGGAACGCGGCTGGCCGCGATTGTGGGGCACGACACGCCCGCAGACCCGCTCCCGGTAAACAGCAGCCATCACCAGGCCGTCGACCAGCCCGGAGACCGGCTCCGCATCGCCGCCCGCAGCCGTGAAGACGGCATCATCGAGGCGCTCGAGGGTACGAGCGAGGCCTTTGTTCTCGCCGTACAGTGGCATCCCGAGCGCTCTTATGACGCCGATCCAGCCTCCCGCGCCCTGTTTGCCGCGTTCCTCGCCGCCGCCTCGACCTGGAAGCCGCGCTCCGTCGTCGAATCTGTCGCTGTTTCCGGCACCGCGGCGGACGCTGCCCGATGAATGCGGCCGATCTCCTCCTCGAGGCCGTGGACAAAGCCGGCCTCGATCCTCTTCCCGAAGGCGCTCCCGGCCAGTTCGCAACCTACCTCGAGCTTCTCCTCAAGTGGAACGCCCGGCTGAACCTCACAGCCATCCGCAATCCTGAAGAAATCCTTCGCCGCCACTTTCTCGAATCCATCGAATGCGCCCGCGCTATCCCTGATGCCGGTGCACTCCCCTCTTCAACTGTCCTCGATCTTGGCTCCGGGGCGGGTTTTCCCGGAATTCCTGTCGCCATTCTGCGCCCGGAGCTGGTCGTAACCCTGGCGGAATCGCAGGCCAAGAAGTCTTCTTTTCTCAGGGAAGCCGTTCGTACCCTGGGTTTATCAGCCCGGGTCTTCGATGGACGCATCGAGACGATGCCCTTGCCCCAGCGTTTTGGCACCGTGACACTGCGCGCGGTGGACAAGATGGTTGAGGCGACAGCCCTTGCCGCTGAGCGCGTACAGGAGGGGGGATATCTCCTTCTCTTCGCCACAGAAAATACTCGCGAAGCCGTGGAACAAGCCGTTGCGCCCGTTCTACCCGGCCTCCAATGGGATGCGCCACGGAACCTTCATAGCAGCGGGCATGGATTCCTGCTTCGCGGCCACCTCCCAGCCTGATTGTTCCACGTGGAACGCGCCCATCTCCTGCGTTTCCATGTTCCACGTGGAACATCTTCTCTTCCTCTTCAAAAATCCCCGCGATATCACCTGCGACATCGCCTGGAAGCACTCAAGGCTCCATTCCCAAGCCTGTGCTCCACGGATAGCTGGCTTCGGTTCTCTCCCCGTGCTTATGCAGAGAGAAAGAACCTCTTTCTTTCTCTTGTTCCACGTGGAACATTTCCTCGCCACTTAGAGCCTGTTATGAACTTTCCCGCGGCGGTCGCTGGGAGCCAATTTTTTTCGAGGTCGAGGAGCGAGTTGCGACGGATATCGGGCCATATCCGAGCAGCGAGCGACGAAGAGATCGGGAAAATTGGCCCCAGCCCTTCGGGTTGCGGGGAAAATCGGCCCATACTTCGTTGTCGGCCTCGCCTAGGAATAGCCTATGCCTTCGGCCTCCGTCTCGTCTCGGCCGATTTTCCCCAGCAACGCCGCTCACGCGAAAGTTCATAACAGGCTCTTAGCCCATAGCGCCGCTGCGTTCCACGTGGAACACTCCACGATTTCCACCGTTGCCTGCATACTTACCCACAACCCCACCGTTCCGAGAACCCTGCGCAAACCCGCTCCAGACGCGCATTCCCCCGCATCCCTCAATGCGGCCCCGAAAACTTTCCACAGTTTTCCTCGACTTTCGCACAGCCATCCCCATTGCATCCTCCCCCGCCCCATCGATACCCTTTTTCTTCATGGCAGACGCCTCCGCATCCAGCACAAACACCGTTCTCGCTGTCGTCAATCAAAAAGGCGGCGTCGGCAAATCCACCACCGCGATCAACCTCTCGGCCGCGCTCGCCATGGAGGGACTCCGTGTCCTCCTGATCGATTGCGACCCCCAGGCCAACTCCACCGGGGGATATGGTCTGCCGCGCGACGAGCAGCGCAAATCCACCTATGACATCCTCGTCGGAGAAGCTACTCTTGCCGAGGCCCTTCAGCCGACCGAGATCGACACTCTCAAGCTCGTTCCTTCGAGCAAGCACCTCATCGGCGCCAATGTCGAGCTTATCGAGCATGATCGCCGCGCCTATCGCCTCCGCGACGCCATCGACACCATCCGAGCCGACTACGACTACATCCTGCTCGACTGCCCGCCGGCGCTCGATCTTCTGACTCTGAATGCTCTGGTGGCTGCCAGCGGCCTCCTCGTGCCCATGCAGGCCGAGTACTTCGCTCTCGAAGGCATCAGCGAGCTCATGCACACCCTGGAGCGGGTCCAGGAGAGCCTGAACCCCGACCTCCAGATCGAAGGCGTCCTGCTCACCATGTACGACGACCGGACAAACCTGGCCCAGCAGGTGACCGAAAACCTGCGCGAGTTCTTCAAGGACAAGCTTCTCAAGACCAGCATCCCGCGCAATATCCGCCTCGCCGAAGCGCCAAGCTATGGCAAGCCTGTCCTTTTATATGACCCGCGCTCGCGTGGCGCGGAAAGCTATGCCGAGCTGGCTGAGGAGCTCCTCAGCCGCCACAAGCGCGTCAGCCCCAAAGCCAAGGAACGCAAGGCTGCAGCGGCATCGAAACCGGCAGCCAAGGTTCGCTTCTGGCCTTACGGCTGAGGCATCCGATTCGCCTCACTTGTTCCGCCTGTACCCTGACATCACTCTCCCGCTCGAAGGATTCGCCCATGCCGCCAGCCACCTCCCCAAAAGAAGCACCCAAGCGCCGCGCTCTCGGCCGTGGACTCGATACGCTGCTGCCCCGCGCCGCAGCTCCCGCACCGGCAAAGCCCGCGCCGGAGCCGGAACCCAAGCCGCAGGTCCTGGAAGGCACCCCACGCGAGATCCCGGTTGGCGAGATCGACAAGAACCCTTATCAGACTCGTACCCGCTTTGACGAAACGCAGCTCAACGAGCTGGCAGCCTCGATCGCCGCCACCGGAGTGGTGCAGCCGATTCTCGTCCGCCCCCTGGCCAATGGACGCTTTCAGCTGATTGCCGGCGAGCGCCGCTGGCTTGCCTCGCAGCGCGCAGGCAAGGAAACCATCCCCGCCATCCTGAAGACCGTATCAGATGAGCTGGCGATGGAGATGACCATCGTCGAAAACCTGCAGCGCACAGACCTGAACCCGATGGAGCAGGCGCGCGCTTATAACCGCCTTGCCGGCGAGTTCAAGATGACGCAGGAGCAGATGGCCAAGCGCACGGGCAAGGATCGCGCCTCGGTCTCGAACTTCCTTCGGCTGCTCCGCCTTCCAGAAGCAATTCAGGCCAAGGTGGAAGCCGCTGAACTTAGCTTCGGTCATGCCCGCGCCCTGCTGGCACTGGAAAATCCTGAAACGATTCTCTCCGCGGCACAGAAAGTCCTCGCGCTTTCGATGTCTGTACGACAGACCGAAAGCTACGTGCAGGGCATTCTGAACCCGGAAAAGAAGGAAAAGGGCAAGGAAAAGGAGGATCGCCAGGCAGGCGATCCCAATGTCCGCGAGGCCGAGCTCCGCATCCAGCGCGCTCTCGGGCTCAAAGTGCGTATCGAAGACAAGAAAGGCCGGGGCCGCGTCATCATCGAATACGCCCGCCTCGAAGATTTCGACGCTCTTCTCGATCACTTTGACAGCTAGATTTTCACTGGCAAGGGAGCGCCGCCTCCACTAGCATGGGCCTACCCATGCTCATACGGATACGCTCCCTCACCGCGCTCCTGGGCGTTGCCCTGCTCTCTGCTCCGGCTCTCTTCGCACAGAATTCCACTCCCAGGGCTTCGACATCTAATATTTCGATGCCGAATAATCCGAAGGCGCTCCTTGACCTTGCGCGCGAAGTCAGCGGTCTGACCTCAGCCGAGATGAAGCCCTGGCATGCGAAATACAGCTACCAGACCTTCGACCGCGACGGAAAGCCCGCAAACCAGGGAACGGTCGAGGAGTGGTGGGCCGCGCCGAACAAGTATAAGCGCGAATGGGTCAGCGATCACTTCAACCAGACGGAGTATCAGAATGAGCGCGGGCACTTCCGCTCCGGCGATCCGACCCTGCCACCAGCTGCAGAACTCACGCTCCTGAGTAGAATTACCGAGCCGATACCTCCGCCCGACAAGCTCGCCGGATACACGATCCAACACAGGGACAACCCGTACTCGCACGAGCACTTCGTCTGCATCGAGACGGCCGGCCATCTCGATCACATTCTCGCAGGGCCTCCGTTCGGCCTTTTCCCCGTCTACTGCTTCGAGCAGAACAAGCCGATCTTGCGCACCGTGGGCTCCTTCGGAACCCACACCACGCTCTATCAACAGGTAGGGAGTCTTGCAGGTCACTCCGTCCCCATCCAGCTGCAGATTGTGGACGGGGAAAAGAGCTACGCCAGCGCACATCTTGAAGAAGGAAACCTGATTGGCACCGTGAACGAGGCAGCCTTTCAACCGCCGCCCGACGCAGTGGAAACAGGTCCAAACAACGTGCTCTCAGAAAAGGTGGATGGGCTTATCAAAGGCCACAGAATCGCAGGCGATCCGCCGATCTATCCCGTCGAGTCCAAACAGCAACACTGGGAAGGAGAGGTGGACATCTCCGCAATCATCGCCGAAGACGGCACTATCCAGCAGCTCATGGTCATCTCCGCGCCAGACTATAGACTGGCCGCTGCTGCCATGCTCGCGGTCCACACATGGAGATTCCAGCCTTTTCTCCTACGTGGCAAGCCGGTCAGCGTGCAGACACAGATCAATGTGACCTATAGGCTAGGAGGATGATCGAGAACCTAGCCGCGCTCACCACCGAGGCCCGCAACCCTGCCACTGCCGACCTCGACAGCCGGTCCACTGCGGATCTTGTCCGTGCGCTGCATGCCTGTGACCAGGAAGCCGTCGATGCCGTGGGACGCGAGTCGGAGCGCATTGCCGCCGCCATCGATGCCATCGCCCTGCGCTTGGAGCGCGGCGGACGCCTTTTTTACTCCGGCGCAGGCACCTCCGGCCGTCTCGGCGTCCTCGATGCCTCCGAGTGTCCGCCCACCTACAACACGCCTCCCGAGATGGTGCAGGGCCTCATCGCCGGCGGCGATCACGCACTCCGCCACCCCGTGGAAGGCGCCGAAGACGACGAAACGCAGGGCAGGCGCGACCTTGAGACCCACGGCTTCTCCGCAAACGATGTGCTGGTTGGCATCGCAGCCAGCGGCCGCACGCCTTATGTCCTCGGCGGTATCGCCTATGCCCGTGCACTCGGTGCCCTGACCATCGGTCTCAGCTGCGTCGCCGGCTCACGGCTTGCTCAGGCGGCTGAGCTCGAAATCACTCCCGTCACCGGCCCGGAAGCTGTCACCGGCTCCACGCGCATGAAGGCCGGCACCGCCACCAAACTTGTCCTCAACATGCTCTCGACAGGGGCGCTGGTCCGGCTCGGTTACGTCTACGGCAATCTGATGGTCAACGTGCAGCCAACCAACGCCAAGCTGCGCGACCGTGCAGCCCGCATTGTCTCGACGGTCACCGGCCTTGAGACAGCTGCGGCCTCCACCCTGATCGAGCAGGCCGGGTCGGTGAAAACGGCCATCGTCATGCACCAGCTCCAGCTCGACCGCGCGGCAGCCGAAGATCGCCTCCGGGAAGTGGGTGGAAGCCTCCGCCGGGCACTCAGGCAATAATGCGACCCTCGCGCGAAGCGGCTTCCTTCCAGCACTTCCCCTATTTATCACTTTCACTGTTACGTATTAGCCTTTTCAAGGCGAATACGTAACAGAAACACCTACAAATACCGATGGATTGATACATCAGCCTTTAGAAACGCTGCCTTCCGCATCTTTTCCCTAAAGAGCACCGCTTCAATTACCCTGAAGAGTTGTCAAACGCTACGGAGTGCCGTCTGCCTTGAAGAAACAAGCCAATCTGAAGAAATCCACCAGCGCGCCGAAGGCACAGTCGCCCGGAAAGCCAGTCCCGCAGCCTGCGGGAGAAGTCCTTGTAGGCATCGTCATGGGCTCGAAGAGCGACTACGAAGTCATGGCTCCGGCCGTCGAGATCCTCAAGGAGTTCGGCATCCCTCACGAAGCCCGTGTCGTCTCCGCCCATCGCACCCCAGACTGGCTCTTCGCGTACGCCGAACAGGCCGAAGCACGCGGTCTCCGCGCCATCATTGCCGGAGCCGGCGGCGCCGCGCACCTGCCGGGCATGCTCGCCGCCAAGACGACGGTGCCGGTCCTCGGCGTGCCCGTGCCCGCCACCCTGCTCAATGGTCTCGATTCGCTGCTTTCCATCGTGCAGATGCCCAAGGGCATCCCGGTTGGAACGCTCGCCATTGGCAAGCCGGGAGCGGCGAACGCCGCACTTTTCGCCGCACAGATCCTCGCCACCACGGACGCCGACCTCCGCGCCCGTCTCAAAGCCTGGCGCGAGAGCCGCCGCGACGAAGTGCTCGCGCAGGAGCTGCCCCAGTGACCGACAGCAAGACAACCGCAAAGACCGCCAACCCCATTCTGCCCGGCGCAACCATCGGCATCCTCGGCGGAGGCCAGCTCGGCCGCATGATGGCCATGGCCGCCCGCTCGCTCGGCTACCGCGTGCAGGTCATGGACCCCGATCCTTCATGCCCGGCCCGCTTCGTCGTCGACGCCTGTTTTGAGGGCAATTGGAACGACGCCCGCGCCGCCGCCGACCTCGCCCGCGGCTCCGACGTCATCACCCTCGAGATCGAGCAGGTCTCGCTCGCCTGCCTCGACGCCGCGCAGAAGTTTGCGCCCGTCCGCCCAGGCCGTGAACTGATGCGCATCATCCAGGACCGCATCCTGCAGAAGACGTGGCTCGCCGAGCACGGCTTCCCGCTCGGACCCTGGCGTGCGATCGAGTCGGAAGAAGACCTCGTAAAGGCTGCCGCAGAGATTGGCCCCAGGCTCTTCGTGAAGAGCGCGCGCGGCGGTTACGACGGCCGAAGCCAGGTGAAGCTCGGCTTCGGCGACGCCACCACACCGGCCGAGGCATGGAAGCTGCTGGGCGAGAAACCTTGCGTGGCGGAACAGGCCGTCGAGCTCGATCGCGAAATCTCCGTAATGGTGGCCCGCGCTCCCAACGGCGAGACGAAAAGCTTCTCCTCGGCCATGAACCACCACGAGAAGCAGATCCTGGCCTGGAGCGTGATCCCGTCTTCGATTCGAGCTGAAATGGAGAACCAGGCTCAGGGTATCGCTGCACGGATCGCACAGGAGTTCGAGCTCGAGGGGCTGATAGCAGTCGAGATGTTCGTAACGAAATCCGGCAACCTGCTGGTCAACGAGCTCGCGCCGCGTCCGCACAACAGCTACCACGCCAGCGAACGCGCCTGCGTCACCAGCCAGTTCGAACAGGCCATCCGCGCGGCGTGTGACCTGCCGCTCGGCGATGTGTCGGTGGTACAGCCCGCAGCCATCTCCAACCTGCTCGGCGACCTGTGGTTCGACAAGGAAGGCAACTGCCGCGAGCCTCGCTGGGATGCCGCACTGGCCGTACCCGGAGTAAGACTGCACTTATACGAGAAACATAGCGCAAGACCAGGAAGAAAGATGGGGCACTTATCGGCTGTGGGTGCTACGCCGGAAGAAGCTGTGGAGCGGGTGCTCGAGGCGCAGGGGAAGCTGTAAGTCTAGCAGTTAGCGGTCAGTTACAAATACGGTTAGTGAAAAAGCGGCCAGTGGGGTTGTTGCCCTGCTGGCCGTTTTGCTTCCCATATCAATAATTGACTGTCATCCCGACCGAAGCGGAGGGACCTGCGACATCAACAACGATGCATTCAATAGATGCTTTGCTTTGGGACTTCAAGACCGGCCAGATTAAACACCATCTCCCAGCCAAGCTCTCTGGCAACTCCATCCTTCGGATACCAGCGATCGACAACGTGATACTTCCCGTCTTTCACACCTTCGATGATCCATTGCGAACCATCCGTCCCTTTTTGATCATTCACCGGATTAGGGGCGGTCCAAAAGCCTGTCTTATTGACGCGCGTTAGGAACGCTTGCATATCTACATCCTTTACTCCGCAGGTTTCCTCATCGATAAGAACACCTGGAGGGTAACCTCCCGCACCACTTGCAATCTTCAGAGTAAGCATCCACTGCTTCTTGTCGTTTCTATAGATACGAACAGAGACAGGATGGTTGAACGAACGCAACCACAGAAATCGATAGCTTTCCACTCTCTGATCTTTTGCTTCGGAGGAAAGCGACGGCTCGTGTAATGCCTGCAGAGCACGCGAATACCACTGGTTCCTAAACACATCGAGATCGTTTCTTGTATCGAGAGCGCCCGCGGGAAACATGCGTGTCTGTGCGAAACAACTGGAACTCATAAGCACCACGATCAGCACAAGCCTTTTCATTCTTCCTCCGCAAGGACTAAGAGCTTAGACACCACGAACCTATCTAAGTTCCAGCTTGTCTCCTGTCTGAAGACAACCGCAGGTCCCTCCACTTCGGTCGGGATGACAAATCTTTTGGTTGGTAAAAACACAACGGCCAGCAGGAGCAAGGCTCCCACTGGCCGTCTTTGTGACTCACTGCTAACCGCTAAATGCTGCTAACTAGCCGATATCTTCCGACCAGTTTTCGAGCGTCTTCTTGACTTCCGACATGAACTTGCCTGCGTCGGCGCCGTCGATGGTGCGGTGATCGAAGCCGAGGGTCAGGTGCAGGAAGTGGCGGATGGCGATCGACTCGGTGCCGTCCGGAGCGGTGACGACCGCGGGCTCCTTGAAGAGGCCGCCGACGCCGAGAATCGCAGACTCCGGCTGGTTGATGATCGGGGTGCCGAACTGCTCGCCGAAGATGCCCGGGTTGGTGATGGTGAAGGTGCCGCCGCTCACCTCATCCGGCTTCAGCTTCTTGCCGCGCGCGCGCTCCGCCAGGTCGGCGATGGAGCGGGCAATGCCCAGGAAGCTCTTCTCCTCAGCCTGCTTGATGACCGGCACGATCAGGCCCCACTCGAGCGCGACCGCGATGCCGATGTTGATGTTCGCGGGGTAGCGGATCGCATCGCCTTCCATCTGCGCGTTGATGATCGGCAGCTTCTTCAGGTTGGCGACCACGGCGCGGGTGATGAACGGCATATAGGTCAGCTTCACGCCGTTGCGCTGCTCGTACTTGTTCTTTTCCTTCTCGCGGAGCTTCACGATCTTGGTGAAGTCGATCTTGAAGACGGTGTGGACGTGCGGGCTGGTGCGCTTGGACTCGACCATGCGCTGCGCGATGATGGAGCGCATCTTCGAGAGCGGCACCAGTTCGCCCGGCGTGGGAGCGGCAGAGGCCGGAGCCGGGGCAGCCTTGGGTGCGGCTGGCGCAGCAGCCGGGGCCGCAGGAGCGGCAACCGGAGCAGCAGCGGCGGCAGCCGGCTTCGCCAGATAGGCTTCCAAATCTTCCTTCGTGATTCGTCCACCTGCACCGGTGCCCGTCACCTTGTTCAGGTCGACATTCTTGTCCTTGGCGATCTTGCGCACCAGCGGCGAGGTGCGGCCATGCTCGGCCGAGCCGGAGGTCTCGTCTTCCTCGGCGGCAGCGGTCGAGGCAGCAGCCGGAACCGGCGCGCCAGGAGCCGCAGGAGCAGCGGTGGAAGGTGCGGGAGCTGCCGCAGGAGCCGAAGCACCGGCTGCGCCGCCGATGGTGGCCACCACGGTGTTGATCTGGACCGTCGAGCCCGCCTCGACCTTGATCGCGGTCAGTGTACCGGCCGCGGGCGAAGGAATCTCCGCATCTACCTTGTCGGTCGAAATCTCAAAGAGCGGCTCGTCGCGCTCTACCTTGTCGCCCACCTGCTTGAGCCACTTGGTGATGGTGCCCTCGAAGATGGACTCGCCCATCTGCGGCATCACCACGTCGGTCGCCGGACCGGCAGCCGGGGCAGCAGGCGCTGCTGCGGGAGCCGCGGCAGGGGTCGCAACCGCGGGAGCAGCAGGGGCAGCAGGAGCCGACGCACCGCCCGCTTCCTCGATCACCGCCACCACGGTGTTGATCTGGACGGTCGCTCCGCCTTCGACCTTGATCTCCTTCAGCACGCCAGCGGCGGGCGAAGGAATCTCCGCATCCACCTTGTCGGTCGAAATCTCGAACAGCGGCTCATCCCGCTCCACCTTGTCACCGGGCTTCTTGAGCCACTTGGTAATCGTTCCCTCGAAAATCGACTCGCCCATCTGGGGCATCAGTACATCGGTCGGCATGGATTTCCTTTCGATTGCGAAGCTTATGGTTTCGGTCGCGAAGCTGAAATGAGCTTTCTGGTTCTGAAGCTGAAAACGCTACAGCCCAGCCCGGGCATCCCGCGGCGCAGGCCAAGATGGAAACAGCACCTGTCCATCCCTCGTCACCGGCCGATCCACTTTCACGCGGGCCACCGCCGCCGAGGCAGTCAAACACATTAGTCTAATTCACACCGGGCACAGTTGGCACCGCGCTCCCACCCGGCAAGCGAAAGATCCGGCATCATTCATCGAATCGCCGGGGGCTGCCATCTCATCACTATCCCCTGACTCTTGAGGAGAAACGTTGGGCTCACGGATCCATAGCACCGAACTCACCCTGCTCGTCCTGGTCGTCCTGGTGGCGGCGCTCGCGGCCCTTGCCCAGCGCCTGCGGACCCCCTATCCCATCGTTCTTGTGCTCAGTGGGCTGGTGCTCAGCTTTTTCCCGCTCATCCCCCACGTCTCCATCAACCCGACCTTCGTCTTCCTCGTCGTTCTGCCGCCGCTGCTCTTTGCCAGCACGCTCAATACCGCGTGGCGCGAATTCCGCTTCAATCTCGTCACCATTGCCATGCTTGGCCTGGGCCTGGTCGGATTCACCGTCGCCGGCGTCTCGCTCATTGCCCACCTCTTCATGCCGGAGTTCGACTGGCGCACCGGAGCCCTGCTCGGCGCCGTCGTCTCTACGACCGACGCCATCGCCGTCGGAGCCATCGCCTCGCGCGTCGGCCTGCCCGCCGAGGTGCTTGAGATCATCGAAGGCGAAAGTCTGATCAACGATGCCAGCGGCCTGCTCGCCCTGCAGTTCACCATCGCCCTGGTCACCGACAACGAAATCCCGACTCTCACCAGCGGCGTCACCGAATTTTTCTGGCTGATGCTCGGCGGCATTGGCGCCGGTCTGCTCGTCGGCTTCTTCATCCTGCGCTTCGAGCGCTTCATCCTCCGCCACTTCCCGCGCTCGAGCGAGGTACCGCTGCTGGTCAACATCGCCACGCCCTACTTCGCCTACCTGCTCGGCGAATCGATCCACGCATCAGGCGTGCTGGCGACCGTCGTCTGCGGACTCTATCTGGGCCGCGCCACCTCGGAAAGCTTCTCCATCCAGGCCCGGCTCGACAGCCGCACCGTCTGGAGCACCATCGACTTCGTCCTCAATGGCCTGGTCTTCATCGTCATCGGCCTGCAGCTGCCTACCGTTCTGAACGGCATGCGCGAGATCCACGGCCAGCTCAACTGGCCCCACATGCTCGCCGGCGCGGCGCTGGTCTCAGCCGTGGTCATCGCCGTGCGCATGATCTTCATCTTCCCCGGCGCCCGCATCTCCTGGTTCCTGCGTACCCGTGTGCTCAAGCAGCCCATCGTCAAGCCCGGCCGCAATGAGCTGCTGGTCATGGGCTGGAGCGGCATGCGCGGCGTGCTCACCCTGGCCGCGGCCCTCTCGCTGCCGGAATACATCTCCACCGGCGAGCTCTTTCCCCAGCGCGGACGCATCATCTTTTACGCCTTTGCCGTCATCCTCGTAACCC